>JAZDLX010000165.1:0-7167 GCA_043801585.1 bacterium | reverse complement strand
GTCGAGGAAGGCGACGAACACACCCGGCGAATCCATCAAGGCGTGGTAGCGTCCACGGATTACATTGAGCCGCTGGACGCTGTCACGCAGCATGCTGGTTTCACGTTTCAAGTGCTGGTAGTCATCCCAGAAATCAGTTTGGTCCATACAGGATAATGTCCTTTGCTGGGTTGAAGATCAACACGATACACTAAAACTGTAAGGTACATCGAGTTCATTTGTTCATTGTGGCCGATCGCGAATCTCAAACGGTCAGGGTGTGGAAACCTGCCCTGCACCAGTCATCCTGAACAGCTTGCCGCAGGCATGCGTCGTGAAGGATCTATGAGTTTAGGTTGTGTCGACTGGGTGGTCCGGGTTGCGCCGACTTGCCGGCATTACCCGGGTCTCAAGACTGAGCAGATGAAACAGGAATTTTGTGGAATGTTATTGATCACATGGAATCGAAAAACGATGAAACCCGGGAAATGGACCTTCGGTCCACATCCCGGGCCACCCTGTCGTCTCAAGAAAAGGGGCTTTGCGGCCCCTCGGATTATTACTATTCCGTCTCTTCGCCACCACCGGCGTCTTTGTCCCTTAGGAGCGGAAAGAGGATCACATCGCGGATCGACAGCTTGTTGGTCAGAATCATCGCCAACCGGTCCACGCCCATGCCAAGTCCGGCAGTGGGGGGAAGGCCAAGTTCCAGAGCGCCGATATAGTCCTCGTCGAAAGGCATCGCCTCCTCATCGCCGGCCTCGCGGTTGAGTTGCTGTTCATCGAAACGGTCCCGCTGGTCGGCAGGGTCGTTCAACTCGCTGAAGGCGTTGGCCACCTCCATGCCACCCATGAAGGCTTCGAACCGTTCGACGAGCCGTTTGTCTTCACGGTGCCGTTTCGCCAACGGTGACAGTTCGCGTGGGTAGTCGATGATGAAAGTCGCCCGGCCGGAGAGTTTCGGTTCGACAAGCTCGCCGAAGATCTCATCCACGATCTTCCCCCAGCTCGCCTTGTCGTTGTACTCGATGTGGTGCCGGTCGGCGACCTCACGCACTTTTTCGATGGTTGTGTCGAGCAGATCCTCGCCGACAGCCTCCGAGAGTGCATCGAAGAATCTCACTCGTGGCCACGGTGTTGAAACGTCCACCGTTCCATCACCCCACTGTACAAGGAAGGCGCCGTGGAGTCTCTGCGCCATGTCCGCCACCATCGACTCGACCAGCTCCATCATGAAGGTGTAGTCCTCGAAGGCGGCGTAGCATTCCATCATCGTGAACTCGGGATTGTGCGTCCGGTCCACACCCTCATTGCGGAAATCCTTGCTGATCTCGTAGACACGGTTGAGCCCGCTGATAATCAGCCGTTTCAGGTAGAGCTCGTCGGCGATGCGGAGGTAGAGGTCTTTCTTGAGCTGGTTGTGATGCGTCATGAATGGTCGCGCGGTGCCGCCGCCGTAAAGCGGCTGGAGGACAGGAGTTTCCACCTCAAGGAAGGCTGCCTTTTCCAGATGTTCGCGCATTGTTCTGATGATCAGTGCGCGGGCACGGAACACCTCGCGCTCGTCGGGGTTGACGATCAGGTCGAGAGGACGGTTGCGAAAACGCTCATCCGGATCGGAGAATTCGTGGTGCCGCTGGCCGGTTTCCGCTTCCTCCTTGACCACCGGCAACGGACGGATGCACTTGGCGAGGGGGGTGTATTCGAGAATGTGCAGCGTCTTCTCGCCGGTCTTGGTGACCATGGCGTAACCGCGCAAACCGATCCAGTCCCCGAGATCGACGGCGTTCTTGAACACGCTGTAGGGAGTGGTTTCCCCCTCGGCGCCCTCGGGGTTCACATCGTTGCGGCTAATGTAAAACTGAATTCTCGCGGTGTCGTCGTGGAGATGCGCAAAGCTCGCTTTGCCCATCACACGTTTGGCGACGAGGCGTCCGGCGACGGTCACCTCGGTTTTCCCTGCGAGGAGCTCCTTGAAACCGTCCAGCAATTGCTGTACGGTGTGCGTCCGGGAAAAGGAGTAGGGGTAGGGCTCGAAGCCCGCCGCGCGCCAGGCGTCCAGCTTTTTCCGCCGCGCCTCGATCAGGTCCTGATAGGTTTCCATCCCTTGCCTTCGTATTCGCGGGGCACGCGTGGTGTCCAACCGCAGAGAATTTCGTAGGCGATCGTTTCCGCCTTCAAGGCGATCTCCCAGGCGGTGATCGTTTCCTTGTCCTGCGTGCCCAGCAATGTTACATCCTCACCGACGCCGAGCTTATCATCGCCGAGGAACACCATCATCTGATCCATCGAAATGTTGCCCACGATGGGGTACCGCTTGCCTTTGATCAGCACCTCGCCGCGGTTGGACATCAGGCGCGGATAGCCGTCGCCGTAGCCCATCGGCAACGTGGCGAGCCAGCCGTCACGGGGGGCGTACCAGGTGTGCATGTAGCCGACGCCCTGCCCCTTGCGGACGCCCTTGAAATAAACCACCTCGCTGTGCAGGCTCATCGCCGGTTTCAGTCCCCAGATGTTGGGAATTTGGGCTCCGGGCGGATAGCCGAACATCGCCAGCCCGGGACGAACGAGGTTGAACCGCGCATCCGGGATGTTGAACAGCGCCGAGCTGTTCGACATGTGGACGTGCGGAAATTCGATTCCTTCGCGTCTGCAGCCGTCGAGGATTTCGACAAATTGGGCGAGTTGCTGCTCGGCGAGAGTCGTGTCCGGTCCCTGTGCACGCACAAAGTGGCTGAAGATGCCGACGAGATCGATGTTCGGGAGGCGGGCGACCTCCTTGACGAAATCGATGCCGTTCGCAGCGCGCACTCCGATCCGGTTCATCCCCGTGTCGATCTTGAGGTGAACGCGGGCGACACGGTTCATCCGTTTCGCCTCGTCGGAAATCTGCTGCGCTTTGTAGAGCGACGATGCGGTGATGTCGAGGTGGTAGTCGAGGAAATGCTTGACCTGGTAGCCGACAAGGCCGCCAAGGATCAGGATCGGCGCTTCGATGCCCGCGTGACGGAGCATCACCGCCTCTTCGAGGAACGCCACGCCGAAGAAATCGACGCCCTCTTCCGCCAGTTTCAACGCAATCGGGACGAGGCCGTGGCCGTAGGCGTTGGCCTTGAGGATTCCCATGATCCGCGCACCGTCAGCCTGCTTGCGCAGAATCGCGAGGTTGTGACCGATGGCATCCAGGTCCACGCGCAGATAGGTCGGACGTCTCCGAAAGGTCGGAGGCATGCGATACTCGGCGTAGGGATCGTGCATTTCGGTGAACGTGGACATTTCAGCTCCAGGAAATGCGAAGACGAAGTCTCTCCAGCTGGAGAATACGGCATCACAGCGAATTGCGCAAATATAACAATCACTGATGACTGGCGTACCGGTGTGGCGGGGGAATCAAAAGAGCTGCGAGTAGAGAGGTGGGGTATTTTTCCCTTGCCGTCCGATGAGGAGTTATTTACCATGTAATGGGCATATGCTAAATAAGCGAACAGGGACGAGCCCCATGACTTCAGTTGGAAAGGAGCATGACAATGCCTGGATTTGATCGCACGGGACCGTTTGGCAGAGGATCGCGTACGGGTGGAGGCATGGGATACTGTGGCCGGGGGCGTTATGCGGACCATCCCGGATACGGTTTAGGGAGCGGAGGCCGTCCTTGGGGCGGCGGTCGTGGTCGTTGCTGGGGAGGTGGCGGCGGCTGGAATCGTGGCTGGAGCAGGGAGGTTTGGGATCACGAGGAAGAGCATCGCGTTCACGACGACATCGAGATGTTGGCGGAGCGTGTGGAATGGTTTGAACGCGAGCTCAACGCCACCCGCGAGGAATTGGAACGGGCAAAGAAAAAGCAGTGACTTGGATTCGCGAGATGGATTCGCGTAATCCTCGGTGACTGGACATTCAAGAGTTATGACTGAATGATGGAGGAAGTGTGCCAAGACCCCACATTGTCCGTGAGGTGAGCGGGAATCCCGTCGTTAAGGTGTTTAAGCCACTCGGTGTTCCGGTTTCGGAGTTGGATCATGTGGAGCTGACCCTTGACGAATTGGAGGCGCTGCGCCTGGCACACCTGAAAGGATTTTATCAGGTGGCGATTTCCCGGCGGATGGGTGTCTCGCGGCAGACCGTCGGAAGGATTCTTGAGAGCGCTCATCACAAGGTGACGCAGGCGATCGTCGAGGGCATGACACTCAGTATTGGCGGAGGCACATACAGGGAGAGCGATCTCGATCCGTATCTATGCCGCCGTTGCGGCCGTCACCACGCACGTCATGGTCGACATGGCCGTGGTTCCGTCTGTCCTGAGGATGACGAATAGGAAGCACACATCACTTGATCGTCGTGGCGGATGACGGTGGCCAATTACCAGGTTAGATAAAGAAGTAGAGTTACAGCGATAAGGGGGAACCATGCCTCTGCGTGATGGTTTGGGTCCGCCGAATGGCGGACCGCGTGAAGGCCGCAGACTCGGCTGGTGCCGCAGTCTTGTACGCAAACCTGCAGCCCGCAATACCCTTTGGAGTGCTGCGCTTATTTCGCTCGGTGCAGCGATCGTCAAGGATTTGTCTCACCCCAACAGCAACCTTCGCCGAATTTTCCATACAGTCGTGGATCGCATTTCGGGGCACATGGAAAAAACACTGGGCGGTGGGCGTAGCTCTGTTCGGATTGACTCCCGCACCGTGGACCGTGCCGACAGGATTGAAGTGCCCGTGGGCAGACCCACGGACGATGATGAAGGCACTCGCGGGATGGAGATCAATCGCTGATCGCAGTCAGATGAAACGGAGCAGTGGCAGGTATGCGCGCGGTATTTCAGCAGAGCCTGATGGTCACCAGCTTCATTTTCATGATGATGGTGGTGATCGAGTACCTGAATGTTCTCTCAAAAGGCGCCTGGCAGTACCGTTTGCGCGAAAGCCGTTGGGGACAATACCTCTTTGCGGCCATCATGGGCATAGTGCCGGGTTGCCTGGGAGCATTCACCGTTGTCTCCCTGTATGCACACGGGATTACAACCGTCGGCGCCCTGGTCACGGCGATGATTGCCACCAGTGGTGATGAAGCATTCTTCATGTTGGCGATGATCCCGGGGAAGTTTCTGTGGATCACCGCTATCCTTATACCGGTCAGTTTGCTCGCAGGATGGTTGACTGATTTCGTATTGCGCAAACGTGCAGGAGGCCGGGAGCTACCCTGTGATGGGCTCGTCCTTCACCCAACGGATGAGTGTTTCTGTTTTACTCCAGATACAATTATTCCCCAATTGAAAAACTGCTCGCTGACTCGAGGGAGTCTTTGCATCGCTCTTGTTGTGATTGTGATCTCCGTCGTGCTTGGAATCCTGGGACCGCAGCAGTGGAACTGGATTCGGATAACGTTGTTGCTGATCTCGGTCGCTGGTCTGTTTATCGTCGTAACCGTGCCCGAGCACTTTCTCGAGGAACACCTCTGGAAGCACATCGCACGGCATCATTTGCCCAGGATCTTTTTGTGGACGTTGGGGACGTTGGCGGTGCTGGCGTTTCTTCAGAAGTACCTGGATGTTGAGTCGTGGATTCGGGAAAGCAGGCTGATCGTACTCCTGATCGCCTGCCTGATCGGGATTATCCCGGAGTCGGGACCCCACTTGGTGTTTATCACCCTATATGCCCAGGGGATGTTGCCCTTCAGTGTGTTGCTGGCCAATTCGGCCGTACAGGATGGACACGGCATGCTGCCCTTGCTGGCCCAGTCCAGAAGAGATTTCCTGACCGTAAAAGGTGTAAATGTTTTCGTTGGTCTGGTTCTCGGATTGGCAGGCTACTGGGGCGGGTGGTAGCGGATGTCACTCAGACCCGCCTATACCTATGGTCCCGTTCCCTCCCGCCGCCTGGGACGTTCGCTGGGAGTGAGTGTTATCCCGCCGAAGACATGCTCCTATTCATGCGTTTACTGCCAATTGGGCCGGACAGATCGCCTGCGGGTAAAGCGGAAATCATTTTTCGGCAAAGAAGCAGTACTCAGTGAAATCATGGAGCAGGTAACGGTGACGGAGATGGACTACATCACCTTCGCCGGCGACGGTGAACCGACCCTGTCGTCGGACCTTGGCTGGCTGATCAGGGAAAGCAGGAAACTGTCCGATCTTCCAGTGGCGGTCATCACCAATGGATCGCTGCTCGGACGTGAGGATGTCAAAACCGATTTGGTAGAGGCCGATATCGTACTGCCCAGTCTGGACGCGGGCAGTGACCGAGTATTCAAGGCGATCAACCGGCCGCACGGTACAATTACGTTCGATGCCATGGTGCGGGGAATGATCGATTTCCGGCGTGAATACACGGGACGAATCTGGCTGGAAGTGATGCTCGTCCACGGCCTGAATGACAGCGACGAAGCACTCGGTGATATCAGTCATATTGCAGAACAATTGAAACCGGATAGGATTTATCTGACCACGCCGATTCGTCCGCCCGCGGAATCCTGGGTGAAATCACCGCCTCCCCAGATCATCATTAAAGCCCAGGAGATCATCGGGAAGGCCGTTGTCATCAATGAGAAAGAAACGGGGGACTTCAGCTTGGAAATGTTTGAACAAGCGGAGGAGGCGATCCTCGAAATTGGCTCACGACACCCGTTGAGAATGGAGCAGGCCATTCAAATCGAGGAGCATTTCCATCATAGCGGAATTGTGGATTCAATGATCAGCAAGCGGCGACTCGTGAAAGTGACCCATGACTCGAATACTTACCTGCTCCCGGCACATTTCATCAGAAGTCAATAAACAGGAGAATGGAAGGCTGGGAGGAAAGAGTGCACGGCCGATCATGTCCAGGTTTACCCGGAGATAAACCTGTCGCGTCTAAAAGGTCGGCGGCATGCGGTACTCGGCGTAGGGGTCGTGCATTTCTATAAACGTGGGCACTTCGGTTCCCGGGAAAGTCACGGTTTGATCGGGCGTTCCGCATGCCCGAACAGTGGGCAAATATGACAACAACTTCGGGATGGAACGGAACCGAATCACGTTTTCCGGAGAAGAATCATAGGAAGGACGAAAAGGTGTCATTGCGAGGGTTCCGTTTGTTTGGAACCCGATGCAATCTCGCTTTTCAGATGCCGCCGACAAGAACGACGAGATTGCTTCGTCCGCCTGCGGCGTCCTCGCAATGACACCTCTGGATTGCCCGGTCGAGCCAGGCAATGACAAAGAAG
>JAZDLX010000135.1:0-11369 GCA_043801585.1 bacterium | reverse complement strand
TCTTCCCAATTCGGTCCCCGACCGGATCGCTGCTCTCAGCAGGTCTCCGGTTGACAACTGGACCGCCTTCAGACGTTTCAACATCATCTGAGCCTGCGTGCCCTTACCCACTCCCGGCGGGCCGAGCAGGATAATCCGCATCCGCGCACCCCTTTCGCTGTTTGCTCCCCGCCACCCCCGCGACGGTGCGGAGGCTACATCCTCCGTCGGCCTTTCAGTCGGCCGGATTTCATCAGGCCGTCATAGTGCCGCATCAGCAAGTGGCTGTCGATCTGCTGGAGCGTGTCAAGCGCTACACCGACAACGATCAGCAGCGAAGTACCACCGTACAGGCTGTAGAGGTTCGAGCCGATGTTGGTGAACTTGCCGAGCAACGTCGGGAAGATCGCAATCAGCGCCAGGAAGATCGAACCCGGCAGGGTGATCTTCGTCAAAATATTGTCAAGAAACTCGGCCGTTTTCTTGCCCGGTTTCACTCCCGGGATCATGCCACCGTACTTCTTCAGGTTATTCGACACATCCACCGGATTGAACGCGATGGCCGTGTAGAAGTACGTGAAAAAGACGATCAACAGCGCGTAGAAAAACATGTAGATGTAGCTGTTGTATCGAAACGCGTTGTTCAACCAATCCTGAAGTCCGCCCGCGGGGAGGAATGTCGACACCGTCTGCGGCAGAAACATGATCGTCTGCGCGAAGATGATCGGCATCACGCCCGCCGTGTTCACACGAAGCGGAATATGTGTCGATTGTCCGCCATACATTTTCCGGCCGACGACTCGCTTCGTGTACGTCACCGGAATCTTTCTCTGCCCCTGAGTCAGGGCTACCACGGCGGCGGTGGTCAGGAACAGGATCGCGAGCAGGGCCAGCTCCATGAAAATGGACCGGACGCCCTGCTGCATCAGCTGAAATTCATCGAGGAACGCGTAGGGGAAGCGGTCAACGATTCCGATGAAGATGATCAGGCTGATCCCGTTTCCAATTCCGCGCTCATCGATCTGTTCACCCAGCCACATGATGAAGATCGTCCCCGCAGTCAGGGTGATCATCATCAGGAAGTAGAAGCCAAGACCGGGGTTCGGCACCACACGGGAGGAACCGAGCTGGATCCCCGCCAGAAACGCCGAGACACCGATGGACTGAAGGGCGGCGATGCCCACCGTTCCATACCGTGTCAACTGCGTAATCTTCTTCCGTCCCTCTTCACCCTGCTCCTGCAAGCGGTGAAAATAGGGAACCACCGACGCGAGGAGCTGAATGATAATCGACGCGGAAATGTACGGCATGATGCCTTCCGCGAAGATGGTCGCACGGGAGAGGTTGCCGCCTGCAAACAGGTCGTACAGGCCGAACAACGTGTTCGCCCGCTGCTCAAAGAACTGACCGAGCACGCTCGCGTCGATGCCCGGCACCGGGATATGCCCACCGAGCCGGTAAATCACGAAGATGGTAAGCGTGAAGATGATCCGCTTACGCAGCTCCGGGATTTTAAAAATGTTGCGAAGCTTTTCCAGCATCTCGCGTCCCCGTCTGGCGCCTTCCCTGGCTTACCGTTCCAAGCGCTTTTCTTTTTTGACCAGCTTGCCGCGCCGCTTCTTGGCGGGGGCAGGCAAATTCACTTTGCCGCCGGCCTTCTCGATCTTCTCCACAGCGGTTTTGCTGGCCGCTGTGACCGTGATCGTGTACGCCTTGTCCACCTCGCCGATACCGAGGAGTTTCACAGGTTTCTCGGCGCTGCGGATAAGACCTTGCTCAGCCAGAACATCAGAAGTGACATCCGTAATCTCGCCCAGACGGGCCAGGTCACGGAGGTTCACTTCCTGAACCTCTTCGCGCCAGATATTGGTGAATCCACGCTTCGGGAGACGGCGGTAAATCGGCATCTGGCCGCCTTCAAACCCGACCTTGCGCTTGTAGCCGCTGCGGCTCTGGGCGCCCTTGTTGCCACGGCCGGCGGTGTCGCCCAAACCGCTGCCCTGACCGCGTCCGCGGCGTTTCTTACTGTGCGTGGAGCCCTTCGCAGGGCTCAGATTGCTCAAATCTTTCGGCATGACTCGGTTGCCCTTCTCGCCGTTGCCTGTTCCAATGTCGCTTTCGGAAATTCCCGTGGATTCACAGGACGAAAAAGCGACCCCCCTTTATTATCCTTTGACGTTCTCGACCTTGACCAGATGGGGAACCTTGTTCACCATTCCACGGATGATCGGGGAGTCGTCATGAACGACACTCTGGTTCAGTTTCCGCAGGCCGAGCGCCCTGATCACGCGCTCCTGGTTCTCGATGCGGCCGATCGTGCTGCGCACCCAGGTGATGCGCAGTTTCGCGGTCTTCGTCTTCGCACTCACAGGCCCAACACCTCCTTGACCGTCTTGCCCCGCTTATAAGCAACATGCTCGACGCTTTCCATCGTTTCGAGCGCATTGAATGTCGCATTCACGAGGTTGTGCGAATTGCGGCTGCCGAGGCTCTTCGTCAGCACGTCGCGCACTCCGAGGGCTTCGAGGACGGCACGCACCGCACCACCGGCGATAACACCAGTACCGGGCGCGGCGGGTTTGATCATCACTTTCGCGGCGCCGTATCGTCCGATGATCTCATGCGGCAGGGTTTGGCCGACGAGCGAATACCGTTTCATCGAACGTTTCGCGATCTCGCCGCCTTTGGTGATCGCCTCGGTGACTTCCCGTGCGCGACCCAGACCTTGACCGACACGACCCTTGCCGTCACCCACCACGACAATCGCGGTGAAGGTGAAGTTGCGGCCACCCTTAACGACCTTGGCCACCCGGGCGATGTTGACAACCTTTTCGATTAAGCCCAGGTCGGCGGCGGTGGGAGCCCGGTCTTCGCTTCTGCTGCTACGACGGTTCACAGTTCAAGTCCCCCTTTCCGGGCACCTTCCGCGACGGCACGAACGCGGCCGTGATAACGAAGGCCGTTGCGATCAAAAACTACCGCCTTGATTCCCTTTTCCTGCGCTTTGGCTGCAACTGCCTGGCCGAGCTTGTAGGCATCAGAAATACGGCGAGTCATCGGCAGTTTCTTGCCGCCAATTTCAAAGCTGTCGCCGTCCTTCGGCGACTCGTACACGTCCAGTTTTTCGGTGCGTGAATTCGCACCGAGAAGCGTCACTCCATGGCTGTCGTCAACCAATGAAACAGCCATATACCGGAGAGACCTGTTGACGACGAGGCGAGGGCGGTCGCTCGTGCCACTGATGCTCTTGCGGACGCGCATTTTGCGGCGCTGATGCGCCTGCTTGCTCTTTTCGAGTTTCGTCGCCATGGCTTACTTTGCCGCCTTTCCGGCCTTACGACGGACCTGTTCATTGTTGTACCGGATGCCCTTGCCCTTGTAGGGTTCAGGCGGACGGACTCGGCGGATACGCGCCGCGACCTGGCCGACGAGCGCCTTGTTGCAACCCGAGATACGAATCGCCACGTTCTGGTTTTCAGCCTGCTTGACAATGCCGTTCTCAGCCCACTGACTCGGCTGCAACGTTTCGAACTTGATCCCCGGAGGGGCGCCAAGCCAGACCGGGTGGCTGAAGCCAATACGTATGTACAGGCCGCTCCCCTTCAATTCCGCGGAGTATCCAACTCCAATCACGACCAGCGTTTTCGAGTAGCCTTTGCTCACCCCTTCCACCATATTGGAGAGAAGCGTACGGCTGAGACCGTGCTGGGCGCGATGTTGCTTGTCATCCTGCAGACGTTCGACAACAAGTATCGCGTCATCCTTCCTGACCTTCACCTCCGGACGGAAGGTGTGCGTCAACTCGCCGAGCGGTCCCTTGACGTCAACGGTCTGGCCGTCAATCTTGACGTCCACCTTTTCAGGGATCGTTATCGGCATTTTCCCGATTCGGGACATTCTTTCCTCCGTGGTCTCCCTCCATCCCGACGCTTCGGGACGGGGGTTCCCAGCCTACCAGATGTACATCAACACTTCGCCGCCGATTTTCTCGGTCTTGGCATGATGACCGGTCATTACGCCTTTCGGCGTTGAAAGCAGTGTGACCCCCATTCCGTTGCGCACTCGCGGCACCTCGCGGTAGCCGATGTACTGGCGCATACCGGGTGACGATACGCGCTTCAGGCCGGAAATGGCGTTGCGGCCGTGCTTGTCGTACTTGAGGAAGATGCGCAGGAATCCCTGCTTGTCATCCTCGATGTTGATGTAGTCGCGAAGGTACCCTTCGTCCACAAGGACCTTCGTGATCTCCCGCTTGATCTTCGACGCGGGGACATCGACCTTCGGGTGCCGCGCCATAATGGCGTTGCGTATCCGGGTTAGATAATCCGCGATGGGATCCTGGAGCTTTGACACGGTTCGTATCCTTTCTTTTCAGGACGCAACCACGCCCTTATGGCTGTTCGCCGCACCGGGGCACATGCTCGGCTGCTCACCGGCGAATCGACCGAACGTTTGCTTACCAGCTTGCTTTTGAAACACCCGGAATCATCCCCTGCAGGGAAAGCTCCCGGAAGCAGATGCGGCAGACACCGTACTTGCGGAGGTACCCACGCGGACGCCCACAACGGCTGCAACGGTTGTGCTTGCGCACCTTGAACTTCGGCTCTCTCTTCGCTTTCGCGATCAGCGCCTTCTTCGCCATGATTTCTCCCTACTCTCCGACCGCCGCGGCCTGGGCGGCGCCCTGGCGCTTGCGGAACGGACATCCCAACTCTGTCAGCAGTGCATACGCCTGCTCGTCGTTGGAAGCCGTGGTCACGAACGTAATGTCCATTCCGTGTATCTTTTCGACCTTGTCGTAATCAATCTCGGGGAACACGATCTGCTCCTTGATGCCGATCGTGTAGTTACCGCGCCCATCGAAGCTTTTATCCGGCAATCCGCGGAAGTCACGAACACGCGGGATGGCCAGGTTGAAAAGCTTGTCGACAAACTCGTACATCTGCCAGCGGCGCAGGGTGACACGGGCGCCTACCTGCATTCCGGCACGCAACTTGAAATTGCTGATCGACTTCTTCGCCCGGGTGACAACCGGTTTCTGGCCGGTGATCGTCGCCAGCTCGTCCAGCACGCTATCCAGCAGTTTCTGGTCCTGGTGCGCCTCGCCCATGCCGACGTTCAGGATAACCTTCTCCAGGCGCGGCGCTTCCATCACATTTTTCAGGCCGAACCGTTTCATCAGTGCGGGAACGATCTGTTCCTTGTACTGCTTCATCAGACGCGGTTCGTAATCCGAGGGAATCTGGACGGCCTCGACGGCTTCGCCCTTCTTTCCCTTCTTTGCCGGAGCGGCTCCCTTGCCCTCTTTATTCTCGTTCTTCGCCACAACTCACCTCTATCCGAGCGTTTCGCCGGAGGTCTTCGCCACGCGGACCCGGCGCTGCTTGCCTCCATCCGCCTCGACCGCATGGTGGCCGATACGGGTCGGTTTGCCCGACTTGGGGTCAATGACCATCACATTGGAAACGTGGATCTTGCCTTCACGCTCGACGATGCCGCCCTGGGGTACTTTCTGGTTCGGCTTCGTGTGACGCTTGACAAAACGCACGCCTTCGACGATCACGCGGTTTTCCGTTGGAAAGACCTTAAGCACCTTGCCGCGCTTGCCTTTATCATTGCCGGCAACGACGATGACCTCGTCGCCCTTGCGGACTTTCAACTGGTGTCTCGGCACCACTTTCTTTCGCCGGATCACAAAACCTCCGGAGCAAGGCTGACAATCTTCATGTATTCCTTTTCACGCAGCTCACGCGCCACCGGACCGAAGATGCGTGTGCCCTTCGGCTCGAAGCGTTCGTCGAGGATCACTGCTGCGTTGTCGTCGAACCGGATGTAGGTGCCGTCCTTACGACGAACTGCCTTCTTGGTCCGTACGACCACCGCTTTCTGCACCGAACCTTTCTTCACCGCACTGTTCGGGATCGCGGATTTCACACTGACGACGATCACATCCCCGAGGGACGCGTAATGGTGTCGCGTGCCGCCGAGAATGCGGAAGCACTTGACTTTTTTCGCGCCAGTGTTGTCCGCGACGTTGAGCAGGGTCTCTGTCTGAATCATGATGCCCTCTTGGGGTCAACGCCGCCTTACACGGCCTTCTTGACAATTTCTATCACGCGCCAGCGTTTCAAGCGAGACATCGGGCGCGACTCCATCAGGCGGACCATGTCCCCGGCGTGGCACTCGTTCGCCTCGTCGTGTGCATGGTACTTCCTGGATTTCGTTACGAATTTCCTGTACAGCGGGTGACGCAGCCGGCGCTGTACCAGCACTGTCACCGTTTTGTCCATCTTGTCAGAAACCACCGTCCCCGTGACGGTCTTCCTGTGACCACGCTCGCTCACGGATCCTCCTTACGCCTCGCCCTGCGTCGCGGCAGCGGTGCTCTCGGCCGTTTCGCGCTCGCGAATCAGGGTTTGAATGCGCGCCACCGCCTTGCGTTGCGTGCGCACTTTGATCGGGCTATCAAGCTGGCCACTGCCATTCTGAAAGCACAGGTTCGCCAACTCTTCCTCCGCGTCGGCCAGACGGGCATTCAGCTCGTCCAGCGAAAGGCCGCGAAGCTCTTCGATGTTCCGGGCCATGACCTTATCCTTCCAGACGCGTAACGATTTTCGTCCTGACGGGCAGCTTGTGCATCGCCCGCTCAAGGGCTTCCTTCGCCAGAGCTGGCTCAACACCTCCCAGCTCGAACATCACCCGTCCCGGCCGCACAACGGCGACCCAGAACTCAGGCGAGCCCTTTCCCTTTCCCATACGGACTTCGGCAGGCTTTTTAGTGATCGGCTTGTCCGGGAAAATCCGAATCCAGACCTTACCGCCACGCTTGACATGGCGCGTCATCGCCACACGGGCCGCCTCAATCTGCCGTGACGTGATCCTGCCCGGTTCGAGAGTCATGATTCCGAAATCACCGAAGGAAACCTCGTTCCCACGGTACGCCAGACCCCTCATCCGGCCTTTCTGGACCTTACGGTGTTTTACTCGCTTGGGTGCAAGCATGCTTCCACTCTCGCGCTATCCTCTCGCCGGACCAGCTCCGGCGCGCGTTTACTGTCAGTTGGCCTTCGTGGGATTTCCGCCCATCTGGCCTTTGCCCAGGATCTCGCCCTTGCAGATCCACACCTTGACGCCGATCGTACCGTAAGTGGTTTTCGCCACGTCCTGCGCGTAATCGATGTCGGCGCGGAGGGTGTGCAACGGGATACGACCCTCTTTGTACATCTCGGTACGGCTCATCTCGGCTCCGCCGAGGCGTCCGGAGGTCATCACCTTGATGCCTTCCGCACCCATCCGCATCGCCGCCTGAATCGCCTTCTTCATTGCCCGGCGGAAACTGACCCGGCCCCGAAGCTGATGGGCAATCGATTCCGCCACCAACGCGGCCTCGATCTCCGGACGCTTGATTTCAAAGATGTTCAGTTGAACGTCCTTGGCGGTCAGTTGGGCCAGCTCGGCCTTCAGCTTGTCGACTTCGCTGCCCTTGCGCCCGATTACAATGCCGGGGCGGGCGGTGTGGATCGAAACCGTGACCAGCTTCGGCGTCCGCTCGATCTCCACGCGGGACACTCCAGCGTTTTGCAAACGCTTGGAGAGGTAGCGACGAAGCATCAGGTCTTCCTGCAGCTTTGCCGCCGTGTTTTTTTCATCAAACCAGTTGGAGGTCCACGTCTTATTGACCTTCAGCCGGAACCCAATGGGATGAACCTTCTGACCCATGATTTCCTCGCTCGATCCGCGATTACGCCTTGACGACCAGCGTCATGTGGCTGGTTCGTTTGTTGATCCGGGTGGCACGGCCCATGGCCCGTGGCCGCCAACGGCGCAGCGTGGGACCTTCGTCCACCCTCACCTCGGCAATCACCGCCTCGTTGACGTTGACGCTCTTGGCATCTTCCTGACCCATCAGGTTCGCCAGAGCGCTGCGCAGCAACTTCTCGAGGTGGTGGGCGGCCCGCTTCGGGCTGTGCGTCAAGACGCCCTGAGCCTGGCCGGCCTTCATCCCGCGGATCATATCCGCAACCAGCCTCGCCTTGCGCGGCGCGATCCGTACATAACGGGCTGTCGCTTTCGCTTCCATCCTGATCCGCCCTCGCTTACTTGACCTTACCGGCCTTTTCGGTTTTCCTCGCACCGGAGTGACCACGGAATGTGCGGGTCGGGGAGAATTCGCCCAACTTGTGACCCACCATGTTTTCCGTTACAAACACCGGGATATGCTTGTGCCCGTTGTGCACCGCTATCGTCAATCCGACGAACTCCGGGCTGATCGTGCTGCGACGGGACCAGGTCTTGATGACCTTTTTGTCCCCTGTCTGCTGGGCCGTCTGGATCTTCTTTATCAGATGATCGTCGATGAACGGTCCCTTTTTAATCGACCGGGCCATAGCTTCCTCTATCCGCTACTTACTTCTGGTTGCGACGCTTGATGATGTACTTGTCCGACTTCTTCACGCCGATCCGGGTCTTGTACCCCTTGGTCGGCTTGCCCCACGGTGTGCAGGGATGGCGTCCACCACTGCTGCGGCCCTCACCACCACCCATCGGGTGATCCACCGGATTCATCACCACCCCGCGAACGTGCGGTCGGCGACCCAGCCAACGACTCTTGCCGGCTTTTCCAAAGGACTGGTTCTCGTGCTGTTCGTTGCCGACCGTTCCGATCGTGGCGAGACAGCCCTGGGGAACCTGGCGCATCTCACCGCTTGGCAGCTTGAGCACCGCCATGCCGCCGTCACGGGCCATCAACCGGACGCTTGCGCCCGCGCTGCGGGCCAACTGGCCGCCACGCCCCGGCTGCATTTCAACGTTGTGCACTTCTGTGCCCAGCGGAATGAACTCGAGGGGCATCGCATTTCCGGCACGAATCTCCACCAATCCCCTGCCGCTGGCCAGCGTATCGCCAACCTTGAGGCCCTTGGGCGAGAGGATGTACCGTTTTTCACCATCCGCATAGACGAGCAGTGCGATGTTAGCGCTGCGGTTTGGATCGTACTCGATCGTAGCAACCTGGGCCGGGACATTGTGCTTGTCACGGCGGAAGTCGATACGGCGATACTTTCGCTTGTGACCGCCCCCTCGCTGCCAGGCTGTAACGCGGCCATAGTTGTTCCGACCACCGGACTTTGGCAGTGACTCAAGAAGGCTTTTTTCCGGATCGACCTTGCTCAGTTCCGACTTGTCAAGGTTTGTGCGGAAACGTTGTCCCGGAGTTACCGGATTGTATTTCTTCAACATGGTTCCCTCGCGGGGGTGTCATGGACATCGCCGTCCGCCGTTTCGCGGTTTGCGAGACGGGCGAACGTTAGACGTTTTCGAACAGTTCGAGCTTCTGGCCTTCAGCCAAAGTCACAAAGGCCTTCTTGCGCGCGGCGCGGTAGCCGGCGTACCGGCCCATCCGTTTGAGCTTGCCACGGACGCTCGTTGTCCGGATACTCTCGACCTTCACTTCGAAGATCGTTTCCACCGCCCGCTTGATCTCGACCTTGTTCGCGTCGCGCGGCACCTCGAAGGCGTAGGTATTCAGCCTCTCGGTCAACCGCACGGCCTTTTCGGTCATCAGCGGCCGCTTAAGCAGCTTTCTCAGATGCGCGCTTTCCACCTAACACCTCGGAGATGGCGTTCAGGGCGCCCTGCTGGATCACGAGCACCCGACTGTTCAACATATCATAGGTCGACGCTTCCACACCCACCTGGACCGCGCAACCCTCAAGGTTGCGGACGCTCTTCACAAGGTTGGCGTCGTACTCTTTCGTCAGGATCAGCACCCTCTGACCCAGAAGCTCAAGAGACTTCAAGAAAGCGGCGATATCCTTCGTCTTCGGGCTGTCAAAGCCGAAATCCTCGACGATCCGCACCGCCTCTTCGGCAGCCCGTGTCGACATTGCGCTCCGGCGTGCCAGACGGTTCATCTTCAGCGGCATACGCATCGAGTGTGGATGCGGCTGCGGGCCGAAAGTGGTGCCACCGTGACGCCAGATCGGGCTGCGGGTCGAACCCGCACGCGCGGTTCCACGGCCTTTCTGACGCCAGGGCTTCTTGCCTCCACCCGCAACCATCGCACGGGTTTTCGAGGCATGGGTACCCTGACGCATGCGGGCACGCTGCACTTTCACCGCCAGCCACATGACGTGCTCGTTGGGCTCGATGCCGAAAACCGTGGAATCCAGTTCCACTTCGGAGCCCGTCGGCTTGCCCTCACGGCTGTATACAGGCAGCTTCATCGTTCACCTTAAATCTTGTGCAGCTCGACAATCGAATTCCGGGCGCCTGGAACCGCACCCTTGACGAGCAGCAGATTCTTGTCAGCAACCACTTCAATCACTTCAAGGTTCTTTACCGATACCGTCGCATTCCCGTACTGACCGGGCATCCGCTGTCCGGGCCAGACACGGCCGGGCGACGTGTTCGAACCAATCGAACCGGGACCACGAAACGATTCATGCGTACCGTGCGATCCCTTGTGGCCGTGGAATTTGTGGCGCTTTATCACACCCGCGAACCCACGACCCTTGCTGGTGCCACGCACGCTGAGCAGGTCGCCTTCTGCGAAAATTTCCTCAACGCGGATTTCTTTGCCCGTCTCACGTCCGGTCATTCCGCGGAATTCATGCAGAACACGGCGGGGATTGACATTCGCGCGTTTATAGTGGCCGGATGTCGGCTTGTTCACCTGCCGCTGCGACTTCGCACCGTAGGCAAGCTGAAGGGCGTCGTAACCATCCGACCCTTCCGCCGATTTCACCTGTACCACTGGATTCGGTTCGACCTCGATCACCGTCACGGGAATCTGCAATCCCTCGCGGTAAACGCTGGTCATCCCGATCTTGCGACCCAACAGTCCATCCGACATCGTCAGGTCCCTTT
The DNA here is from genome assembly GCA_043801585.1 of bacterium. Taxonomy (GTDB): domain Bacteria; phylum Electryoneota; class Electryoneia; order Electryoneales; family Electryoneaceae; genus JAZDLX01. Next base: position 524 of record JAZDLX010000135.1, on the reverse strand, counting down.
CAGGTCTTGATCTCAATATCCACGCCGGCGGGCAATTCGAGCTTCATCAGGGCGTCAATCGTCTTCGACGTCGAATTAAGGATGTCGATGAGGCGTTTATGCACCCGAGTCTCGAACTGCTCACGGGACTTCTTGTCAACATGCGGCCCGCGCAATACGGTGTAGAACGAACGCCGCGTCGGCAGCGGGATCGGCCCGCTGATCACCGCGCCCGTGCTGCGGGCCGTCTGGATGATCTTCTGGGTCGATTTGTCCAGCAGGTTGTGGTCATACGCTTTCAAGCGTATCCGGATATTCTGCCCGGCCACGTGGACCTCCGGTAACTCTACTTTTATCCATCCCGATGATACGCGGCTTACCCTGCCCGCTACACCGGGTAATCTTCACATCATCAACTACTCGATGATCTTGCTGACGACGCCGGCGCCGACGGTGCGGCCACCCTCGCGGATCGCGAAGCGAAGAGACTCGTCCATCGCGATCGGGCTGATCAGCTCTACCACCATGTTCAGCTTGTCGCCGGG
>JAZDLX010000100.1:0-24497 GCA_043801585.1 bacterium | reverse complement strand
GCGGAATGACGCTCCCCGTCGAACCAATCCTCGGGGTCGTCCTCCCACTCGATGAAGGGCGTCTGTGCGAAAGAGGGGAGTGCAAGTGTAAACGTGGCTACGAGGATCGTCCACCAGTTCGATTTCATCATCACCCCACCGGTGTACGTTGGCGGTCCAAACTTCCACCGTGATTGCTGTGCATTTAAAATAGTCCAATGCTTGCGAAGTTGCCGTCTCCCGGATCACTTCCTGTCAACGAGTGACTTGATCCCGTTGGGTGGCCCGGCCCGCCAGCTGGCGGGTCGGGTTTCTCAGTCTCCTACTTCCAGACGATGGACCCAGAGCAATTCACTCATCCTCAAGAACCGATAGTCCAAAACAAGAAGCATTGAAAAAAAAGCCGCCAGATGGCGGCTTTTTATATGGTCCTTCAACAAGCATCAGAATGCATAGCCCACAGAAAACATGATCCCGTTATGCTTGGCGTCAACATCAATTACATTTCCCTGGTCGTCCGTATCGACGAGCCAGATATCATCTGCTGAGGCGTTGGCGAGGTCGCTGTTCGATGGTGTCGACAAGAAGTTCGTCAGACCCATGTAATAGCGCACATCAAAGACCAGGTAGCCGTTCATGAATTCATATTGGGCACCTGCCCCGAAGGCGAGACCGAGTTGGAAGAAACTGGCATTCTGAATTTTACCGTCACTGGTACCCAGGGCGCCCATATCGATATTGGCATTGGATCCGAAATTCATGCCGATCACCGGTCCGGCAAACGCGACAGGTTTGAAGTCATTGTCGGGAAGAATGTAGTAGCGAGCCAGAATGGGGATTTCGAGATTTGTGAACGAAAATGATGCTGTTGTGCCTGATCCCTCATAACCATTACCGCGCCAAAGGATCCACAGCTCGGGCATCACGGAGAACATCTCGTTCACTTCGAATTCCGCATATCCTCCGACACCAAACTTGATCTTGCTCTTCTTGTCGATTCCTGCACCTGGATCGGTCGTCGTCCCGGAAGCATTGGCGAGGTTGATACCGACCTTCACACCCTTTTGGGCGATCTCGAAATCCATACCATAGACCGGCGGAATGACAAGAGCAATCAGGATAGCCAGCACAATAAATCGTTTCATGTGAACAGACTCCTTGTTGAGGTTGCCGGGCATTCCAAATGCCTTCGGCGACCTGTTCATGTCACTTTTGCGACTCGGGAAGTGAACATTTCAAACTACCCGGCCCGTAACGATCCAACAGGTTTGGAAACCCTGCCATCTGCTTCTTGCGCGAAAGTAGCCAAAGAACGTTTTCAATGCAATGTTATTCATTTTGATACCGGCTTTTTTCCAATAGGGCCACAATAACGTATTTTAATTACATCTATTTACGTAATTGACTTGACCTGCCTGACACATTCCCGCTCCCTGGGCTCTGGCACGCTCGATAGGTGGAACGTAACTTCCGATGTTTGCACCCTTTTAATTTACGGAGGCCGTATCATGGGCAGCGGAAATCCGATCCGTGCCGCCAAACGCACCGCGAACGTCCGTTATGCCGTCCGGGATATCGTCGTCCTTGCCAAGGAGGCCGAAAAGGCTGGCAAAGAGTTGCTTTACCTGAACATCGGCGACCCGAACCAGTTTGACTTCGAAACCCCGCGTCCGCTGATTGACGCCGCGACAAAGGCGATGCTCGACAACCATTGCGGCTACAGCCCATCGAGCGGGATTCCGGTGGCGGTGGAAGCGATCCGCCGTTACGCCGAATCCAAGGGAATACGGAACATCCAGGATGTCTTTGTCACCACCGGCGGTTCCGAAGCGATCGAACTGACGTTGACCAGCCTGGTGGACGAGGGCGAGAACGTCCTCACCCCTGCTCCCGGTTACCCGCTCTACACGGCCATCATCCCGAAAATCGGCGCGATCGAGAATCCCTACTATCTTAGCGAAGAAAACGACTGGCAGCCGGACCTCGAGGACATCCGTTCAAAGGTCAACGACAAAACCCGCGCCATCGTCCTGATCAACCCGAACAATCCCACCGGCTCGAACAACAGCCGGGAATTTCTCGAAGGTGTCGTCAAAATCGCTCTCGAACACGACCTGGTAATCCTCGCGGATGAGATCTACGACAAGCTACTGTTCGATGGTCAGAAGCACATCTCCATCGCCTCGCTCAACCCCGACTGCCCGGTCGTCACCTTCTGTGGATTGGCGAAAAACTACGTCGGTCCCGGGTGGCGGATCGGTTGGGGGGTCGTGTCGGGACCGAAAAACCGTCTTGTCGATCTGATCGAAGCGATCAACAAGCTGCTCCGCGCCCGTCTCTGCGCCAATCACCCGTTGCAGTACGCCATCCCTGTTGCACTCGATGGCGATGACGCCCACCTGCCCGGTATGATCGCGAAACTCGAGCGGCGCCGTAACCTAACCTACGAGATGCTGAACGACATTGACGGCATCTCCTGCGTCAAGCCGGGTGGGGCATTCTACGCCTTCCCGAAACTCGAAATCGACGTGGACGACTCCGAGTTCGTCCGCAACCTGATCCTGGAAACGGGTGTGGTCGTTGTCCCGGGGGATGGATTCGGACAAGTCCCCGGCACTCGGCACATGCGGATCGTCTTTCTGCCGCCGGAACAAATTCTCGAGAAGGCCTACTATCAGATCGGCGAATTCATGAAGAAATACCGTTAAGACTCATTCTGGCTCGCACTCTTTTGAAGAATTGGCAATTACGGTTGAGAGATGAAGCCGCGAGTGCCATTTTCTGCATCCTGACGAATGCACCCCCCATCCTGGAGGTCCATCTCATGTCGAACCCGCTGTCTGTCGAGATCACACGGTTGGACGCTGCAAAGACGGCGGATGTGCCACTGCCCACCGCGATGAGCGTCGGCGCGGCCGGAATGGACGTCTACGCCGCGGTGGAGAGTAAAATAGTTGTGCAGTCGGGTGAAACGGTGGCGGTTCCGACGGGGTTCGCGATTGCCGTTCCGCATGGCTACGAAGCTCAGATCCGTCCTCGCAGCGGTTTGGCGTTGAAGCACTCCGTCGGGCTGATGAACAGCCCGGGGACCATCGACAGCGATTACCGGGGAGAGGTGCGAATCATCCTGACCAATTTCGGAGTGGAACCGTTCACCATCCGCCGCGGCGACCGGATCGCCCAGATGGTGATCGCGCCGGTCGTCGCCGTCGCCTGGAAAGAAGTGGATCGACTGCCCGGCACCGACCGTGGCGTGGGCGGTTTCGGTCATACTGGAATCTGAACAGCAATGTCTTGCCGGGATTCGCGAACGGTTGTACCTTGCGGACAGAATCTCAGGGGATGCCCATGAACAAGATGTACTACAGCATTCGTGAAGCCGCCGAGATGACGGGGTTGCAGCCGCATGTGCTGCGCTATTGGGAGACCGAATTCAAGGACCTGAAACCGAAGAAGAACCGTGCGGGCAACCGGGTCTATCGGGAACAGGACATCAATTTGATCATGGAAATCAAAAACTTGCTCCATGACCAACGCTTCACTATCGAAGGCGCCCGGCAGGAACTGAAGAATCGCCGCACGGGTGGCAAGGCTTCCAAAGCAGGAAAGCGTGAACGGGTGATCGAAGAGGTCAAGCACGGCCTGAAAGAAATCCTGGAAATGCTGGGCGACTGATAGCTTGAACGTCATAGAACATCCAGTACAGCGCGTTTGGAGAGCAATCAGGGGAAGTCCCTAAAAGAATGTGGCCCGGCCAGCTCGATGGCCGGGTATCTATTAAGATCAAGGTTTGATTTCACAGTTGGCCGAGTAATTGAACATCAGGAATAGCGCGTTTGGAGAACAATCAGGGACTGTCCCCAGAAAACCTTTCAGGGACTGTCCCTGATTGCTCCTTCAATGTTGTGTCGGGTCGTTAGCCCGCCAGTTGGCGGACGGGTGGCCCGGCCAGCTCGATGGCCGGGTTTCTACAAAGGTCAAGGTTTGATTAAGGTAGAATCCAGACGCCGCACCCTTCGTCATCCAGACGCCGCACCCTTCGTCATCCAGACGGCGAAGCCGGAAGGATCTATTCGTTCATGCACTTCATGTGTCGGGTCGTTAGAGCCTGTCCCGAGCCGTCGGAAAAACGGAGACCCGACACCGGTTTCGCCAATGCCTCCCTGTCGCGTCCTTAAAACCCAGTGAAACCCGGGATTAAAAATCCCGAATCACCCACCGCTCGGAGGCACCCCCCTCTCCCGCTAAGTTGCCCACTCCCACATCGCCGCCTATATTCAGAATCGCCGCTTGAAAGGGTCAGTCGGTCATCAGGGGTGAGAAGAACAGCAAATCGCACCTGACGGCCTTTCAAGGTGGCCAGGGAACAGATCCCCGTTCTCTTTCAAACAGTTCAATAGTCAAACGGAAAGGTTGCTTTTTCAACCAATTCCGGATTCGGAGCGTGGCGCAGCCCGGTAGCGCACCTGACTGGGGGTCAGGGGGTCGCTGGTTCAAATCCAGTCGCTCCGACCAGCGAAGTCGCTGGACCCGAACGCCGCCCCGCATAACAGCGGGGCGGCCTTTTTTTTACCGCACCGGTGCGCAGCACTGCAAGTGGCCTTAGACGCCAGGTTCCAAGTGCACACAACCATGGCTTATCCCATCGAGTCACTGCGCTATGAGTGATCCTTCAATTACGAGAAAGTGTTATCTTAATGTTTTTAAATAATATAAATATAATATACCCCTACCACCAGCTGGAGACATATAGCATAAATGCTATTGACAGAATATAGCATATATGCTATTTTACCCATGTCAAACAGTAGAGGTCAAACGATGAAAGAGAGCAAGACAGTTGTCAATTTCTACAAGGATTCTCGCGGTAAGAATCCTGTCCTGGAATGGATAAAACAGCAAGAGAAGAAGGTCCGAATCAAACTCGGTGCCAGAATTAAACTACTCGGGGACTATGGTCACAATCTTGAAAGGCCATACGCCGCCCCTCTAAGAGATGACATCTACGAATTGAGGGTCGAACACAAGAAAACACAATACCGGATACTCTACGGTTTCTACGCTCGTGCAAAGGCTGTGTTGCTGGCGGGCCTCAAGAAGAAAACGGACAAGGTATCAGAACCGGACATCGACAAAGCCGTGAAATCGCTCAAGGAAGTAAAAAAGCAGGGGGAGGATAGACTTGTGTAAATTACGATTTGAATAGGTTCACCAAGGAGGTTATGATGAGCAAGGAGGCGATCAACATTCTCCTCGAAGAATTCCCTGATTTGACCGAGGCTATCGAGGAAGAATACGAGAAGCTCAAGCTTGAAATCCTCGTCAGAAATATGAGGAATCATGCGAAGCTTTCACAAGCTGAGCTTGCGAAAAGGATCGGCACGAAACAGTCGGTCATTGCCCGCATTGAAGGCAACAAAAGCAATAACATGAACATTCAAACCCTTATTAAGGTTGCTACTGCAACAGGTTATAAAATTGACATTGTTGCTCAACCAGTCACGTGATTTTCTAAATGTTTTTCTTGCACAAAGGGGGCGATTATTCGCCCCCTTTTTATGCTGCTTTATTTCAATTAAGATCACTTTCTCGCAGTGTTAAAAGCTTCTCGATAAAAATATTAAAAATAAGAGCAATTACAATTACTAGTAAGTTAACAAGAAACAATGTCTGCGAAGTCTACTTCTGTTCCACCGGTGCCACTCCGAAGGGCCGGATCGTTAACCTCTGCACGCAATCCTTCCCGAACAGCGATTCCATAAGCTTGACGTATTCGGCGAAGTCCTCGCGGTGTACATAGGTTTGGATCGTTCCCGCGAAGCCTCCCCCCGAAATCCGTGAGCCGCCTCGACCCGTCCTTTCGAAGAAGAGGTTCGAGGCACCCAGCGCCAGCGCCATCGGCTGTTCACGTCCGTCGCTGGCGGGCGGGATGATGTTCTGCAGCACCCCAAGCGACGAAAACCCGCTCGCCCGGACGAGTTGCAGGAAGGCGGAGAAATCATCGTTTTCGAGAGCCTTCTGCATCTGGGCGACGCGTCGGTTCTCCGCAAAGAAGTGCAACGTTCGCAGCGTGGCCCGGTCACCAACCGTTTCACGAAGCTGCATCAGGTGGTCCGGGAGCCGGGTTTCGTCCACCTCCCGCAGAACCTCTTTGTCGAACACAGCTGCGGCCGCCTTCATCTCTTTCGGGATCGAGGCATAGGCATCGGTCAGGTCCGCGTGACTCCCCCCGGTGTAAACGACAACCAGAGCGAATTCACGGCCCGAGAAATCAACCTCGATCCGATGTATGACAGGATTTGCTGTGTCCTCGAAATCGATGGAGAGCACCCCGCCAACGGCACAGGCAAGCTGATCCATCAGGCCGCAGGGTTTGCCGAAGTATTCGTTCTCGGCCCTCTGCCCCACCTGGGCGAGCACGACCGGTGAAATCGAGCCAACGTTGTACAGCTCGTTGATGATCCCGCCGACCAGCACCTCGAAACTCGCCGACGAGGAGAGGCCGGATCCCACCGGCACGGTGCTGTTCACGAATGCGCTGAAACCTCCGATCTTGTGCCCCCGGGCCGCTAACTCTCCGGCGACTCCGCGGATCAACGCCTGGGTCGTTCCCTCCTCCTCCGACACACGTTCCAGGAAGTCCAGCCCGATCTCGAAGCGATCCTCGAAGCCATCAGAGTGCAACTCGATTTTGTTGTCTGAGCGAGGCTGCACCGCCGCAACCATATCGTGCTGCACCGAGGCGCACAGCACGCAGCCGCGATTGTGATCGGTGTGGTTGCCGCCCAACTCCGTGCGTCCCGGGGAACTGACAAAAAGCACCGGATCGGTCAAGCCCGTATGCTTGCGCAACCGATCGGAGAGCGACCGGTATCGAGCCTCTTGAATGGAGATACTCCCGGCGTCGTAGAGCGAGTTGAGGGACGGCATGGAGCTCATCGTCTACTTTTCCTTTCCGAGATGTTCCGGCAGTTCCCGCAACCGTTCGGCGGCCTGTTCAGGCGTCAGATCCCTCTGTGGTTCCGCCAGCATCTCGTAGCCGACCATGAATTTCTTCACCGTGGCCGAGCGGAGCAGCGGAGGAAAAACATGGGCGTGCAACAGCCAGTGATCCGCCGGGGAATACGCTGGATAGGGCGCCCCGTGCCAACCCATGCTGTAGGGGAACGAGACATTGTACAGATTGTCGTATTTTGCGAGCAGGCGCATCAGGATATCGGCGAGTCCATCGCGTTGCTGACCGTTCAACTCCGACAATCGGCGAACATCCGTGCGCGGCAGGAGCAGCGTTTCAAACGGCCAACTCGCCCAGTAAGGCACAATCACCGTCCACTGGTCGTTTCGCAGGACAACCCGCTCGCCCCACTCCTCCTCGCGAAGCTGCACATCCCGCAACATCACGCTTCCGTGTTTTGCCAGGTAGTTCGCCTGGAATGCCTCCTCCTTCGCGGGAATGGTCGGCAGGATGTCACTCGCCCAGATCTGGCAGTGCGGATGCGGGTTCGAGCAGCCCATCATTGCGCCCTTGTTTTCAAAGACCTGCACCCAACGATAGATCCTGCCCAACTCCTCGGACTGAACCGCCCAGACATCCACCACATCCCGGACGGTCTGTTTCGGCAGTTTCGGCAGAGTCAGGTCGTGCCTCGGCGAGAAACAGATGACCCGGCTGGTGCCACGGACCGCTTCCGCCTGGAACAGCGGATCGTAATCAGGTGATGCACCGCCTCCCTCGGGCAGCAACGCGGCAAAATCATTGGTGAAGACAAAGGTGCCGGTGTAATCCGGATTTTTAATTCCTCCGGCCCGTGTTCCTCCCGGACAGAGGTAACACTCCGGATTATGGGCAGGGAGATCCTCTGCGGGAAGGGACTCCGTTTGTCCCAGCCATGGCCGCCTGCTGCGGTGTGGAGAAACAAGCACCCATTCGCCGGTGAGGATGTTGAAGCGGCGATGGGGTTTATCGCTTGAGTAAAGTCCATCCAGTGATGTCATCTCAGCCCGCCTCGCTCACCAGAAAATGACGTAGAGGATCAGGGTCACAACGATGACTGCGATTCCGAAACGACGGACGCCAGGAGCCAGCCTGATATCGGTGAACCCTTCACGTTCGGGCATGACAACCGGCTGTGTCAGCGGACGCCACCAGGTAATCAGCGCCATCAGTAACAGAATCACTCCGAACGTGATCGCCATTCGGTTGAGGAACGCCATGTTGTTTGCCGCGAAGAAAAGAATGCCGTAAATGATCGGGCTTGCCACCAATGCGGTGACGCCCGCTGAGGCTGGACTTTTCTTGATAATCATGCCAAAGACAAAAGCGGCAAGGATACCCGGCGAGACAAACCCTTGGAATTCCTGGATGTAGTTAAAAATCCCTTTGAATTTGGGATTGCCGAGCTGGGGTGCGATCAGGCACCCGATGACGACCAGGATCATCGTCATGATGCGCCCCACTGTCACCAGGGATTTCTGCGTCGCCTCCTTTCGAATGTATTTGCGGAAGACATCCATGGTGAAAATGGTCGACGCGGAATTCAACATCGAGGCGAGGGAACTGATCACCGCGCCTGCGATGGAGGCGAAGATCAGACCTCGCACACCGATGGGGATCAGGTTTCGGATCATCAGCGGAAAGGCGGCGTCTGGCGTTGCGGCCAACTGGCTCCGGAACAACTGATAGGCCATGATCCCGGGAAAGACAACAATGAACGGAATGATCAGTTTGAGCGTCGCGGCGAACAGAATGCCCAACTGTCCCTGCCGCAGCGACTTCGATGCGAGTGTACGCTGGGTGATGTACTGGTTCAATCCCCAGTAATAGAAATTCGGAATCCACAGCCCGATGACCAGCGCCGTCCAGGGCAGAACGGGGTGGTTGGCGGGGAGGATCATGTGCAATCGGTCGGCGTTTACCGACATGAAATTGCTGACTCCGCCAACCGCCGCAAACCCGAAGGCAAGGACAACGAGTCCGCCGATGATCAGCGCTCCACCCTGAAACAGGTCCGCCCAGGCAACCGCTTTGAGGCCGCCCCAGGTCGTGTACAAAGCGGCGATGCCTCCAATCAGCCAGACGGCCTTGATCATGCTCATTCCAAAGATGGTATTAATGGTCAGAGCTCCGGAATAGACCACGGCTGAGATGGTAACGCCGACATAGATCACCATCGTATAAACCGCCATCAGAAACCGCGCGGAGGGATTGTACCGGTACTCGAGGAACTCCGGCATGGTGAAGATCCCGCTGCGCAGAAAACGCGGTAGAAAGAAAAACGCCACAAAAACCAGCGTGATCGCCGCCATCCATTCGTAGCTCGCAACCGCGAGGCCGACGTTGCCCGCCCCCTGTCCGGCCTGACCCACGATCTGTTCCGTGGAGATGTTCGCGGCGATCAGGGAAAGGCCGATCATCGGCCACATCAGGCCCCTGCCCGCGAGAAAGAAATCTTCACCCGACTCTTCCTTGCGGCTCTTGTACATGCTCACCCCAAGAACGACGAGGAAAAAAAGGAAGAAAAAGGCCACATCGAGGAAACTGAGTTCCATCTCTTTCTCCTTTCAAAGCGGCTGTGCCATCACGCTTGCGGTTTGGGATCCGTTTTTACTCAGTCCCGAAAATATACGTGATACGATGTGTGTAGAGTTCACCGGGATGCAGGATTACTTTCGGAAATGCGTCGTGGTTGGGAGAATCCGGCCACGCCTCAGGTTCGAGGCAGAATCCCGAACGAGCCTGAAATCCGGGGTGGCCGTTTGCATGGCTGTTCGTGCCCAGAAAATTGCCGCTGTAGAACTGAACGCCCGGCGCGGTGGTGTGCAGTTCCAGAGTGCGGCCGCTGGTGGGTTCAACGACGCGCGCGGCGAGTTTCATCCGCTCCTCCCTTTCACGCAACGCCCAGCAATGATCGTAGCCGTTCCCCAGGCGGAGCTGTTCGTCCTCCCTGCTCAAACGCGTCGCAAACACCGCCGGTTCGCGGAAATCGAAGGGGGTGCCATCCACGGGGCGAATTTCCCCGGTCGGCATTCCGTCGGAACGAATCGGGAGGAACCTGTCCGCATCCAGAAACAGCAGGTGTTCGGAAAGATTCTCCGCCGCCCCGGCGAGGTTGAAATAGGGATGAAGAGTCAGGTTGACAATCGTTGGACGATCGGTCTCCGCCTCGTAGACAACATCCAGCGCCCTTCGGTCGCGCAGGGTAAGGGTGGCTCGGCACCTGAGGTTTCCCGGATACCCTTCCTCACCGTCAGAACTCAGCAGCTCCATTTGAACCGCGGGGATCTCGGACTGCGATACAACCGAACCCTTCCAGAGACGTTTTCCAAATCCACGGAAACCGCCGTGCAGGTGGTTGTTTCCTTCGTTGGCCGACAGCTGGTACCTGGTTCTGTCGATTGTGAACTGTGCCCCTGTGACACGATTGGCATAGCGCCCGACAGTGACTCCCACGTAATCGGTGTCAGCGATGTAATCGACCAGGGAAGGATAGCTGAGAATGATTCCGCTCAGGTTGCCCGTCCGATCCGGCATGATCACGGATGTCAGCGCACAACCGTATTCGCTGACAGCAACAGAGCCGCCCCCCGGATCGCCGAGAGTGAAACGGTGCACGGGCGTGCCCCCAGGGAAGCGTCCGAACTCACTCCGCTCAACGGTATCAGGACGCTTTTCATTGCGCTTCTGGAGATGCATCGCTTTTGCCCTGTCGAAGCTCATGACGGATCACCCTTCCCTGCGCTGGGAGGAGCGGCGAATGATGAACGTGCTGGGAACGATGTAGGTCTCTGGCTTGGCATCGGCGTGCTCTCCGCTGATCTCCGCGAGAAGAATGCGTGCTGCTTTTCGTCCCAGTTCATAGCCGTGCTGATCCGTTGTTGTCAGCGGTGGATCGATCATATTTGTCACCGGGTTGTTTGAAAATCCCATGAGCCCGATGTCTTTGGGCATGCGCAACCCTGAACTGCGAATCTGACGATGCGCACCGACAGCAAGAGGATCATTGATCGCAAACACCGCGTCGGGCAGCTTGGGATTGGCCAGCAACTCGCGCATTCCCCTCGCCCCCTCCTCCTCGTTCAGTTCACAGGTCAGGATCAGATCTTCGTCAATGCTCATGCCTGCATCGTTGAGTGCGTCAGTATATCCCCGTTGCCTCTCTTTTGTAATGTTGAGATGGGGTGGTCCGGTGAGCAGCGCAATGCGGCGATAGCCGGATTCGATGAAATGATTCACCGCACGTTTCGCGGCCTCATAGTCATCGACGATCACCTTGTTCACCTCGAGATCGTCGAGAACCCGGTCAAACAGGACGACGGGAATGCCGGCGTTGATCAACTTCTGAAAGTGATGTCCCTCCATGGTGTTCTGGGAGACGGACGCGATGACTCCCGCAACACGGTTCGAGCTGAAGCTGCGCGTGTTCATCACTTCGCGCTGGTAGTCCTCGTTCGATTTTGCGATGTGAACGGTATAGCCTTTGTCGAAAGCGACCTCCTCGATGCCGTCGATCGCCGACGAGAAAAATTCGTGGCGAATTTCCGGGACGAGCACCCCGATCGTCTTCGTATTCTTCTTTTTCAACCCTCGGGCCACACCGTTCGGAACGTAGCCCTTTTGTTCGGCGAGAGCCTGAACGCGATCAACCATCTCACGGCTGATCGAGTGGTGTCCATGGAGTGCGCGCGAGACCGTCGAAACAGACACACCCATTTCACCTGCCAGATCCTTCAACGTCGGGATTCTTGCCGCCATGGTTCTCTTCCATTCCTGAGTATCACTTCATCGAACCCGTCCCGAAGACCGGTTCGATCGAATAGTGGAACTGTCGAATCTCCGGATACACCCGGTACTGTGGCCGAGCGGGCACCGGCGTGCCGCCCACTCCCGTAACAGCATCATCAATGTGAAGGACCACCGAACCGGCATCCAGAAGCTGAAACGGATAGACTGCGCGTTCGATCTGCTTGAACGGCGTCATGCTGAAGTTCAGCGCCCTATCCGTTTGCATCCTGAACCCGACACCGTCCTTGTCCGTTACACTCAACCACGAGACATCCGCCCGGTTGCCCTGGCCCTGCGGATGCAGGTAGGGTACCTGGAGTTCATCGACGGTGGCGGAATACCTGCCGATGCGAGCGCCGCTTTTCCTGTCCGGATAGGTCTCGAAGGGACCGCGGCCAAACCATTCGACCCGCTGAAGCGTCTCCTCCAACTGGAGGTCAAAACCGAAACGGGGTAGCCATCGGACCAGATAATTCCCGAAGGGTTTCCCGTGGTAATCCACATCCACTCTCCCGCCGGAGGACACCCTGTAAACGATCTGGTTCCAGTATCCAGCTTCAAATCCATCCGTGGCCGTCCGGGATGCCACCGTCACTACAACCTCGGAGGGACCGTTCGTTATTACTGTGACGCTGTCGATGATCTGACGCATGCGGTCGAAGCCCAGATCGAACCAATCCCTCGCTTCCGCCTCGCCCCAGTCCATGAGCTCGTTCATGTAGGGCGCCCGCCAGATCGAGGGTTGCGGACCGCTCACGAGAAGCTCGTGTCCCGCTACGGTCATCGATGAGAATGTGCCCTTCGTCGTGTCGAAAACATAGCGGTAGCCATCTCCGGCGATCACGATATCATTTGCGCTCTGGGTGACTCTCAGCGGTGATTTTCGATTTCCGGGGATTGGTTTCTCCCGTGAAAGCAAGGGAAGCTGCGCAAAGGCGATCTCATAACCCGCTTCAGCCCACGACGTTGACTGACGCAGGCGGAAGGACAGATCGAGGAACCATTGGCCCGTTTCGGAGTCCGCTGGACGGGTGAATGGGATCGTGATCTCGCGCGAGGTTCTCGGTGGCATGGAAAGTGCGAGAACACCCTGCTGCCGGGTGTCGCCGTCGCATGTAACCTTCCACACGGTTTCGAGCTCGTCGAGGTTGGTGAAATCGAATTCGCTGGTGATCCGGACCCGGTTTTTCGATAGGTCAACCGGTGCGACGCGAACCGGGGCGTAGGTCGCCTTGGCCTGATAAAGTTCCGGCTGCACCCGGCGGTCGGGGAAGACCACGCCGTTGATGCAAAACGGGCTGACACCGTAGCTGTAATAGGGTTCGCCACGCTGATAGTCATCGAAATCGAGCCATAACAGTGCGGTTTCATCCGGTTTCTCGATATTCATCAACTGTTCGATGGACAACGCCGTGTTGTGAATCCGGACTTGGTCCACATCGATATGAGCCAGCCAGCCGAGATGTCCATCCGTGTCTTTCTCCGCGTCGCGGCCGACGTTCACCGGCGCCATCACCCGGCGCATCCTGCCCTTTGCGGATCGCGAAACCATCTCCTTGCCGTCGATGAACAGACGGATGGTCTCGCCGTCCCAGATTCCGGCAACATGATGCCAGGTGTTGTACCAGTTCTTCGGAAGCGCTGCTCGCTCTCGCTCCAGGCGATAAAGTCCCACGTAGAATTCGAGGCTGTCGGAGGTGGGTTGCACGAGCCCGTACTGGCTGCTGCCCTTGGTCACGATGGGATTTTCCTGATACCACGACCGTGGTCGCACCCACGCACCGATGGAAAGCTGCTCAAGATCGTCGAACACCGGATCGTCGTATACTTCCACCCAATCGTCGAGGGCGGAGAGGCGTAGCGCTTTGCCGGCATGGCCGTCGATCACCTCGGGACGCCCCATCACCGCCGCCTGAACCTTTTGGGATGAGGCGTCGGGCGTGGTCACCAGCGTGTCCACGAGTCCCTGGTCCACCCAGTCCCAGATGTAACCGCCTTGCAGCGTTCGATAGCTGCGAATCACATCCCAGATGTCGTCGAGGTGACCCAAGCTGTTGCCCATGGCGTGGGCGTACTCACCCATGACAAGAGGACGGGGGTCCTGTTCCCCATAACGCATCAGGTCGGCGGGCGACTGGTAACGCGGGCCGATGATGTCCACATAGGGAGCCGCACCGTGATAGGGCTGGTTCGCCTGGTGGTAGAGGAAACGGTTCGGGTCGCGGTGACGGATGTACTTCGCCATGTCGAAATGGGGCGGTCCCAGTCCGCACTCGTTGCCCGTGCTCCAGATAATCACACTCGGCACGTTCTTGTCACGCTCGACCATGCGTACGAACCGGTCGAGGAACGCGTCGTGGTATTCGGGAATGTCCGCGAACCACCCCTCGGCGTAGTGGCATTCCGCGTTGACCTCGTCCACCAGGTAGATCCCCAGCGAGTCGCAGAGGCCGTACCACTCCGGATCGTTCGGATAATGGGAGGTGCGGACGGAGTTGATGTTGAACTGCTTCATCAACTGAACGTCCTTCGCCATCATCTCGCGCCGGATAGCCCTGCCATACAGCGGATCGTGCTCGTGGCGGTTGACTCCCTTGATGTCGATGGCGACACCATTGACAACCATCTGCCCGTTCCGGATTTCCAACCGTTTGAAACCGACCGATTGGCGCAGGATTTCGAGAACGGTTCCATCGTCATCTTTGAGCGTCAGCAGGAGCGTGTACAGGTTGGGCTTCTCCGCCGACCAGGCTTTCGGATGGTCAACCGTGGCACGTAGGAAAACGCTGTCCTGCATTCCCTGCTTGAATTCGAACGGAGCTTTCATCGAGGAGACTTCAGCGCCCGCCGCATCGAGGAGGGTAACGGCCAGTGTGCCGTTTCCGGCGCTGTCATCGAAGGCGACGACCTGCGCGTCGATGGCAAGCAAACCGCTCTGAAGTGTGGAATCGAGAACAGCTCGCACGTAGGCATCGCGAATGTGCCGTGCGGGCGTGGCGAAGAGATAGACATCCCGGTAAATCCCCGAGAACCTCCACATGTCCTGATCTTCGAGGTAGGAGCCGTCGCACCAGCGGACAACCGCAAGGGTCAGCGTGTTCTCGCCGGTCTGCAACAGAGAGGTGACATTGTATTCCGAGGGCGTCATTCCCCCTTCGTCGTATCCCACGTACCGCCCGTTGAGGTAAACAAACGAGGCGGATTTGACCCCTTCGAAATGAAGGAAAATCTCACGGCCGGACCATCCCTCCGGCACGGTAAAGGTCCGGCGATAGACGCCGGTGGGATTCAGGCTGTCCGGGACAAACGGTGGATCGTAGGGTGCGAACTCCATCGGAACGTTCCGGTACATCAGATGATCGAAACCCTGGGTCTGCCAGTCGCTGGGCACAACGATGCTGTCCCACGCCGTTTCGAAATTCACCGAGAAATAGTTGTCCGGCACCCGTTCCGGGTTCTGAAACAGACGGAACTGCCATCTGCCGTTGAGGCTGAAAAACCAGGGGGAACGTTCGCGCTGCCCCGCTCGAGCGGTTCTCTCGTCGTCAAAGGGAATCAGCGGTACATGGGGAGGTTCCTGGTTCTCCGCAAACATTCCCGGGTCTTCGATGTACCGGTTCCAGTTGAACCGGGAATAGGTGGTGGGACTGCACGCGACCAGCAGTGCCATCGCCGCAACCAGCAGCACCAGAATGTTCAGGCGGTTTTTCATCGCTCTCCCCGCATCTCTACCGTCCATCTCCCTATTTCCTGCCAGTGAATACATCCATTGCCGGAACCGCCATGCCGTCGAAGTTAAAGAGCGTGACATTTTCCCATGGCGAGTTCATCCCCTGTGCCGGGATCAGTCCGGGTTCCCAGTAGTAGAGCCCCTTCCCCCGGTTGTCCGGGACGCTGGTGACAATCCTGCGCAGTTCACGGAAAAACGCGGCCTGGCCCTCAAGCGTCGGTGGATACCCTTCGTGCAGGTCCGACTCCGATCCCATGATGTTCCCCTGATCGTCGTTCCACCCGAGAGTGAACGGATAGGCGGTTTCGACGACAATCACATCCTTGTCGTAACGCTGCGAGAGGTCCGCGAGGTTCACCTCGAGAGAATCAAGAAATCCATGCCAGCGCGGGTAGAACGAAAGACCGATGACATCATAGGCGACATCACGAACGGCGAGGGAATCGAAGAACTTCCGGCATATCGAGTTTTTACCGCCATTGTCGAAGTGGATCATGATCGTGACGTCTTCGGGCTTCGACAATCCATCCAGCACACCCTGGCGGGCGGCGGCCAGCAGCTCGGCAAGCCGGTCCCACTGCTCCGCCGTGTCGTATTCTTCATCCACCCTGCCCAACGGCCACAGCATTCCCGGACGGATCTCGTTGCCGATCTGCACCATCTGCGGAGGAGTGCCCTGTTTGTCAAGCGTGCTCAGGACATTCCGGGTGTATTGATAAAGGCTGTCTTTCAACGTAGGACACGGCAGATCCTTCCATGCCTCCGGCGTGATCTGTTTCTGTGGATCGGCCCACCAGTCCGAATAATGGAAGTTGAGCAGGAAATGCATCTTGTGCTCCCTGATCCTTTGTGCCATCGCGGCGACATGCGCCAGATCGTTGTACCCCTCCTTCGGAGTGTGCCAGATCTTCAGGCGGATGCTGTTGAATCCGTGCCGGTCGAGGATCGTCAGGATATCCGCCTCGCCCAGCGAATCGCGATAGACGACTCCCTTGTCTTCCAGTGCGGGTGTGCTGGAGATGTCTGCCCCGTTGAGGAATTCGCCACGGTGCCATTTTTCGTTCGATTGCCCGGTCGCACAGGATGCCACGAGAACCGTCACCATTCCCACTGCACAGACCAGGCCGGCGAGCCTCCTGCGTGAAACATTCTCCATGGTTCAACCCCCTTCAATCTGTCATTGCGAGTATTACGTTTTGTGCCCCTGTTTGCTTGTCAAACAGGGTTTATTCTAATTCGTTTCCTTTGTGTGGCCCGGCTGCCCTGTCAGCCGGGTTTCCCGTATCTGTCGGCCGTATGGTTGTCATTGTGAGCGTAGCGAACCGCAGCACCGCAGGTGCAAGCTCGAGCGCACAACGTGCGCTCAACTCTGCAATCTGGTTTTTTCTGTTCCATCGGTTCCTTTACCGTTCCGTCGGTTCCTTAATCGTGTAGGCCGGGGTCTCCGAACCCGGCATGTGCTTTTCCATGTAGGCCGGGGTCTCCGAACCCGGCATATGCTCTGTCCGCCGCAGGCGGAAAGCGGTGAACCGACGGCAACCCTCTACCGCACAAGCGTGACCTTCCGTACGTCCGTCCCTTCGGAGGTAATCAACCAGACGATGTACGTGCCCGAAGGCAGGCCGGTTCCCCGTTCATCCCGTCCGTCCCAGACGAAGCGGTGAACTCCCGCCGTTTGCCTGGATTTGTCCAACGTCCTGACGCGCTGTCCGAGCAGGTTGAAGATCGACAACTGGATGTCCATACTCCGCGCGAGCTCACAGGTGATTTCAACCTCGCTGTTGAAGGGATTGGGGTGTGCGGAGAGGACGGCGTATTTCCGCGGAACGGAAACAGTTTCATCCTTTACGGAGGCTCCTCCTTCATCGTTGAAGAACACCCAGTGCAGCGTTGTATCCTCATCGGCAAAGGTTTCGGACAGGTCAAAAGACCGTTCATTGTCTTCGGATTGAGCAAGTGTGTCGTCACGAACCACCGCGAACCGGTAGGACTGAACGTAGCCCCAGGTCAGGTTCGCTCGCGGGATCCTGACTGCACCCGACCAGAACGACCCGCCCGCAACGCTGTTCTGTTCCCTCTCAAGCAGCGTCGGCATCGAGCTGGACAATGGCGGGTCGCCAATCACTCCCACCTGATCTCCGCCGTTCGGATCGAAACCACCGGCTTGCATCGGGTACGCCATGTTCACACGGTAGGCGATGACGATGGAATCCGGATCCAGTGCGTACGGACGCCAGTACTGCTGGACTGTCCCCCCCGTTCCGTTCACGTATTCAAGCGGATAGGTTGAATCCGCCGCGCCTGCAATCACTATCCGGGTGTTGCCTTCGAGGTCGCCATCCGGTACAACCTGACCCTCGTAGTTTCCATTGTCCTCCGTCGATATCGTCGTCCGCCCGGTCCAGACCTTGTACTTCAGTGTATCACCAACGATTAGCGGGATCGTGATCTCCCAGTAATCGCCACCGATGTTCTGGGCAAATAACCGTGAAGTGCTTTTACCCCACGACACCACCCTGCCGTCCGACAGGGTATTGCCGGTATATCCTTTCACCTCACCAATCAGCAGCACAAGGTTCTGCGGCTTCAGCGTATCCCCCACCGTGGATGTGTTGAAACGCAGGGTCAGGTTCGAGGTGGGCATCTGGGAAATGTCCGTGGCGAGAGCGTCTATGGATGGCAGCGCGTTCCCGTCGAAATCGAACAGGGTCGCGTTTTCCATGGGAGAACCATAGGTCTGGCTCGGCAGCCAGGCGGGCTCCCAGTAGAAAACGCCGCTGCCACGACCGTTCGGGAGGTTTTGAACGATGCTTCGCACCTTGATCAGAAACTTCTTCTGGCCATCCACAGTCGCCGGATAACCAGGCAACAGGTTGCCCGATCCGAGGACATTGCCGGTTCCATCGCTCCAATCCTCCGTCCATTGGTAAGCCGTTTCAGCAACAATGATTCCCTGGCTGAATTGAGACGCGAGACTCGTCAGGTTGTTTTCCAGATCGCTTAACGTGCCGTGCCACTGGGGATAGTAGGAGCGTCCGAAATAGTCTACGTGCACCCCTTCATCGAGAACCTTGCCGAAAAACCACGCGCTTCCATCCGCGTGGTGGATCATGATCTTGACGGTGCCGCTATCGCCCGGCGCTTCGCTGTAACGCACCGCCTGCTCCCCCGCTTTCAGCAATTTACCCAATTGCACCCAACTTCCTCCTGTGGCGAATGGATTCCCGTCCGGCCACAACATTCCCGAGTTGATCTCATTTCCGAGTTGTACCATATCCGGCATCGCATCGGCGTCACGCAACGTGATCATTACCGCTTTGGTATACTCGTAAAGACTGTCCACGAGCGTGTCAAAATCCAATCCCACCCATGCAGCCGGCTTGTATTGTTTACCCGGGTCCGCCCAAGTGTCGGAGTAGTGAAAATCGAGCAGGAATTTCAGACCCCGCGCTTTGGCTTCGACAGCCGTCTGGACGACCCGTGGCAGGTCGTTGTACGGTTCCGCCGGGGTATGCCAGAGTTTCAACCGGATCCAGTTGAAACCGTGCTGCTTCATGATCAACGGGAGATCTTCACTCTGCGTGCTGTCGTAATAAACGCCGTCGGCGTCGAGGACTGCGCAAAGAGAGGAGATATCCCCTCCAACAATGAAATCCTGCGCCGTGGCGGTTGTGATTGTGACGAACAGCGCAATCAGCACCGCCGCGCCAGCCCATCCCGGATTCAACTTCCTGTTTGCGATCCGTCTCAACGGCTCCCCGTTCCTGTTTTGTTTCAACATGGCCGCGAAGGGAATCCGGGGTACCGAATCCCCTTCGCAGCGCACCTGTTCACCCTTCAGCAGACTACTATCGTACCAACGTGATTTTTCTCGCCTGTGAGAAGCTCGTGCTCGAAAGACGGACGAAATAGACGCCCGAAGCCAGCACGCGGCCCGAAGCATCGCGGCCGTCCCAAACAGTCCGGTGACTGCCCGGATCCAGAGGCGCATCGACCAGCGTCCGCACCCTTTGCCCAAGAATCGAATAGACGGAAATCGTCACCCGCTCACGTGCACCGACTTGGTAGATGAGTGTCGTTGTCGGGTTGAATGGGTTCGGGTAATTCTGGGCAAGGTACCAAGTGCCGGGAACCGCACTGCCCCTGTCCGCAACCGAGAGAGACTGCGAGAAATCGGGCGGGGTTTCCGAAGGCAATTCAAACGCCACCCAGTCGATTGTCGCTAGTTCGTAGGTCGAAGGCCACGTGGTCTCACCCCCCGGCTCATGGAGTAGCGGCCAGATGAACTGGTAGTAGCGCCGTCCCGCCTGGACTCCTCCACCGTTGATCACATCGTCGCCGTCCGTCGTGTATCCGACCCTGAAGCCAATCTGATAGACAGTCGGTCCCGTCATCGCCAGATCCGCCGAATAGACGCCATCACCATCCGTATCGGTCATGTCGATCGTATGTTCATACGCCGGCAAACCCTGAGTGAGCATCAGCAGCGGACTCTCAAAATACAGATAGGGAGTATCGACACCCGGTCTGAAGAGCGGATTGGTAGTGTTGATTTCCGCATCCGCGGCAGGCGCCATGTTGACGTTGAAGGTCACCGCCATGTCGTTCGGGATGACGCCTTCCGGCGGAATGCTGGCATAGAACTGGAAATCATACCCGAAGTCTCCACCCACCTGTTGGCTGGCCTGGTTGAGAATCGAGTAGGTGCGGTTGGAACCCATGGTTGAACTGGGCTCTTCCCACAGTTGGACGCCCGGCAGGCCCGGGATGTAGTTCTCGCTGAGTGTGTCTACCCGCGATGAGTCGTACAGAATGACGTACTTGTAGAACAGGACGTCTCCGGGGTACTTGGTGAAGGCATCCTGCCCGATCCAGTAGTCAAGCAACGGCTGGAAGGTAACCTCGATCGCCTGGTCGGGAATCCCCCATCCTTTTGGTCCGGAGATCAGAATTTTATCTCCGACAGTCCGGTCAAAGAATCCCAGCTCCTGCAAGGCACCGGGGTCCATCGTCCAGATAATGTCGGTATTGATCGGATCTCCGATATGTGGGACACGACCGTCGAAATAGACCCAATGGAGCGTTGTGTCTTTGTCCCCCGCTGCCAGTTCTGTGGAGAAAGTGAATCCCCGGTTTGAAACGTTGTCCTCCCAAGCTTCGGCCGTTCCGCCCGGTGAGTAGACGAATTTGTAGCTCTGTGACACACCCTCGAAGAGGTCCGCTGTGGGGACATACGCAGTGCCGGACCAGAAGTCGGCTCCCACGCCGGTGGTGGCGTCACGGCTGAGGGTAAGGAATGAAGCCCAGGGATCATCCGTCGCGCCCAGCGGCAGTCCTCCATAGACCATCACTGGAATGTCGACAGTCGGGTCAAAATCCGTCGCCTGTTCCACTCCCGCCATGTCCACCCGGAAGCGGACAGCGACCGTGTCCGGCTTTACCGTGTACGGGCGGAAGTACTGGTTCTTCTGAGCCGCCACTCCGTTGTAGTATTGCACAGCGAGTACCGTATCCGTTGAACCGGAGATCAGCACACGGTTGTTGCCTGCCACTCCGTTCGGATCGGTGATGTCGCCCTCCCAGCCGGTCCACGGCAGGGGCGTACCTGTGCTCTCGTCGAATCCGGTCCAGAACTTGTACGCCAGGGTGTCATCCGGCATCATCTTGAATTTGATCTGCCAATAGTCACCCCCCACATTGTGCATCACCAGGCCGGACGTTTCATCCCACGCCACGTTCTTGTAGTCCGGCAGGAGAACATTCTCCTGGCCGTTCAGTTCTCCCCGGATCTGGACGTAATGGTTCACGCTGAACGTGTCCAGAAGAGTGCTCGAGTTGAACCGCACAGTAACATTGATCGGTGCGGCCATCAGCGGTGCGGCGCACACCGCGAGGACCAGCACGACCAACAGCGCTTGTTGAAAACGATTTCCTTTCATCGTCTTCTCTCCCCTTTAAACTTCCTTTGAACTCACTTGATTCAAGTTCTTTATTACAGCCTCCGTTTTTTATGTCCTCGGATCTTCAAATCACCAGGTTCAGGGTAAATCGGTTGACTCCGCCGAGATATTTGAAGGACTGGTAAGCATAATCGAAGGTCAGCCCTCTCGTTCCGGTCTGCATACGGATGCCTGTGCCCACGGTGAACCCGCGTATGCTGTCCTCGAGGAACAGATCGTTGTAGCCGCAGCGCAACTGGATGATGTCGCGGAACAGTCCAAACTCCAGGCCAAGATTGACGCTCGGGGCGTTGTCGTTGGGATTGACTCCGTCGATCATCCAGGTGAGCCGGAAATGATCCGTGCGAAACGCTTCGTCGGACAGCCCGATCCGCAGAATCATCGGTGGATCGAATGAGTCCGTCTTCAGCTCTCCAACAATCGTCTCGTTGTTGCCGGACTGGCTGGGATCGATGTCCACTCGCACATTCAGGTCCTCGCCTCTCATCTGGAGTTTCGTCCCCACGTTCGAGATCGAAACTCCAAGCCGGACGCCCCAGAAGGGAGTGTCGAAAAGAGTGCCGACATCGAAGGCCAGCCCCGTGGATGATGTGTTGTAGATCCGTTCCTGGATGATTTTGATCGTCCCGCCGATGGAGAATTTGTCCGTCAGGCGGCTGCTCAACGCGGCGCCGATGGAGGTGCTCGCCGCGTCATAGGTCTGCCCGGTTCCCATCGGGGCGTCGGGAGTGGTGATTTCCATTTCTTCCGTGGAGAGATGGGTGGCAACGGCGCCCATTGTCAGAGTTCCGCCGATCGGCAGGGTGGCGCCGATGAAACCGAAATTCAACCCCGGCAACCAGTCGGAATAGTCGAAGATGAAATGACACCCGCTCAGCCGCGAGATCCCGCCGGTGTTCCAATAGAGAACGGAGGCGTCGTCCGCCTGCGAGCTGAAAGCGCTTCCCAGGCTGCTTGCCCGCGCTCCCACCGGAATTCGCAGGAAGATAGCGGCGGACGTTCCCACCTTCGTCGTCGCCTGTGCTTTCACATTTCCTGCCGGGAGCAGAAACGCAAGCGATAAACCGCAGAGAATCGCCACCCGAACCAACCGGAATCCCATCCTTCCTTTGGCGCGATGTTGTTTCATTTGATCACTCCAAATGTTCCGGTCTTCTGCCCAACCCCGGGAGCATCCACGTGGTAGATGTAGATGCCGTAGGCGATGGAAAGCCCTTCCTTGCTGAGCACATCCCAGATCTCCGTTCCATTCTCGCCGGGTGCTTCGTGCTCTATCGTGTCCACGAGGGTGCCGTTGACGTTGAAGATTCGAATCGTACACTTGTTCGGAAGGTTGATGAAATGGATCTCCCGTGGTCCGCGCCCGCTGGAGTATGGATTGTTTGGCTCCCAGGATTCCGCGGCGATATAGGGATTCGGCACCACCCGGATGCGGTTCAGTTCCTGTTTTGCTGTGGACTTCGAGATCCCTGACCGGGTCACTTCGAAACGGTAAACGTCGCTGGACAGGAAGGGTTTGTGCAGCCTGATTTCAAGCGTATCACCGGGTTGCGGATCGCGTGTCGAATTGGTCAGCAGCAGGCTGATCTGCCACGTGTACCGCAGGCCGCCTGATCCATTCCCTTCAAGCATGAACAGGATGTCCGTCTGGTCGCCGTTCGTCGGGTTGACGTTGAACATGCCGTCATTGCCGTAGAGATCGGCATAGGCGAACGTGACAGGCAAACCGGTCTGAATGTTCTCCAGCCTGATGTTCACATCCTTGGCAGCCAGATGAATAAACCCAATCGTCGTGTCATAGGAGGTGCTCTGCACCCCCTCTCCAACAATCAGGCGATAGTCGTTGGGACGCCGTTCTCCACGAACTCCGATGAACGTTACCGGATCGAACGCGTAGGGATGGACCTCGCTCGAATTCCATCCCGTCCGAACTGCGTCCAACTGTACGAACGGCTCGTTGGACATCGACAGTTCGAAACCGTCGGTTACAGGAATGCGATCGCCTTCATTGAAATAATGGCTGTTCTCAAAGACGACCTCACCCGTCGTTTCATCGCTGACACTGAAATCACGAGTGGTCAGGGTGTCGCCTGAATTCCCGCTGAGCACCGTGTCTCGAAAGGTGACAGCATAAATGTGACCGTCCTGAATCGCTTCGGGGTCCACGATCTCACGAACCTCCATCACCCCTGTTGCTCCCCCCGAGGAGTGCTCGAACCAGGCAACGCCTGCCGGGAGATAGCCCGCAGCGGGAGCCGTTGGCCGGACAACCGCAACGTTGCGCCCGAGCTTGATATCTCCCTGCTGGTTGACATCGATCTGGATCGGACTCTCGCTCGGGGCGATCTCAGCCCCCTCAAAACCGAAGTCATAGGCGGTGACCGCGTAGAAATAACGCTGGCCGTTGGTCGCCGTGGTGTCGGTGAAACTGTGCTGAAGACCGGTGTCGTTCCCGAGATCGAACTTGACGCCGTTGATGTCGATCGGATGCAATCCCGTGATTCCATCCTTCAGATCGAACTGCGCGATGGGACGCAACAGCACCGGCGTACCGTAGGCGTCGGTGATCACACGCGCATCCGTCATCGCCGCGTCCGTGGCGCGGTAGACGCGATACCCCTCGAAGTCCTTCGCGATTCCACCCACGCTTTCGATGTAGCGGTCGATGGACTCCTCAGCCAGCTCGTCCCAGTAAAGGGTCACCTTGCCGTCGCCGGGAACTGCTTTCAGAGCAGGCTTGAGCGGAGCCTTAGCGAACTGGTAGTCCACTTCGTAGGCTTCCAGGGCATGCCGCTGCTTGGTGATGACACTCTGAATGTCGGCGTTCTTGCTTGCACCACCGGCTGAGATCCCCACGGAAATCGCCATCCGTTGACGTTCACCCGGTTCGATCGGGAAATAGCCGCTCGATACGTAGGTGTCGTACTCTCCCGTCGGACGAGGCAGGTTGAACTGTCCCGGTACCATGAACTGCTGCCACAGAAACTGATCCTGGGACTGGAACGACACCTGACCCACCTGGACCTGCGAGGCGGCGGTCAGGCCG
>JAZDLX010000099.1:0-5441 GCA_043801585.1 bacterium | reverse complement strand
GCGCGGGAGGTCAGTCTTTTCGATTCCTCGCATGATCCTGATGATAACACCTATGGCAACGATCTCGTTGCGGGTGGGGCGGATGACGATGTGATCTTCGGCCAGCTTGGTGATGATATACTCCACGGCGATGGGCAGATCACCGATCCGGGATTTGCGACGGCCGAAGAGATGGATATTCCTGAATTCGAGTTGGTTGCTCTCTCCAGTGTTATTCACGGCAGCGGCGGGGATGACTATGTGGAGGGCAACGGCGGCGGCGACACGATTTACGGCGGTCTCGGCCAGGATGACCTGATTGGCGGAAACTCCAGTCTCTTCGGCCTGACAACACATGACCAACGGCCCGATGGGTCCGATACGATCCACGGCGGCAATGGAGATATGGTTTCCCGGAATGATCTTGGCAGTATGGCAGTCGACGGTCATGCCCGTGACGCGGATATGATCCTGGGCGACAACGGGAATATCTATCGTCTGGTGGGTACGAGCGGCGAGGATAGTGGAAAATATCTGACGTTCAACTATGACAGCTTCACGGGGACAACCGGTCTGAAGATTATCCCGCGGGCCGCGGAGCTCCTCGATTACACTGCCGGTGGGCCAGATTATACCTCGGGAGTGGAAGTCAATCCAACCGACGTTGCAATTAACCCAGCTACCAGCCTTCGCGATATCGGTGCTCCCGATACAATCCATGGCGAGTCAGGTGATGACTTCATTTACGGCATGGTGGGCAACGATGTCCTGTTCGGCGAAGGTCAGGATGACGACATCATCGGCGGCTATGGCAACGACTGGATCTCCGGCGGCACGGGCGACGACGGCGTGCTCGGCGACGACGGTCGGATCTACACGAGCCGGAATAGCGACGCTTATGGTGAGCCGCTGTATGGAATCGACGCGCTGACTCCCAAGAAGGATGACAATACCAGGTTCAACAACGGTGATGTCCTTAATGAGTTCATTTATACCCCCGGCAAGATCCAGCAGTCGGAGATCAACATGACGGGGGAGCTCAAAAAGTCGGTCAACCTCACCCCCTTCAATCTCGATCCGACCACCGGCGATGTCGAGGGCATTCAGGATCCGCTTTTCGACCCTGAGCTTGCAGCCGATGACATCATCTACGGCGGCTGGGGAGACGACTTCCTGCACGGCGGAGCGGGTGACGACGCTATCAGCGGCGCTGAGGCCCTGCAGGAGTTCTATGATAATCCGGTTAATGATGGCGACGTCCTTGGATACAGTGAGAACAAAGCAGGTGAATTTGCCGCATATGACGAGTACGATCCCCTGAAAAAGATCAATGGCTTCCTCCTCAACTTCGATGCAACGGAAGGGCCGAACGCGACCGGCACGAAGACCGACGGCAACGACGCGATCTTCGGTGACCTCGGCAACGACTGGATCGTGGGCGGCACGGGCAGGGATCATCTCTACGGCGGCTGGGGAGACGATCTGCTCAACGCCGACGACAACCTCGAAACGGCAGGCGGCCTGAACGACGTCCCCGACACCGATGCTACTTACGAAGACATCGCCTACGGCGGCGCCGGCCGGGATGTGCTGATCGCCAACACCGGCGGTGACCGGCTGATCGATTGGGCCGGCGAGTTCAACAGCTACATCGTGCCCTTCGCGCCTTACGGAATGGCCACCATCAGCCGCACGGTGCAGCCGCAGCTTCCCGAATACCTGTATGCTCTGTCCATGAGCGACGGGGTCGACATGACCCGGGCCGCCGACACGGGCAATGATGCGGCTCGAAACGGCGAGCCGGATGGCGAACTGGGGCTGGTGAAACAGAAGGATGCGGCTTGGCAGGACCAGACCGGCGCACCGGCTGATCCACAGGCCGGCAATATCGCGGGCGGCAGGCGTGATGTGCTGCGCTCTGCTTCCTTCAACACGGGAAAGGCCGATATGTTCGCGGTCGACAGCGGCACCTGGACGGTGGCAAGCGGCCGCTACCAGGTTGCGCCCGAATCACTGGGTGGCGATGCGCTCGCCGTTTTTAACATTGACAAGTTCATTCCGAACTACTTCGAGATCACGGCCACGATTCAGGCGGTGAAGCCCATCGCCGGTTACAGCGCCAACGCCTATCTTGTTTTCGATTACCAGAGTGCGACAGATTTCAAGTTCGCCGGGATCAACGTCTCCACCAGCAAACTGGAGATCGGCTATCACGACGCCACCGGCTGGCACGTGGTGGAGCAGAAACCTTACACAGGCGCCCTGAAGGCCGACACGGATTACAACGTGCTCCTGGCCCTCAACGGCAGCACGGCAACCCTCGTGGTGGAAAACAGGATCACCCTGACGTACACCTTCGCCACGCGGATGGATGAAGATGGCTTCGAATATTTCCTCAACGAGGGAATGGTGGGCATCGGGGCGAAAAACGCCAAAGGCCAGATCGACAATGTGGTGGTGCAGCGCATCGCTCCCGAGACGACCCTGGAACGCACCGTTCAGTTCTCGGGGGATTCGGCCGACCAGGATGTCTTCAACCAGCTTTTCCAGGCGCCGGCAGGCGGCAACTGGCAGGTGACCGACGGCCGCTACATCGGTGAAAATTCGGTTGATCTGGTCAACTTGAGTATCGATCCCGCTTATATCCTGGAGCTTGGCGCTTCTCTCCAGACGGGTGGCCAGGGCGGATTCGTGTTCGACTATTACGGGCCGCAGGACTTCAAGTTCGTTGCCCTATCGGTGGAGACCGGGCAGGTGCTGATCGGACACAGCACGGCCAAGGCCGGTTGGGTCGTCAACGCGGCATGGAGCAACGCCGCACTTAACGCGACGGAGGACTACAGCCTGGGCGCAACCTTGATGGGCAACACGGTGAGCGTGACCGTAAACGGACAGGGGGTTTTGAGTTTTGCCTTCAACGCCCTGGTGACGGACGGCCAATTCGGCCTGCTGGCTCGCAACGGAGAGGTCTCCTTCGATACGTTCACGGTCAGGACGGACGATCCGGCGTTTATCAACAGTACGCCGGCCCTGCCCGCCATCTCCGTATCGGATGCCTCGGTGACGGAAGGTGATAGCGGGTCGAAAGCGGTTACAGTGACGTTTACCCTTTCTGCGCCGGCCGATGGGCCCGTAAGCGTCGATTACTCCACCCTAAACGGGTCTGCGGTTGCCGGCGAGGATTATCAATCCGCAACGGGCACGCTGATCTTTGCTCCGGGCGATATCAGCAAACAGGTTACGTTCTCCGTTTTCGGCGATCTGCGGGTTGAACCCGATGAAACATTCAGTGTCCAGCTTTCCAATCCTCTAGGCGCAACCATCGCCGATGGAGTCGGCACAATTGTCATTGTCAACGATAACGTTGAAATCGGACCGACCCTGCCGAGCCTCTCCGTTTCGGATGCCGAAATCATCGAGGGGAACAAAACCAACAAGACAAAGGTAAACGTCACGGTCACCCTTTCTCAGGCTTCGGCAACGCCGGTTTCCGTAAGGCTGACCACAGAAAATGGCACGGCCGTGAGCGGGTCCGATTATCTTGCGGCGAACACGATCATCACTTTCGCGACCGGTGAGACAACGAAGCAATACACCCTGACCGTCAACGGCGACAAGGTTGGGGAGTCCGATGAGTGGTTCGGTGTTCGCTTGTCGAATGCCGGTGGTGCAACAATCTTGGACGACCTCGGAAAGGTCACGATTCTCAACGATGATGGGGCGGCAATGACCGCCGCCGCCGCGGCAACGGGGGATGAGGCAGTAGACGCCCTCAACGATGAGATGCTGGCCGCGATCGTCGATGGGGCGATCGAACGCTGGAACGAAACTATGTTCCTCGATGAGAGTATGGTGGCCGCGCTCCATGAAGTGAATTTCCAGATCGTTGATTTTGTCGGTCTGACCCTTGGCATCACGGAGCAGAACACCATTTACATTGATGCCAATGCAGCCGGGTATGGATGGTTTGTGGATCAGACGCCTTGGGATGATGTGGAATTCGGGCATGCGGACAGCGAGGCGGTGGGCCGCATGGACCTCCTGACCGTGATCATGCATGAACTGGGGCATGTGCTCGGGTACGAGGACATCGTCACTTCCGCTGACATGCTCATGAGTGAGGAACTTTCGGCGGGTGCCCGTTACCATTTCCCGGATCTGTCCGTTGCGACGATGCCGGCGACGCCGATGTCGACACTCCTGCAGTTTCGGGCGCCGTCCAACGGCATTCCCTCCGGCTGGATCTTCGAGAACGGGAGTATCTCCGAGGACGCCGGTCCGGGAAACTGGTGGGAGTCGATCCGCCGGAGCGTGATGGGCCGCAAGCTCCATGA
Organism: bacterium; assembly: GCA_043801585.1. Lineage (GTDB taxonomy): Bacteria > Electryoneota > Electryoneia > Electryoneales > Electryoneaceae > JAZDLX01. The sequence goes on along the minus strand of JAZDLX010000099.1, from coordinate 1,128 downwards.
CGCCCTGCCCACGCTGCTCAATATCCGGGAGCTGGCCTCCGCGGGCAGCATGGAGAACGGCGTGAGCAGCGGAGGAAACGGACACGCGCTGATCAGCCTCGTGACCGGCGACCCAGCAGGCGACGGCGAGGAATGGGGGGGATCGCTCGGGCAAGGCCAGAAACCTTGGGTGAGTGAATTTCTACTCGACGGGACGGGAAAGGCTGATCCGAACAGAGGGATCAGGATATCGATTTGAAGGGAGAGCCCTTCCAGTAACTAAAATGAATCAAGGAGGAGTATTCATGGCAACAGGCAGCGCGAAGGAAGCGAAAGAGGGATCGGATCGTAGTGCAGGGGCGGCACAGCGGAAGATTCGCTGGGATGATTCGAACATGAGGAGCGTTTACGCGAATGTGTGTAATGTGGCGGGGACGCGTGAGGAGGTTGTTCTTCTCTTCGGGATGAACCAGGCCTGGCACTCTGCGCAGGAGGAGGTCACGATCCAGCTTGCGGACCGGGTTGTATTGAGTCCTTTTGTTGCTAAACGGATGTCCATTCTGCTCAACAATGTCATCAGGGATTACGAGGCGAAATACGGCTCCCTGGATGTCGGGCAAACCGGATAGAGGCGGGGGAAGGAATCTGATTTCTCTGAAACGGACCCTGATGGAAAATAGTGCCAGAGACGATGCTGCCTTATTTGTCTCTGGCATTTTTTTCAAGGAAAATACATAGAGAATTGCCTCACCGAAGGCGGGAACCGAATTTATGATTGAGAGGAATATCCGGCAGCGTTATGGTAGGACCTGAGGCAAAAACAAAGATCCTCTGGGATGAATCCACCGCACGGAAGAAGCGCGAACCGGCTAGCGGCCCGGTGTTGCTTATTTGAATGGTCAATCACCAAAGTATACGGTAAGGAAATCCTTTCCTTTTCCGTCGTTGCCCCCTCCGAGATGCCCACATATTTTGGTTTTTATCGGCTCATATAGGTTGTCGAAGTGCTGGTCAGAAATCGAATAATGATGACACATATCCAAAAAGAAGGGGTGCAGGACCTCCAACCGCAGGTTCGCACCGTACATGTTAATGTCAAAGGATGACCTGGGATTGTTTTCTTCGTTCACCTCGAGATAATGGAGCGCT
>JAZDLX010000086.1:0-5495 GCA_043801585.1 bacterium | reverse complement strand
ACCCGGCGAAGTCTTATCACGCACCGTTTCGGACAAGAGCGAACCGCCAAGACGCCAAGAGCGCCAAGGAGAGAACAGGAAAAGAAAATCTTGGCGGCCTTGGCGTCTTGGCGGTTGATTCCCTCGACATCTTCGATAACCAGCTCATCTTCGGCGACAACCTCCTCGCCCTCAAGGCGCTGGAGCAGGAGTTCGCGGGGAAGGTCAAGTGTATCTGCATCGACCCGCCCTACAACACCGGATCAGCCTTCACGCACTACGATGATGGAATCGAACATTCGTTGTGGCTGTCGTTGATGAGGGATCGGATTGAGTTGCTCCAGAAGCTCCTCGCCAACGAAGGAGTGATCTTCGTTCAGATTGACGACCGAGAGTTCGCTTACCTCAAGGTTGTGATGGATGAGATTTTTCAACGTCGAAATTTTCTTGGGGCGATTGTTTGGCAGAAGCGGATTTCGCCTGACCCGGATTCCGGGTTCATCTCGGGAACACACGATTACATTTTCTGTTACGCGAAGGAAGTCGAGAAATGCCAATTCAATCGACTTGAACGAACGGAGATGCAAGACGCAAGGTATGAGAACCCAGACAACGATTCACGAGGTCCTTGGACCAGCAGTGATTTAACCCGCCGTGAATACCGGGAACACGATTACTATCCGATCAAACTCCCGTCAGGCAGAGAAGTCATGCCTGCAAGGGGACGTAGTTGGAGCGTTCCCAAGGAGACGTTTTCACGAATGATTGCCGACAATCGGATATGGTTTGGCCCCAAAGGTGACTCAATGCCGAGACGAAAGAGATTCCTCTCGGAAGTGCGCGAAGGTGTTGTTCCCACGAGTTGGTGGTCTGGGGGTGATGCAGGTAAGAATGAGGATGGAAAACGGGAGATCAAGTCGCTATTTGCAGAAGAAGCCGATGTTTTTGCTACACCGAAACCTGAACGCCTTATTCAAAGGTGTCTGGAGTTGGGTAGCAACCCCGGTGACTTGGTTCTCGACTCCTTCGCCGGTTCCGGCACGACGGGCGCTGTGGCCCACAAGATGGGCCGCCGCTGGATCATGGTGGAACTCGGCGAGCACTGCCACACCCACATCATTCCGCGCCTGAAAAAGGTGATTGATGGCGAGGACAAGGGCGGCATCACCGAGGCCGTAGGCTGGAAAGGCGGAGGAGGATTTCGCTACTACCGCCTTGCGCCGTCGCTTCTCCAGAAGGACGAGTTCGGCAACTGGGTCATCAGCAAGGAGTACAATCCGGCCATGCTGGCCGAGGCCATGTGCAAGCTGGAGGGCTTCATCTACGCCCCGAGCGATACGGCTTACTGGCGGCACGGCCATTCCACCGAGACGGATTTCATCTACGTGACCACCCAGACGCTCACCCGCGAGCAGTTGCAGAAGCTCTCGGACGAGGTCGGCGAAAGCCGTTCGCTTCTCGTCATGTGCGGCGCGTTCCGTGTGAAGAATCTCGACGAGTTTCCGAACCTGACGGTGAAGAAGATTCCGAAGGCGGTACTGAACCGCTGCGAATGGGGGCATGACGACTACAGTTTGGAGATCGAGAACCTCCCCATGAAAACGCCTGAACCGGAAGAAGAAAACCGCCAAGACGCCAAGATCGCCAAGGGGGGCAGAACGAAGGAAGAAAGAAGAAGGCAGGCGCAGGATCAACCATCGCTTTTCAACTGGCCGGCAGAAGAACCGTCAGGAAAGGACAAATCCCGATGAAAAGAAACTTGGCGACCTTGGCGTCTTGGCGGTTGATTCCGGGCAAGGGGGACAAACGATGAGGAAAGAACCAGGAGAGAAGATAGATGCTTTGGCGCATGCGGTGATTGGCGCGGCCATCGAAGTACATCGTGTTTTGGGCCCGGGGTATCTGGAAAGTGTGTACGAAGAAGCATTGGCGGTCGAATTAGAGTTGCGCGGCATTCGGTTCGAGCGGCAGAAGGGCATGAGCGTGGATTACAAAGGACATGCTGTTGGCGAAGGGCGGCTGGATTTGCTCGTGGATGGTTGCCTGCTCGTCGAACTCAAGACGGTCGAGTCGTTTGCCCCCATCCATTCGGCCCAGGTGATGTCGTATCTCAAGGCCATGCAATTGCCGCTCGGACTGCTCATCAACTTCAACGTCCCGCTACTCAAAAACGGAATCAAGAGAATCATCCTCGCCGATGTTCTTGGCGATCTTGGCGTCTTGGCGGTTCAATCTGGAGGCGCGAAATGAACCCCAACGTGAACATCATCGCCAACCGGCTGAGCCTGCGGCCGCCCCAGCGCGAATCGCTGGAGATTCTCGCCCGGCTCTGTGACATCCTCCCTTTGGATAAGAACCGCCAAGACGCCAAGAGCGCCAAGAGAACAACAGGAAAAGAAACTCTTGGCGACCTTGGCGTTCTTGGCGGTTCAATTTCTTCCGGCGACTTGGCGGTTGTCCGCAGTGAATTCCCTGCGGTTCAGGACTTCGAGCGCGACTTCCCTTCGCTCTGCTTCGCCCTGGCGACCAGCGTGGGCAAGACGCGCCTCATGGGGGCCTTCATCGCCTACCTCAACAAGACCGAGGGCATCCGCCACTTCTTCGTCCTCGCCCCGAACCTGACCATCTACAACAAGCTCATCGCGGACTTCACGCCCAACACCCCGAAGTACGTCTTCCAGGGGATCGCCGAGTTCGCAGTCGAGCCGCCGGAGATCATCACGGGCGACAACTACGAGAGCGGGCGCGGCGTTCGGGGCGGGCGGCTTTTCGAGTCGAACGTGCATATCAACATCTTCAACATCGGCAAGATCACGAGCATCGAGACGCCCAAGGGCGCGGTCAAGACGAATGTCCCCAAGTTCCGCCGTCTGCAGGAGTACATCGGCCAGAGCTACTTCGAGTACCTGTCGAAGCTGGACGACCTCGTGCTTCTCATGGACGAGTCGCACCGTTACCGGGCATCGGCGGGCATGAAGGCCATTGGCGAGTTGAAGCCCATTCTGGGCCTGGAACTCACCGCCACGCCGCACGTGGAACGCGGCGGCGGCACCCAGCCCTTTCAGAATGTGATCTATGCTTACCCGCTATCGAGTGCCATGACGGACGGGTTCGTCAAGGAACCCGCCGTGGCGACTCGCGAAAACTTCAATCCGAATAACTATGACGCGGCGGGACTGGAGCGGCTGAAACTGGAAGACGGCGTCCGCATTCACGAGAACACCAAAGTCGAGTTGGAGGTCTACGCCCGCGAAAACGGAAAGACCATCGTCAAGCCCTTCATGCTGGTGATCGCGCGGGACACCGGGCATGCCGACGCTCTCATGAAGGCCATCGAGGACGAGGCATTTTTCGAGGGCCGATACAAGGGCAAGGTCATTCAGGTTCACTCCAAGCAGAGCGGTGAGGAGAGGGACGAGACCGTCGAGCAACTCATCAACGTGGAGAGGCCGGACAACCCGACGGAGATCGTCATCCACGTGAATATGCTCAAGGAAGGCTGGGACGTCACGAATCTCTACACCATCGTTCCGCTCCGAGCGGCCAACTCGAAGACGCTGGTGGAACAGTCCATCGGACGCGGCCTACGCTTGCCCTACGGGAAACGCACCGGCGTGAGTGCGGTGGACCGTCTGACTATCGTTTCGCATGACAAGTTTCAGGAGATCGTGGATTATGCCAACAGCCCTGACTCCGTCATCCGGGGTGGTCTGAAGGTCGTCTATGTTAGCGACGAGCGTTCCAAGGTCGTGATTGCCGAGCCTGAGATCATGCAACGCATTCAGCCTTTAGCCGTCGCGGAGGGCAAGAGCGAGTACAAGGTTGAGCACCCGAAGCTGCTATTCGAGAATCCGAAGGAACAGGAAGCAGCCAAGGCCACGCTGGACGTCATTCGCCGCGAGTTCGAGCATCTGCCTCGACCCGCCGACCTGACTAAACCGGAAATTCAGAAGCAGATCGTCGAGAAAGTGAAGGAGATCATCACCCCGGTACAGAAGGAATTGGAAGGCATTGCGGAAGCGCTGAACGTCGCTGAGGTCGTGGCCAAGACCATCGCGCTGCGGAACGAGCTTTCGATTGATATCCCCCGCATCACGGTCCAGCCAGTTGGCGATGTGACGCGGGGATACCGGGAGTTCAATCTCAACCTCGCCGGCATCCGCCTCCAGCCGGTGGATAACGAGATTCTCATCCAGGAACTGCACCGCCGCGAACAGCACCGGCTCATGAGCGGCACCGGCATCGTGCCGGAGGAGAAGCTCGAAGACTACCTCGTGCGCGGCCTCATTGATTTCAACGACATCTGCTACGACGACCACGCGGGTTTGCTCTACAATTTAGCCGGGCAAGTCGTGGCGCATCTCCGGTCCTACCTCAAGAACGAGGACGAAGTGCTGAACGTCCTGCAGTACCATCAGCAGGCGTTGGTCAATCTGGTCCACGCCCAGATGCAGGAACACTACGAGGAGAAGGCGGCGGCCTACGAGGCGCACGTGAGCAAGGGGTTTACGACGATGCGCCCCAACAGCTACTCGGCTCCTGCCGGGGAGACCGAGCGGGACTTCCGCACGCCGGTGTCCGACAAGCAGGACATCCGCAAGATGCTCTTTGCCGGATTCGGGAAGTGCCTCTACCGGGTCCAGAAGTTCGACTCGGACTCGGAGCGACGGTTCGCCATGGTTCTGGAGAACGACAAGGAAGTGCTGAAGTGGTTCAAGCCGGCCAAGGGCGACTTCCAGATTCACTACGCGAGCGAGGCGTCCTACGAGCCGGACTTCGTGGTCGAGACGAAGACGCTGAAGTTTCTTTGCGAACCGAAGGCCGCAAGCGAGATAAAAGACGCCGAAGTGCTGGCCAAGGCTAAAGCTGCGGCGGAATGGTGCGCCCATGCCACCACACACGAGAAGCAGCACGGCGGAAAGCCGTGGAGGTATCTGCTCATTCCGCATGACGTGATTACGGATAACAAGACGCTTCAGGGGCTGGCCGCGACTTACACCTATGGCGGCGCGTCCAGCGGCAAACGGTGATTGGAGGAACCACCCGTGATTCGATTTTTGCATACGAGCGACTGGCAGTTGGGGATGACCCGCCATTTCCTTTCAGAGGGTGCGCAGGAAAGATACAGCCAGGCGCGCTTTGATGCCATTCGGACCATTGGCCGGGTCGCAAAGGATGAGAAATGCCAGTTCGTGCTGGTGTGCGGTGACGCTTTTGAATCCAACCAGGTGCACCGGAAGACAGTTGCCCGGGCAATGGAGGCGCTCAAGGAAGTTTCGGTTCCGGTGTTCATCCTGCCGGGGAACCATGTTTCCGGGACGTTGTTGCATACGTTGCATTGTGGAAAGGGGACGTTGCTCAAAATCATCAAAATCGTTGTTTGCATAGTTTGGGGAGTGTGGTAATTAAAAATCATGCTTCGGCAAGCCAGATTGGATGCTCCTGGGACCCTTCATCACGTGATGATCCGCGGGATCGAAGGGCGCAATATATTTATGGACGATGGGGATCGGGAA
>JAZDLX010000083.1:0-2172 GCA_043801585.1 bacterium | reverse complement strand
CAAATCGAGTCTGTGAAGTCTCTCCATCACAGGGATCTCGTGGCAGGCTTCGGAGAGGTCTACATCCCTGAAGCTCTCGCCAGAAAATACCGTAATGCGGCGAGGGAGACTGGTTGGCAGTGGGTCTTTCCTGCCAGGGAGCGATCACGTGACCCGCGCTCCGGTAAAGAAATGCGTCATCACGTTCTCGAATCCGGCCTGCAAAAAGCGGTGAAGCGGGCCGCGCAACAAGCCGGAATCGACAAGAGGGTTGGTTGTCACACCCTGCGCCATAGCTTCGCCACTCATATGCTAGAAAACGGGGTCAATATCCGCGTCCTCCAGGAACTGCTTGGCCACGCGGATGTCAAGACCACGGAGATCTACACCCATGTAATGGCCCGAGATATCCGCAACCTGCAAAGCCCCCTCGACCGCATCTAACAACCGCCGGTTAAAATTGATAAGGCATTGTTCTTCACGGTGGGAGCATATGAATAATGATCTTGTGTGTCAGATGAAAATCGTTGTGGCGCCGGGGTTTGAGCCCGGAGAAGAAGCCCTTGCTCTACTTAACGGGGTTGCCAGGGTCACTGTGTTGGATAACGACTCGGAGGCGGTCCTTCTGGAGGAGCTTCGGGATGCGGATGCATTGCTGGTCGGCATCGAACCCCGTGTCACCCGGCGGCTCATCGAGTCGGCCCCCCGGCTGAAACACATCGCCCGGCAGGGCGTGGGGGTGGACATCGTGGACGTGCAGGCCGCCACGGACCGTGGCATCTTCGTCACCAACGTCCCCGAAGTGACGTCCGATTCCGTGGCCGAGTTTGCCATGACGCTCCTGCTTGCGCTCGCCAAGAACATCGTCCGGTGCAACAACGCGGTAAAGGGGGGCCGGTGGGAGGAACGGTTTGAGCTGATCCGGACCAACACCGAACTCAGCGGCAAGACGCACGGGATCGTCGGTTTGGGGCGGATTGGAAGCCGGGTGGCCCTTCGCTGCCAGGCGTTCGGCATGAAGGTCCTCTACTTCAAGCGCAGCAGGGATCTCGCTTTCGAAAAAGCCACCGGGGTACAATTCGTGCCTCTGGAGACACTGATCCGGGAGTCCGACAGCATCAGCCTGCACCTCCCGCTGACGAAGGAAACAACAAACCTGATCGACACCCCCCAGTTCGAATCGATGAAAAGGACAGTCCTATTGATCAACCACTCACGAGGCGCCGTGGTGAATGAAAAGGCCCTTGTCCGGGCGCTCAGGGAGGGGAGAATCGGGGGGTATGGGACGGATGTCTATGAGCACGAGCCTCCGGACCCGACCGGCGAGCTGTTTCGTTTCAGGAACGTGGTCGCTTCACCCCACCTGGGAGGAGGAACCCGCGAGGCCAGGGCCAGGGCCAACATGATGGTCGCCGAAGACGTTGTCAGGGTCATCCGTGGCGAGCTCCCCAAGAACCTGGTCAACCGGGAGGTCCTCCGAGGAAAGGCCCCTTAAACCTCCACCCGGGTCATTTTCCCCTGTTTTCAAACGGAAGCCAGGATGGTGCCGCGAGCCGTCAAACGGTAGGAGGGGAATCCGTTTCCGATTTATCCCGCTCCAAATGATCTTCCAGTTCACCGATGGACGCCGCGAGCGAATTTCCGGCCTGCTCAACAACGGATCGCAGATCCCGGTCAAGCTGATCGAGATGCACTTCCACGGCGACCCGCGACTCCGTGATCTCCTTTGTCAGTTTCGGCAACTCAGCCTCCAGATAATTGCGCAGCTCGGTCACACGGGAGGCCTCGGCCTGATCGGCAAGTGTGCGCTGGGCTTGCAACTCGCGCGTATGGCGCCGGGTGTCCATAAGCAGCGATGCCTGCAGGTAGGCAATGAACACAAGGAATACCGTCGTCAGCACCGCGGCAAAGCCGAGCATGATCAATCCCAGCGGCGCCTGTATGGTTGCAAACAGGAGCGACAGTGTCGTCGGCGCCATGAACGAGCTCCAGTTGGCCGATGCAAATACCACCATGATCCCAAGAACGAGCATGACAAGCAAAGTGCGTATGTGCATGTGTACTTCCCTCCTTGAAAAGTGATCTCCATGATTAACGACAGTGGGCGACGAAATAGTCGCAGCCCGATGCTATGAAAGGCGGTCTTGTATGTCAAGGGGATTTATCAAGAGGGGCCACCGCAGTCCCTTGCCA
>JAZDLX010000067.1:0-5331 GCA_043801585.1 bacterium | reverse complement strand
TTCTTTGTAATAATCAAAAAAAAACAGCATTCAAAAGTGTTGGAAAAATAGAAAGAAGAGAAATCGCACCGTAGTCATTCTGAATCCGCCAGCCGGCGGATGAAGAATCTTTGTTTTATCCGAGAGTTACACTTCAAACATGGATCCTTCTCGCGCCTGCGGCGCGTCAGGATGACTATCTCATCTAGTCTTGACCCTATTATTATTGATTCGTGGTTTATTTCGATATTTGATTGATTCGTGTTGACTTGCTGCTGAGAACGTCACCGTGACCCACTCCGTTCAAATCGAACAAATCAGAGCGGGAGACCAGCTCGCCCGTTCGATTTATGATGCAGAGGGCAATCTTCAACTCTGTTTTGGATTTACACTTCGCGAGTCCGACATCGATTTCCTGAATACCAGCGGGTTCGAAACAGTCGACATTTTCAGCGAACCTCCTCCATTGGATCCGGAAAAACTCCTGCGTGAAATCGTACGGAACGCCATGATCCGGAATGTCACACTGGTCGAGGATGCGACCGCGAACGAGCTCCCGGAAACACTTGGCAGGGAAGGCATCATCTCCGCCGTGGAGGCGAGCGATGTCTGGCGAGGAGCGGAACCGACCAAAGATGCACTCGATTCCGCGAAAGAGTTGCTGCTGCATGGAGTTGAGGAGGCTACACCACTTCTCGCTTCGCTTCCCAAATCGACGTTCGGTGAAGAAGAGTCGAAACATCTCCTTGATGTGGCGATCGACACTCTGATGCTTGCCATCACCTTCGACTTCCCCCCCCGCGACCTTCGCAGCATCGTCCTCGCCGCTCTGTTGCACGACATCGGAAAGTTTATCTTTCCTGATCTGAGGAATCGGCCACTGGAATCGCTGGAGGGATTCAACGCACTCGTCATGAGGGAGCATCCGAACCTGTCGGCGATGCTGGTCCGCGGGATCCAGCCCGGTCCGAGTGACGTACAGACCGCCATTCAGCACCATCATGAAGCGTTCAACGGAAACGGCTATCCGCAGGGACTCAATGGTATCGGCAGCCCGCCGGGTGTTCTTCGCCGGAGCGAATTGGGCATGATGCACCGGTATGCGGAGATATTGAATCTGGCTAACGATTATGCCGGTTTTATCGATGGCACCTACAACGGTACCAGGCGGACACCCCTGGAGGCGGCGACACTTCTTGTTCAGGGATCGGGAACCCTTTACAATCCATTTGTCGTGCCAGAACTATGCAGCCTCGTTCAGCGATTCCCGGAAGGTGCCATGGTCAACATCCTCTCGACGAGTAGTGGACGTTACGTCGGTTCCTCCGGTGTCATCAGTATTGCCGGTGGCAGTGACGAAAGCAATCCGGTAAAACAGATCCTCCTGATGCGGAATGCGAAGGGCATGGTGATTACTACGACGGAAGTGGATTTGAGTAGTGAACGCCATGTGAAGCTTCGGCTCGCAGAGATATGAGCCAATTGTGATGTCGTCTCCGGAGCCTTCGAACCGTTCGCTGGCACCGGACTCCTTTTCAACATGCCAGATCGCTTGACTGGCCTTCCCTATCCCGGCTACCTTGTCGCTTTCAAGCGAGACCCGAAGGAGGGGCGGAAGCGGCGTTTTTCAGTTCCTGCCGTATGTGCAGGCCTGCCGACAAGGGCGTTCCCTCCAGCTTTCGGTATCACCTCCCGGCGGCTATTCCATGCGTATCGCATTGATTGGATGGCAGGGCGGCGGAAAATCCACCCTGTTCACAGCGTGTACTGGTGCACAACCAGTCATCGGCGAAGAGGCGCACCCCGGCGGAGCGCGGGTGCCTGACCCTGTGCTCGACCAGCTGTACACGCTGTATCCGCCTGCGAAAAAAGTGAACGCAAGGGTGGAATATCTGGACATTGCCGGTCTTGCGCCGTCTCAGAAAAAAAGCGGATTCAAACGATCGTTGATCAACCACCTGCAAGGCGCGAACGTGCTTGCGGCGGTGATCGGCACGTTTCACCTGGCGGGGAAATCCCCCGATGAACTGGCCGCATCCGTTCGTTCGGACGTTGTGGACCTTGAGACCGAATTGCTGCTCTCGGACCTCCAGATCGCCGAATCGCGCATGGAACGAATCAAGCAGAGCCGTCAGCGCGGCCAGAAAGTGGATGCCATTGAAGAAAAGGCGATGGAAAAGGCGCTCGAGGCATTGAACGAGGAACGTGCTCTGCGCGATGTCGAGTTCAGCACGGTTGAAGAAAAGATGTTGCGCACCTACTCGTTCCTGACGCAGAAACCGCTGTTGATCGCGATCAATCATGGCGAGGATCAGAACGGCGCCGACCTCGCAGACCGTATCGTGGACCTCGCTGACGAAAAAAAACGGATCGAGGCGCTGAATTGCAGTCTCGAAGCGGAAATTGCCGTACTCGAGGAGGAGGATCGCGCGGCGTTTCTGGAGGAAATGGGAATCGCTACACCTGCAAGTGACAGGGTGATTCGAGCGGGATTCGATCTGCTCGGGATGATCCGCTTTTTTACCGTCGGTGATGATGAGGTTCGCGCCTGGCCAATTCCGAAAAATATGGTGGCGGTGGATGCCGCAGGCGAAATCCACAGCGATCTTTCGCGCGGTTTCATCCGTGCCGAGGTGGTTGCTTCAAGCGAGCTGCTCGAAAAGGGTTCCCTCTCCGCCTGCCGTGACGTTGGATTGTTGAGGCTTGAAGGAAAACAATACATCGTGCAGGACGGCGATGTAATGCATATCCGGTTCAACATCTGAAGCCGGAGGAAGCGTGAAGAAGATAGAAGCGATTATCCGCGCCTACCGTCTCGACGAGGTGAAGGAAGCCCTCCTGGAAATGGGCGTCCAAGGGATGACCATCACCGAAGTGCGAGGGTTCGGCCGGCAGCGCGGTCATACAGAACTTTACCGTGGCCGCGAGTATCAGATTGATTTCGTGCCCAAGCTGAAAGTCGAGATCGTGTTGAATGCAGACCTGGTGGACCAAGCCGTTGAGGCGATTATTTTGGCGGCCAAAACCGACCAGGTCGGCGATGGAAAGATTTTCATCACTCCGGTTGAAGACGTGATCCGCATACGCACCAGTGAGACCGGACCGGATGCGCTGTAGAAAAACCACACGCGGGGGGGAGACACGTGACGCCGATGATGGGCAAGGGGCTCATCAGCAGTTCTAACACACCGTAGCAGGAACCGAGGCAACTCTGTACCAGGAGGACGCGCGTCATGGACACAATCAGAGAAATCTTCGAGACCATCAAGGCAAAAGGCGTCAAGATGGTGGATTTGCGCTTCATGGATTTCCCCGGCATGTGGCAGCATTTCACCATCCCCGTCGGTCGGCTGGAAAAGGAGACATTTGAGGAGGGGCATGGGTTTGACGGCTCCTCGATCCGCGGTTGGAAACAGATCAATGAGTCGGACATGCTGGTGATTCCGCGGGCGGAAACCGCGGTGATGGACCCGTTCACAGCAGAGCCGACGCTGATCCTTTTCTGCGATATCGTCGATCCAACGACGATGCAGTCATACAGCAAGTGCCCGCGCACGCTCACCCGCAGAGCCGAAGAATACATGCAGTCCCTCGGGGTTGCTGACACGGCGTATTTCGGCCCGGAGGCGGAATTTTTCATCTTCGATGATGTCCGCTACGGACAGGACAACCACATGAGTTTTTACTCGGTGGACTCATCGGAAGGCCACTGGAACACCGGCCGTGACGAAAACCCGAACCTCGGCTACAAGCCCCGTTTCAAGGAGGGTTACTTCCCCGTTCCACCGTCCGACAAGCTGCAGGACATCCGGACCGAGATGGCGATCCTGATGGAGAACATGGGGATGACCGTCGAGACCCATCATCACGAAGTTTCCACCGGCGGCCAGTGTGAAATCGATATTCAGTTTGCTCCGATGCTGCGTCAGGCGGACAACCTGATGCTGTTCAAATACATCGTCAAGAATGTCGCCCTGCAACACGGCAAGACCGCGACCTTCATGCCGAAACCGCTTTTCGGCGACAACGGCAGCGGAATGCACACGCACCAGAGTCTCTGGAAGGACGGAAAGAACCTGTTCGCGGGCGACCGTTACGCCGGCCTGTCGGAGATGGGACTTTATTACATCGGCGGCCTGCTCAAGCACGCCCCCGCACTCTGCGCCCTGACCAATCCGACGACGAACAGCTACAAACGGTTGGTTCCCGGGTTCGAGGCGCCGACCCGCCTCGCATACAGCCAACGCAACCGCAGCGCCGCCGTGCGCATCCCGATGTACAGCTCCAGCCCGAAATCCAAGCGGGTCGAGTTGCGCATCCCCGACGCCTCCTGCAACCCCTACATCGCCTTCTCGGCAATGCTGATGGCGGGACTCGACGGCATTCAGAACAAAATCAATCCGGGCGATCCGTTTGACAAAAACATGTACGACCTCGAACCGGAGGAGCTCGCCGGTGTGCCGGAAACCCCCGGCAACCTCGACGACGCCCTGGCCACCCTCGAAAAAGACCACGAATTTCTGTTGAAAGGCAATGTTTTCACCGAGGATGTCCTCGACACCTGGATCTGGTACAAGCGCACCAACGAAGCGGATGCCGTCCGCATGCGCCCGCACCCCTGGGAGTTCGAGTTGTACTACGACATTTGATCCAACGGCATTCCAATACAGCATCCCCCACTTCTTCCGGAGGTGGGGGATTTGCTCTCCATGTGTGCTCAAAAGTGACAGTTACCTTTGAAATACAGCCTTCAAAGGAAACTGTCACTTTTGGCTCATTTGTCACCCCTGCCCTTCTATCATCCCCGCCCTATTTATCACCTCCGCCCTATTTGTCACCCCCGCCCTATTTGTCACCCCCGCGAAGGCGGGGGTCCAGAGCATGAACGACAGCCAAATCCTCTGGATTCCCTTTTTTCTGACGGATCGGGACAGGTCGCGGAAACGACCGTTTCCTATGCAGAAAAATGTACCAGGTACTTTTATCCCGATCAGGATAATTGCTTGACCTTGTACGTGAAAGGGTACCTGGTACATTTTTCTGCGAATTCTTGGTCAAACAAGCAGCCATTCGTCGTTCCGTTGAGTCCCTGATTACCTGCCCACGCCCATTGGACAGAATGTTCATGGCGATTATAGAAAGATGCTTTCACAGGCACTTTTCGTCACAATCCGCCTCTCCCTGCTCCAGAGGGGCTTTTTTCCGGGCTGACAGTTATCTACGTTCACCTTTGGCTTGATTGCGCGACCGAGAACGCACAGTCAAATCCGCCCACCCGTAGCAATAAGGACAATCACCATGAGCGACACTGCCACGCGGCGCGTCCCCTGGGAAGGCGTCTTCACCGCGATT
>JAZDLX010000065.1:0-18692 GCA_043801585.1 bacterium | reverse complement strand
CGGCGATGGGTTCAGGAGCCGAGCTGCTCGTGTTCCCGGAAGAAAACATAGATCCAATGTTGCCCGTCACTTCGTGACGGGCGAGCTTGCCCCTTCGGGGCTGCGGGTCACTTCGTTCAGGCTGACTAATGGAAGAGGACTGATTTGTTGGTTTTGGTATTGAGGCGTCCTCGTTCTCGGGAGGGAGCAGGTAGCCCGTGGCTGACATCCGGGGGATTGAGTAGTAGAACGAGGCTTCGGTAGCGGATGGTCCCTTGCGGCTGAATCCACGGTCGCCGTTGAGTACCGGTTCGCCCTCGGGGGTGGCGATCAGACGGAACCCGCCGACCTCTTTATCCCACGCTTCGAGCACCTGGTCCTTTCCGATCAGCGACGCTCGCCAGTCGTCCAGCCAGACGTGGTACACCGGCTCGTCCGCACCCGCCTCGCCGAGGGTGCCGCGTGCGATCCGTTCCGCGTAGTCGAAGTCGCCGGTGGCACCGCCGGACATTGCCAGGTGGGCAAAGTAGAGGGGATGCACCTCCGGTCCACCCGCGGCGGAACGGAAGAAGGTGAGCTGAATGTGCACCCAGGCGTCCGGGTCCGTGGAGTCCGCGCCGACTGGCAGCAGGTGGCCGGTGTAGTACCACCACTCGACGGCGTACTCGCCGTGGTTGGCGTGATCGCGCGGAAAGGACCATTCGTAGCCGGGAACAGGAGTTTTCCACTCCTGCGCGGCGGAGGGCATCGCGGCAAGGGCAAGTGCGAACAGGGGAACCAACCCTGCTATCAGAAACCTTCGACCGATCATCTTGTGAATCCTCTTAATGGATGGCCCGGCCGGCTTGATGGCCGGGTCTCAAATATTGTTGCTGAATCGCGGAAACGATGAATTACCAATTCATTCATCAGAGAAAAGGCAGCACTAAGAAAATACTATTTCCTTGCAGGGTGAAATCATCTAACAGCTTAGTAGATACCCGGCCATCAAGCTGGCCGGGTCACCTTGACATTCAGTCATTCTGAATCCGTCAGCTGACGGATGAAGAATCTTTGTTTTAGACAAGCGAGACACATAGATCCTTCACTTCGTTCAGGATGACGACGGGTGGCCCGGTCAGCTTGACGTAGCAGAAAAATGTACCAGGTACATGCATTTTGGGTTATAAGAAGTACCTGGTACATTTTTCTGTTTTCAGGCAACACCATAAGGAACCAACCGGGAGAAGGATCTCGCGACGAAACACACCTTCATGTCCCCGACGTACTCACAACGATAGATCCTTCACGCCAAAAAGACGCATTCAGGATGACACCTGACGGCCAGCTTGACATTCAGGATGAGACCTGAATCGAACCTTTTCTTCTACATCATTCCGAATCGACGCGGACGCCCTCCGCCACCGAAATCCGTGACGCGTTCCGTGCGGGAAGCGCACCCGCGAGCAGTGCGGCGGCGATCATCAGCACACCCGAAAGCGCGAAGGTGCCGCCGGGCAGTTTCAGGTGCAGGGACCAGCCGAAGGAGTAGCGGTTGACGACGTAGGTGAGCACGACGCTGAGCGCGGCGCCGAGCACAGCCCCCAGCAGCCATCCCGAAAATCCGATCAATCCCGCCTCGGCCAGTACACGGCGGAGGATCTGTCTGCGGCTGCCGCCGACCGCACGAAGGATCGCCAGTTCGCGCCGCCGTTCCTGCACGAGGGTTGTCATTCCTCCGCTGACCGCGAGCAACGCGACCATCACCGCCACCGCCTCCAGCGCATAGGTAATCGCGAAGGTGTTGTCGAAGACGGCGAGCACACCCCGGCGCAGATCCCGGTTGCTGAAAATCTCGATGGTGTATTTCGGGGGCACCGCCTGCTCGATGATCCGTCGTCCCTCCGTAAGGCTCATCCCTTTCGGCAGGTACACCGCCACCGATTCGATTGACGGTTCCGGCCACCGTTTCAGATACCACGAACGGTCCACCAGCACAAGTCCGGCGTCGCTCGAATAATCGTAGTAGACGCCCTCGATCGCGAGCGCTTCGGAGCCGATGGGTCCGATGAAACGAAGGGTGTCACCGACGTTCAGATGACTGCGGAAGGCGAGGGGCTCGCTGATCAGGCATGCCTCTTCGCCCGCCGTGAGGGCGTCTGTCGGTTGGCCGCCGTGCACCTTCTCCAGGTAGGAGAGCCGTTCCTGACGTCCGACCGACCCGGCATCCACCATCGCCACCGTGGTGGGCAACCCCTCGATGGGCAACCGGACACTCTTGAAAAGGTCCGCGTCGGCGATTCCCGGAGCGTTCCTGATGTCGAAGAAAACGTCCAGCGGGAGCAGATCCCGTTTGCCGACGTTGAACGACCCGCCCGCCATCACGATCAGGTCGGCGGTGATTGTGGACTGCATCCAGTTGTCCACGGTGTCACGGAAGGAGCGGACCATCATGTCCACGCTGAGCCACATCGCCACGGCGGTCGCCAGCCCGGCGACGGCGGGGGTGATCCGGTGCCGTGAACGGACGAGCACACCGAGCGCGAGACGGACGCCCGACCCCAGTTTTTTCCCGCCGACGGCGATGATTATGCGATAGAGAACTCCCAGCGTCCACGGCGTCGCCAGTGCCATTCCGAACACAAGCAGCATCGCCGCAGCGTACCCGCTGAGCACAGGGATCGGCTGCAGCGGCCATTTCGTCAGCACTCCGCCGACAGCCAGCATCAGAGCGCCGAACAGGGCAAGCCGACGCGGATTGAGCTTCCCTTCGAGGGTCTGGCGGGCGAGGCTTTCCCGCGGAGGAACACGCGAGGCTTCCGCCGCGACCGGAGCGACCGACAGGAGCGATACCCCGAGGCCGAGCAGGAACGATGTGATCACCGCTTCGGTCGGTATCCACACCTGGTGAGTCCCCTCGAGCAGGTAGATCGAGCTGACGGATTGGCTGACGAGGATCACCGCCACTCGGGCGAGCAGCAGTCCCAACGGAATCCCGAGCAACCCACCGGTGAGTCCGAGAGCGGCCCCTTCCGTGAGAAACAGGTCACGGACAAACCTTCTCGACGCCCCCACCGAGCGGAGCACACCCGCCGAACGCCGCCGTTCGAGAGCCGTGGTCGAAACGGTCTGAAACACGAGAAATCCGGCGACGAGGAGCGCCACAAACGCCAGTGCGGTCAGGTTCAAACGAAACGAGGCGAGCATCTTGCGGGCCTGAGGGCGTTGCCAACCGGACGCCTCGGCGGTCACACCCGCAGGCAGCCACGTCCGCAGATCGGCGAGGGCGTCAGCGACAGGGATTCCCGGTTCGAGGATCAGGTCGATGCGGTGAATCACGCGACGGTTACCGGTGAGCTCCCAGGCTCGCGGGAGGTCCATGACCACGAGGTCGCGGCTTCTCGCCTGGCTGACATCCTCGCCCGCGAGCAATCCCATCAGCACAAGCGTGTCCACCTGCGCGGCGTGATAAATGGGGAACCGGTCGCCCCGGCGCAACCCCAATTCGTCCGCGAGGGCGGGGGTGATCAGTGCGCCGTTCGGCGTCGTGAACAGTGTCAGGGGATCCTGGCCCGGTTCGAGTTCCGCCCGGTACCAGGGACGAACCCGGCTGTCCCGCGCGAGATCGACTCCCATCAGGCGAATCCCCCGTCGTGACTGCCCGGCGTGCCCACGCATCATGAACGCCGGGGTCGCGGCTGCGATGCCGTTCATCCGGGTGAAGGGCGGGAAGATCGACGGGTCCATCCCCGCTTCACCTTCGGCGAAAATTTCGATGTCAGCTCGTCCGGCAACCATCTCCAGCGTCCGTGTGAACGCTTCGATGGCGGAGTAATTGGCGACACGCACGGCGAGCAGGACCGCCACGCCGAGGGCAACTCCACCGATGGCGAGCAGGGTTCGGCCCGGGCGTGCGGCCCAGTTGCGAAGGATCAATCGGGGAAGCGGTCTCACGGCTGTACTCCGGCGGCGTTCTCCTCGATCCGTTCCAGCCGTCCGTCGAGCAGGTGGAAAACCCGGTCCGCCCGGGCGACAACATCCGGATCGTGGGTGGCCACCACAGCGGATGCTCCCTCTCCGGTAACTGCTTCCGCGAAGAGTTCCATCACACGGCGGCTCGCCGCGCTGTCCAGGTTGCCGGTGGGTTCGTCCGCGAGCACGACGGCGGGATTGTTGACCAGTGCCCGGGCGATGGCGGTCCGTTGGATCTCGCCTCCGGACAGTTCATGCGGCTGATGGCCAGCCCGGTGTGCAAGCCCGACCCGCTCGAGGAGAGCGGCCGCCCGTTGACGAGCCAAACTGGGGGATGTCCCCGCGAGTTCGGCTGGAAGAGCCACATTTTCCAGCACCGTCAGGACCGGCATCAGATGGAAAAACTGGAAAACAATGCCGACTGTCTTTCGGCGAAAGTGATCGATCTGGTCTTCGTTCAGTTCTGACAGGATGTGTCCAGCGACTTCGACGATCCCGGAGGTGGGATGGTCCAATGCTCCCAGGAGATTGACCAGGGTTGATTTGCCGCACCCGGAGGGACCGGCGAGAACGGTGACGCCGGAGGGGATGGAAAGCGAAAGGTGATCCACGGCGACAACGTCGCCCCCGCCACCATGGTAAACTTTCGTCAGTTCCTGCAGGCGGATCACAGTGTCAGCAGATTCTGTCATGATGCCTCCAGGGTAGACAGGCTTGAGGGTTTAAACGTGGTTCAAGATGCGCCGTAAAATCCAGCATTCGTAAAGGCTCGAGGCTCCCGAGCAGGTTGGACGGCGGTTTAAACTCCCTGCTCGCCGTTGGGATGGAGCAGGTGTACCTTTATCGAACATCTCACCTTTTCTCGCTATGCAAGGTACATTCAGGGCGCGGTGAAAGGAGGAAGGGATATGATCATCGAGCAATTCGAAACGGGGGGCGACCGGAATTTTGCCTATCTGTGCGCGGATGAAAAATGGAAAGTGGCGATGGTGGTTGATCCCTCCTATGATCCCGATGCGCTGGCGATGTACGCCGAGGACTGGGGACTGAAGATTCACTATGTGTTCAACACACACCGTCATGATGACCATACCAATGGCAACGAGCGGATGCGTAAGCTGACCGGCCGTCACGCGATGGGATATGGTGACGTCGAAGAGATCACGCAGGTGAAACTGCTCGACGGAATCCGGTTACCGTTGGGCGACCACGAGGTGGAGATCATTCATACGCCCGGCCACACGGAGGATTGCATCTGCCTGAGGGTGGACGATGCCCTGTTCACCGGGGATACTCTGTTTGTTGGCAAGGTGGGAGGGACAACAACCGAGAAACAGGCTCGCAGCGAGTTCGAGAGCCTGCACAGGAAATTGATGGGTTTGCCGGACAACGTGCGGGTTTTTCCCGGTCATGATTTTGGAGTCAAACCGGTCTCGACGATTGGCGAGGAGAAAAAGACAAATCCGTTCCTTCTCAGGATTGATTTCAAGTCCTTTTACGAATTGAAACAGAATTGGCTGGAATACAAGAAACAACATGGAATTGCATAATTTCCACCTGCCCTAAATCGCATACGGAGATGTATCCATGACTTCGAAAGGCCGCATTGATCGAGTTGTTACCATCGCTACTGCGGTAGCCGCCGGGCTGGTCTTTCTTCTGTTCTTGGGATCGCTGATCATTCATTCCGGTGCACTCGTCCTTTGGCAAAAATCCGGTTCGATTCAGACAGATGTGATCGCCCGCGATGCCAGCACTGTCGTCTTTGTTGATGTACAAACGAGTGATTTTCCAGAGCATCCACGTCCTTCCCGGGGAGACACCTTACTCACCGTCAATCAGGAGACGGCAACGACAGCGAAATTGTTGAAATACGTCGATCGGCCGATGCCCATTGGCGAGGTGGTCACTGTGGTCTATCTGTCTCAGGGTGACACGCTCACGGCCAACGCTGTCGCCCACACCGTTCCCACGGTGCGCCTGATCAGCGTTATAACCATGCATATCGTACGTTTCCTGCTTGTTTTTGCTTTCTTTGCAGTGGGAATGATCGGGCTGATCCGTCAGCCGAATTCACCCAGCGTGCGTGCCTTTGCATTCTTCAGCTTCGCGTTGGCTGCGATGATGCTGCAGGCAGTCCAATCCCTTGAGGGGTATAAAGCGGGAATTCTCTCACCTTTGCAACCTTTCATAAGAAATGGGCTTGGTGTCTATGCGTCCTTTTTCTCCGCATTCTGGCTGAACCTGCATTTTCTCTTCCCAAAACCCTCGAAAATCAGGATGAAATTTCCGTGGCTTGCCTATTCACTCTGCTATGCGCCGATGATCATCGTCTACTTGTTCGTCATCACCGGTGTGGTCTCACCCGTTGTCACAGGCTGGTTTTCGCTTGGCACGATCATCCTGCAGATGGCTGCCGGTTTTATACTGCTCGGCTTCCATTATGGCAGAGCTGATACGGATCTGGTGAAACGGCAGACGAGGCTGGTTGCTCGTGGAACTGGCATTGGTCTCACTCCGTTTCTTCTGATGGTTCTTGTCTTGATCTTTTTCGGGACCAATTCCATCAACGGCCTCCCCAATGATGCACGTATTTTCATTGTCCTCGTTTTCACTCTATTCATGTTGTTGATTCCCTATTCTTTTCTGATTGCTTTCAACCGGTGCGGACTCTTCGATGTTGAAGCGAAATTGCGCCGGGGTACACGTTATGCGTTGACAGCGGGCATCTTTCTCGCCCTGATGCTGGTACTTGTTCTGGTTGCCAGCAACCTGATGGTCAAAGTTTTCGGAATCACCAGCCGCACTCCGGTGCTGATTCTGGCTGTCGTGCTCGCTGCGAGCGTCGCTCCGATCCAGAAACAGCTGCAGGGATGGCTGGAGGTTCGATTCTATCCTGAACGCCGGAAACTGCGCGCTCTGATAAACGATTTTATTCGCCGCGCCGCATCGATGCCGAACCGTGACACGCTCTACCGGGATCTGATCCAGTCTCTGCGGGACGGACTGAGCGTAAAGGTGGTGATTCCCCTCAAATTCGAAGAAGGGATGGGTTTCACAACATTGGACCGGCAACCCACACCTTTCGATCCCAACAGCCGTTTTACTGGAATGCTCCATTTCCGACGCCAGCCGCTTTTCGTGGATGAGATCACGGGGGAGGAGGACAGAACGCTGCTGCCCGGTGAGCGTGAATGGTTGATGGAAAACAGGATAGTGTTGATCTTGCCCTTGACCAGCGGATCGAAACTTGCGGGGATTCTCGCCCTTGGCGGCAAAGTTGATGACGAGCATTTTCGGATTGAGGAGGTTCAGATTCTCGGAAGCCTGGCGGATCAACTGGGACTGGCGCTCGAGAATCATGTCCTGTTGGAAGAGAATTTCGAGAAACGACGTCTTGAGGAGCAGCTCGACCTGGCGCGGCAGATCCAGCAGGGTTTTCTTCCCCAGCGTATCCCACAGACTCCAGGCCTGGAGATTGCGGCGACCAGCCTGTTCAGCCTCGAGGTCGCGGGTGATTATTATGACGTCATCCGTGATGAAAACAATCGAACCGTCATCGCGGTGGGGGATGTCTCGGGGAAAGGCGCGGGCGCAGCGCTGATCATGGCCAACTTGCAGGCGAGCCTCCGGGCACTCGTGCGAGTCCAGGCGGATCTTGGCGCCATGGTTTCCGGGATCAACGACATCATCTGCCAGAACACCCCCATTGAATCCTATATCACGTTTTTTGTCGCCGAACATCTCTCCTCCGGACGGATGAGATATGTGAACGCAGGACACAATCCTCCTTTGCTGCTTCGGGCACGAAGTGCCAAAGTTGAACCATTGAATGTGGGTGGCTTGATCCTTGGAGTGCTGCCGCGGAGGACCTATGAAGTGGGAGAAATAACACTTCGTCCCGGCGATACCCTGGTCCTCTTTACCGATGGCGTTACCGAGGCGATGAACAATGCGGAACAGGAGTTCGGCGTGGAACGTCTCATCGATGCGATTCGGTCAAAGGTTGGAAAACCGATCGAGGAGATTGTTGCGGAAGTGCGTAAACAGGTAATTTTATTTTCCGGTGTTGATACATTTGCGGATGATTTCACTCTCCTGATCGCGAGGGCGGTGCCGAAGCATGAGAGGGCACGATCTGTCGCCGGGAATCAAAAGAAGAGTGGCGGCAAAATGAGCTCTGGAAGAAAGACAGTACGAAAACGTCGAGGAAACTGAATTCGTCGAATGATTGATCCTGAGGAGGTTGCGGAGTGCAGAAGGGCGTCATCAAAAGCCTCATCTTAAGCGCCGGCCTGCTTTTTCTGGCCTATGTGATGCTCTTCTTCATCTGGGAGAGCAGCAAGCTTCGTGCCTGGACAGACGAGGGTGTCATCAGCTCGACAATCGAATCCAGGGATGGCGCCACTTGGGTGTTCACAGATGTCGACAGCAGCGAATTTACGGGTACCTTCATTCCCTCGGATGGTGATACACTGATCGCGATCAACGACAGCCTCACCAGTCATGATCAGATCAGCGGATTCCTCGCAGCAACTCATGAGCCCGGTGAGAGGATCTTGATCTCATATAAACGGTTTACCCGGCTTCGTGGTACAACCCTGAAGATCCATGAAATCTCGACGATGGAAAAGATACCCTTTCTGTTGCTGCAATTCCTGCGACTGCTGATCATTCTTTCGTTTATCGGTGTCGGACTCTGGGCATTTCAGAAGCGTTCGGAATCTATCGGCGTACGGGTGCTCACCTTGTTCTGCTATTCCATGGCGGCGTTCCCGTTGACGATGTTCACTCTCTTAAGCCCGGGATTGGCAACGTTCCAGATTCCCGGACAGGAGACCATTTCCAGGGTTTTGCGGGTGATGATGATCTTCGCCGGTGGCCTCTGGTTGAATCTTCACCTGGTTTTTCCACGGACTTCACGGTTGCTTCTGAGGCTCAGGCGCTGGGGATATCTGGTCATTTACAGCCCGCAGGTTGCTGTTGGAATGTGGGCGCTGATCAGCCGCAGCAACGTCGTGCAGAATCATCCCCGGGTGATGGTCACGGTGATTCTTGCCCAGTTCTGGATCGGGACGATCCTGCTGAACCGTCACCACCGCAAGGCTCGGACGCTGCTTGAGCGGCGGCAGACAAGACTGGTGCTTCGCGGTTCCGTTGTTGGAGTTACAGCTCTCACCTTCCTCCTGGTTTCGGCAAGTTTCCTGCGTGATTGGTTCAGCGATCTGTCGCTGACTGGCCAGCTCCTGCTGACCAATGTCGGATTTCTCGCGCTTCTGCTGACACCGCTCAGCCTCGCCTACGCCTTCGGACGATATCGTCTGCTCGAAGTGGAAGGGAAGTTGCGGCGGGGGACCCGCATGTTTCTGCTGACCGCAACGCTGCTCCTCGTCTTTTTTGCCATCGTGTATGGCGCAGGCCATTTCCTGATCACCTACCTGGGCATCACCAGCCGTACCCCCATTCTGCTGCTGGCGATGACCCTGGCGCTGGGAGTCAGTCCCGCGCAACGTTTCCTGCAGGATTGGCTGGAACGACGGTTCTATCCCGAACGCTACCAGGTGCGCATCATGATCGATGACCTGGCGCAGCGGATGGGATCGTTCCCGGATCGTGACACCCTCTTCAAACACGTCGGACAGCGTCTGCATGAAGCGTTGGGGATCACGAAAGTGATCGCCGTGTTGAAGAAGAGCGATGGAGTCTTCTACACCCATGACGGGTCGTTGACTCCGTTCATCGAATCCAGTGACCTGGTGGCTCATCTTGAACGGAGCAGCCGCCCTGTGCTGATCGATGAGGCGATGGCGTCCTTCCGCGTGCCGTTCACCGACGGCCAGATGTTCTGGATTCGCAAAGAGGAAATTTTCCTCGTGCTCCCGTTGTTCGCTCGCCTCCGCTTGATCGGATTCCTGGCACTCGGTCGGACTACCCGCGGGCATGACTATACACCGGAGAGCGTGGACATTCTGCTCGGGTTGACCCACCAGGTGGCGCTCGCCAGCGAAAACCTTCGCCTCTTGGAAGAAAACCTCGTCAAGCGCAGACTGGAGGAGCAGCTCGACCTGGCGCGTCAAATCCAGCAGGGATTCCTCCCCAGCGTGATTCCGGAGACACCGGGTCTCGATGTCGCCGCTCGCAGCCGTTTCTGTCTCGAAGTGGCGGGTGATTACTATGATGTCATCCAGTTGCCGGACGACCGGACACTGCTCGCGGTGGGAGACGTTTCAGGGAAGGGCGCGGGTGCGGCGCTGATCATGGCGAATCTCCAGGCCAGCCTTCGGATGTGCGCAACTCTCGGATTGGAGCCCAAACAGATGGTCGCGCATATCAACAATCTGATCCACGCGAACACCCCCTCGGAACAATACATCACCTTCTTTGTCTGCATCTTCGACCCGAAAACCCGTGTTCTGACCTATGTCAACGCCGGTCATAACCCGCCCCTTGTGTTCAATAAAAACGGTCGTACGCGCGAGTTGTCCGAAGGTGGTCTGATTCTTGGAGTCAAGCCGAATCTCGAATACGAGCAGGGAACTGTCAAATTGTCGCCGACTGACCGGGTTCTCCTTTATACGGATGGGATTCCCGAGGCAACAGCGTCCGATGGCAGGGAATTCGGAGTGGTCCGTCTCAAGCAGTACATCAACGCCACCGCAGACCATGAACCGAGCCACACTCTCGCTGAGCTTGAAGCGGAGTTGATGCATTATCACGGACGGAAGATGCTTGAGGACGATTGCACTCTCGTGCTCGCGAAAGTGCTTTGACGCCACTCAAAGAGTGAATTTCTCCCAATAAGTGAGCCGTCGATGTGTGGCCCGGCTGCTTTGACGCTTAGGGATGTGTGGCCCGGCTGCCCCGACGCTTAGGGATGTGTGGCCCGGCTGCCCCGTCAGCCGGGAATCATCGGGGAGTAATCAGGGACAGTCCCTAATGAATCGCACAAGGGATGATCACGCTGTCAGGGAGAGACGGCCGCCTGAGGTGAAATCATCGCCAAGACTCACCGTCCGGGAATGCTGGGTGGTTTGCTGACGGTATGAGTCCGCGACACGGGCAAGTGTGCGGGCGAGAGGGGTGTCGTCTGACTCGCTGACATCTCGGCTTTCTTCGTGACCGTACTTCTCAGGATTATCGGCTTGAGTCGGCGAGGTTGACGACGGCGCTAAAGAAGTTTCCTGTCCGTCCTGCTTGTCGATTTGATCTGTGGGTTTCGTCCCGAAATGAGCGGCGACCGTGGAACGAGAATCTGCTGCCTGACCTGTCTCATCGGACTGATCCTGATTGAGTTCCTGTTGCGCTTCCATCGCCACACGCTGCGCTTCAGCGGCTATCTGGCGGTCCTCTCCGGAGGGTTCCGACGGCGCCAGGGCGGCGCGTGCCGCCTGCTGTGCGTTGTGCAGTTTCTCTTCCGGGGTCTGTCCTGAACCAACAGCGATCTTGACCTCGCCACTGGTGGCATACTGCTTTCCATCCGGTCCCGTTTCGTACGTGTAATTCGGTCCACCAACCGCAAGCTGTCCGGCTGCGGATTTGTGCGCCATTTCATGCTGACGGACTTCCTGCTCACGATTCTTCAGTTCGTCAACCTCTTTCTGCTCGTCTTCAGACAGTTCGCCGTCATGAACTGTGCTCGCCGATTCATGCCCCTGTTCCAAGGTTTCTTTTTCCTTGTCATGGCTGCTGTCACCGCCTGTCCCGCTCTCTGTGCCTGCTTCTTCCTTCGTGATGGGATCGACGGCTACGGACGTCAGGGAAGATGGCGTGTCATCGCTTCGCTTCGTCGAATCGGAGCTTTCGGTGGATTGCTGCCCCGAATCCTGAGGCGCAGTCTTCAGGAGATCCTGTGGTGAGGCGAGTGCCATCGACTTCGCCTGGCCTTCCGGCGAAATCATGATCCGGTCGTCGTACTCGCAGCAGTCGTATCCCGAACGTCCACACTTCGGACAGACGGATGACTGCTGCACGGCGGAGATCGCCGCTGTTGACCGCAGCAGTCCACTCGGGCGGAGAGTGACCGCAGCCAGCTCGGTTGAAAATCCGTTTGCGTAGGGTTCGATCGTCACAGGTTCATCCGGGCTCATGAATGAACAGAGTCCACACCCCGGGACAAGAGAGTCCCTCTTCTCTGTATCGGCAGAGAATCCGAAGTTCTTGAATCACTACACCCTGCGCTTCAGGAAATCCTCCGTTGTTCTTTTGTTACAGTGGGGCTTACCTTCATGAAATCAACGACGTTTTCCGGAGGTGTTGTGCGGAGCAGCGAGGTCAAAAGGACGGTTGACGGTTACTACGATTGGCGTGAGAAAACGTTTGAATGGCCTGTGACAACCGAGGTTGGACGAGGGTTGAACGGCGTCATCGCCTCGTTGACCAAGGTCTCCTGGCTCGATCCGGCCAGTGGAACCCTCGCCTACCGGGGTATCCCCGTGGAACAGCTCGCCGGGCGGGTCAGTTTCGAAGAGGTCGCTCGGCTGCTGATCACCGGCGAGGCTCCCGGTACGGAGTACACGAACGGGGATACGTTCCGCAGGAACCTGCGAGAAAGCCGCACATTGCCGCCCGAAGTGCTCGATTTGCTGCTCGACATGGATCCGGAAAACACTCACCCGACACGGCTGCTGCGGGCGGGAGTTTCGGCGCTCGGGTGCCATGAATTGAAAGCATCAGACGACCTCGCCGGCGAAAGGCATTGGCGGGAGATGCGGATAGTCGGCCAGGTCGCCGCGCTTGTCGCCCAGATTGCACGGCTTCGTTCCGGCCGGGATATGGTTGCCTTCGATAGTGAAAAAAGTCTTGCGGAATGCACAGTCGCAGCGCTGTGCGAGGGCGATCCCGATCCGCGTGATGTCGCCACACTGGACTTGCTCTGGGTGCTCTATGCGGACCACGGCCTCGACGCCCCAACTTTCACCTCGCTGATTGTCGCCAGTTGCCTCGCAGACCCCTACTACAACGTTGTCGCGGGACTCTCGGCGCTGCGTGGCCCGAAGCTCGGGGGTGCGGTCGAGGAGGTCCTGGGACAGCTTCTTGTGTTGCGCGGCCCGGAAGATGGCCGCGACTGGGTGGGCAGTCATATCGAACGGGGCGGAAGGATTGCCGGGTTCGGACATCGTGTCTATCGCATGGCGGATCCTCGCGTGACGTTGCTGAGACGGGAGCTGGCATCCGTCGCGAGTCGCAAGGGTTACGAGGAGCTGTTTTACACCGCCCGTGCGGTTGAGGAGGAGGCGACGAGACGGCTTGCTCCGCGCGGGATACACGTCAATATCAACTTTTACGCCGCGCTGCTGTTTCACCTGCTCGGAGCCGATGCGCCGCTGGTGCCGTGCCTCTACGCCGTGGGGCGGATGGCGGGACTGGTGGCGAGGGTGCGGGAGGAGATCGAGGGTGGCCGCCTTTACCGACCGTTGTCCCACTACACCGGACATGCCCGGCGTCCTCTGCCGGAAAAGGGGGATGCGTGATCGGGCGGAGCGATCCACCGCACATCCAGAGTTACAACCGCGGCCTCGAGGGGCTTATCGTTGGTTCGACCGATATCAGCCGGTTGGACGGCAGCGAGGGGAAGCTCTATTACCGGAGCTATGACGTCGAGGATCTCGCCCGGCACTGCTGCTTCGAGGAGGTCAGCTACCTGATTCTGCACGGAAGCCTTCCCAATGCTGTGAAGCTGGAGGAGTGGCGTTCCGAGTTGGTTCAATGGCGCAACCCACCCAAGGAGGCTTTTGCCGCCCTCGACAGGATTCCCGGAGACGCTCACCCACTCGCGCAGTACAGAACGATGCTCACCGTCGCCGCCTGCCACATTCCCGAACCTGAAAACACCCACCTTGACGCCCAGTGGCGGCGCCCGGCAAGGATTCTGAGTTGGGCATCCTCCCTCGCGGCCGCGGCGATTCGGCACCTTGAAGGATTGCCTCCGCTACAGCCGCGAGATGACCTGCCTTTCGCGCAGCACATCCTCTATCAGTCGTTGGGGCGGGTACCATCGGAGATGGAAACGAAAGCCTTTGAGGCGAGCCTGATTGTGCAGGCGGAACATGGGCTGCACGCCGCCGCGTTTGCCGCGCTGGTGGTGATTTCCACCGGCGCCGACCTGGGCAGCGCCGTGCTCGCCGGGATGGGGGCGCTCTCCGGCGTCCGGCATGGTGGCGCCAACCAGCTCTCGTTCGAGATGCTGCGCCGACTGGAGGGACCTGACCATGCTCACGCCTGGGTGAAAGAGAAGGTTCGGGAGGGGTTCCGTTTCCCCGGTTTTGGCCATCGTGTCTACAAATGCCCCGACCCGCGAGTCCGTGCCCTTGAACCTCACGCTTCCGCGCTGCTCAAAGCGAAGGGGTTGGAGGGGATGTGGGACACCTATTCGGCGTTACGGGAAACTGTCGAGTCGGAGCTTGGCGGCAAGGGGATCTACGCCAACGTAGACAGCATCACCGGCCTCGTTTACCATCCGCTGGGACTTCCGGCGAGCGCGTTCCCGATTCCCTTCTGCCTGGCGATCCAGACCGGTTGGATGGCGCATTGCCTTGAATACCTTCCCGGCGGAGCGATGATCGAGCCGGGTTCCGTTTATCTGGCGGATAGATAGAAAACAGAAAAATCCGCAAGAAATCGTAATAAAACAGTAGTTTTTGATCGGGGGTGGCCCAACCCTTCAGGGTCGGGTTTCTGATCCAGAAAGAGCCGGATAAGTTGAAAATGTGGAGAATTTCGATCGATTTCGTTCAGAAATTGCAGAAAACCGACCAATTTCTCGTGTATTCGGCACATTTTCCATGCATGTGACATCGGGAGATGAAGATGAGTGAAACCATAAAAACAATCGGTTATGGCCAATTCCTGCCGATTTTCGAAGATATCGAGGGAAACATCGCGCAGATTGAACGCATCGTCCGTGAGACCGGCAATGTGGATCTTCTGGTCTTTCCGGAACTGGCGACCAGCGGGTATGAATTCCTCAACGTGGCGGAGCTCGCCACGATGGCGGAGGAGTTCATCGAGGGGCAGACGTCCTGCAGGATGAAACGGCTGGCCCGTGAGACCGGCACCACGGTTGTGATCGGGTACCCGGAACAGAAGGGTCAGCGGTTCTTCAATTCATCCATGCTCGCCACACCGGACGGCACCCTGATGAACTACCGGAAAATCCATCTGTACGACAGGGAGAATGATCTGTTTTCGCCGGGCGATGAAGCGCCGAAGGTGGTGGATACTCCAGCAGGCCGGGTCGGGATGATGATCTGTTTTGACTGGACATTTCCCGAGACCGCTCGCCTGCTGGCGCTCGCCGGGGTGCAGATCATCGCACATCCCAGCAACCTGGTGATGCCCTATTGTCAGCGCGCGATGTTCGCCCGTTGTCTGGAAAATTCAGTCTACGTGGTTACGGCGAACCGGGTCGGGACGGAGCAGCGGGTTGGAAGGTCGTTGACGTTCACCGGCCAGAGCCAGATTACCGGCCCGCGTGGCGATATCCTCGCCTCGGGGTCAGCGGATAAACCGGAAATCGCAACGGTCGAGGTCGATCTGTCGGTGGCGGACGAAAAGAGTTACAACTCGTACAACCACCGCTTCCGTGACCGGCGAGTTGAATTGTATGGAGCTCTGTTGAACCCGTAAAGCGTGAATCCGTGGGTAAACCCGGGGACAGTATACTCAAATACCGACTTTTCAGCATTGGAATTCCTGTCACATTTATCTGCACCGTGAAGTAGTTATGAATCTTCAAGGGCAAACGGTGTACTCATGATTCCTTCCCCCGAAAGAACACGGATTTGGACTCTGGAGGTGCGGACCGACAACGTTTGGGGGTACAAAGTGGCCCCTTTTGGATTATCTTAGTTTTACCTAATTTGTTGGCGATTGGCAGCGGCGACGGAGTTTGCAGGATCTGTCGCCTTTTGCACATACGCAGGACGAGTGCGGGTTCTGTCCATTCATCGTGGATGAGCGGTTCCTGTGCCGTGGGAGGGATGCAGTGGCAAGCGAGCACGCCACCGGGACCGGCCGCAGCCGTGAACCCGGCGAGTTGAGTGCGCAATACCTGGAAGAGCTCTACCAGCAGTGGCTGAACGATCCGGACAGCGTGGACGAGAGCTGGCATTATTTCTTCCAGGGCTTCGAATTTGGCATACCGCAGGCATCGGGTTTGGCGGCGGATGATGCGGCGGCGCAGTCACGGGTTGCGAGCCTGATTTTCGCCTACCGCAGCCAGGGACACATGATTGCGAACATCAATCCGTTGCAGCCGGCGGCGGAATCGCATCCAGATCTCGAGATCGAGAAATACGGCTTCAGCGAACAGGATCTGGACCGTGAGTTCGACACCGGCCATCTCCACGCCGATGCACGGATGAAGTTGCGTGACATCATCACAACCCTCCGCCAGACCTACGCCCGCACTATCGGAGTGCAATACACCCACATCCAGAACCTCCAGATGCGACGCTGGTTGCAGGCGCAGATGGAGCCTCATCAAAACCGGCCAACGTTTGATACGCCGAAAAAGCGTGAGATCCTGCGGCAGTTGGTTGACGCGGAGATGTTCGAAGCGTTCATTCAGACGAGGTATCCGGGCCAGAAACGGTTCAGCCTCGAGGGCGCGGAAACCCTGATCCCCGCAGTTCACTCCATCGTCGAGATGGCGCCCGAGGAGGGGGTGGAGGAGATTGTAATCGGCATGACCCACCGTGGCCGCCTGAACATCCTCGCGAACATCCTTGACAAATCCTACAGCCAGATTTTCAGCGAGTTCGAGGGCAATGTCCTCCCGGACAACTTCGGCGGCGACGGCGATGTGAAATATCACAAGGGTTTTTCGTCGGACCACCGCAACCGTTACGGGCGAAGCGTCCACCTCTCGCTGACCGCGAATCCCTCCCATCTGGAGGCGGTCAATCCGGTGGCGTTGGGGAAGGTCCGTGCGAAACAGCGCCAGCGCAACGACACCGAATACCGCCGCAATGTGCTTGGGTTGCTGATTCATGGCGACGCTGCGTTTCCCGGTCAGGGACTGATCGCGGAGACCCTGAACATGAGCCAGCTCACCGGGTACAGGACCGGTGGCACGTTGCATATCATCGTCAACAACCAGATCGGTTTCACCACCGACCCCACCGAATCGCGGTCGACCGCCTATTGCACGGACGTCGCCAAGATGATCGACGCGCCCATCTTCCATGTAAACGGGGACGACCCGGAGGCGGTTGTCTACGCCTGTGAACTGGCGCTGAGATTCCGCCAGGAATTCGGCCGCGATGTCGTAGTGGATATGCTTTGCTACAGGAAATACGGCCACAACGAGGGCGATGAACCCGCGTTCACACAACCGAAGATGTACGAGAAGATCAAAAAGCATCCGGGCGCGCGGAAAATTTACACCAAACGCCTTGTCGAGGCGGGCGAACTTTCGCAGGAGGAAGCGGATCAGATCGGCAAGGATTTCCAGAGCCAGTTGCAGCGTCATTTCGAGTACGCCCGCAGCGAACATCCCACCGAGGAGGTTCAGGCATACGAGCATCTTTGGTCCGGGATGGAATCGGATTATTCGCCGAAGACGGTCCAAACCGGTGTGCCGAAAAAGTTGTTGATTGAAGTGGCCCGGATGCTGACTACGGTACCCGAGAAATTCAACCTGAATCCCAAAATCGGCCGCTATCTGCCAGAGAAAATGGAAGTCGTCAAAAAGGGCGGACATGTCGACTGGTCCTACGCCGAAGCGCTCGCCCTCGGAAGCCTGCTCGCGGAGGGATCGCCCGTGCGCCTTTCCGGCCAGGACAGCCAGCGCGGAACCTTCAGCCAGCGCCACGCCGTCTGGTTTGACAGCAAGACGGGAGAGAAGTACATCCCCCTGATGCACATCAACGATAATCAGGCGCGGTTCTGCGTGTACAACAGTCCGCTCACCGAAGCCGCCGTGCTCGGCTTTGAATATGGCTACACCCTCGCCGAACCGAATATGCTGGTGATGTGGGAGGCGCAGTTCGGAGATTTTGCAAATGGCGCCCAGGTGATCATCGACCAGTTCATCGTCAGCAGCCAGTCGAAATGGCAGCGGACGAGCGGCATCACGATGCTGTTGCCGCACGGCTACGAGGGACAGGGACCGGAGCATTCGAACGCATACCTCGAGCGTTACCTTCAGACGTGCGCCCAGAACAACATCCAGGTCTGCAACCTGACAACACCGGCGCAATACTTCCATGTACTCCGGCGGCAGATAAAACGTCCCTTCCGCCGTCCGCTGATCATCATGACTCCCAAGTCGATGCTTCGTTTGCCCGAGGCGGTCTCACTCGTCAGCGATTTGATCGAGGGTAATTTCCAGGAGATCATGGATGATCCGTCGCCTCCGAAGAAAGCGCGGCGTGTCGTACTGTGCAGCGGCAAGGTGTTCTACGATTTCATCTCCAAGCGTCAGGAAACCGGGGTCAAGGATGTGGCGATCCTGCGTGTCGAACAGTTCTATCCGATGCGCGAGGATCTGCTGCTGCAACTGGTCGGTCAATACGGCGAGGACACGGAACTCGTCTGGGCACAGGAGGAGCCGAAAAACCGCGGTGGCTGGAGCTACATGAGAAGTGTCCTGTTGCATCATTTCCCGGGCCGGGTCATCCGATATGTAGGACGAGGCTACGCTGCGAGTCCGGCCACAGGTTCGCTGAAACGCCACCGTGAGGAACAGGAGGTTCTGGCCACGGAGGCGATGACGGGCAAGCCCTCGACGGTCGATCATCCGATCCTGCCGGAGGCGATGG
>JAZDLX010000164.1:0-2774 GCA_043801585.1 bacterium | reverse complement strand
TGGGGGTATCATGCACATCCAACGCGCTTTGATCACCGGGGCGAGCAGCGGGATCGGCGAAGAATTCGCCCGTCAACTCGCCCGTCGCGGTTCACACCTGATCCTCGTCGCCCGCAGAGGCGAACGTCTCCGTGAACTGGCCGAAGAATTCAAAAACACGTTCAGGGTGAACGCCGAAGTCCTCGTTGCGGACCTTTCCACACCCGAAGGCATCGAGGCTGTCACCCGGACGATACGCAACACCGGCGACCTGGACCTGCTCGTCAACAACGCTGGTTTCGGTGTGCCCGGCGATTTCCACGACAACGACTTTATCCTCGAGCAGCGTATGGTCCGTGTTCACGTCGAGGCGGTCAACGAGCTCTCGCGAGCGGCCGTCGAAGGCATGGTCACACGCGGGCATGGAGCCATCATCAACGTCGCCTCCCTGACCGGCTTCGGCCCCACGCCCGGATCGGTGAACTACAGCGCAACCAAAGCCTACATCATCCGGTTCAGCCAGGGACTGGCGATAGAGGTGAAACAGTTCGGTGTGAAGGTGCAGGCACTCTGCCCCGGTTTTACCCACACCGGCTTCCACTACACCCCCGAATTGATCGATGCGTTCAACAAGGGCGTGTTTCCCTGGTGGATGTGGACACGTGTCGAAAAAGTGGTGTTCCGTTCGCTGCGCGGGCTGGACCTCGGGCGGGTGGTGGTCATCCCCGGATGGGGCAACTGGATCCTCTCGTGCATCATGAGTTCACGGTTGTACGCCAGATTGATGTATACGTTAGCCGGCAAGATCTGGACACCAAAGAAGCAACCTGACGAACCTGGAGTCGAACCGCAATGACCAATCAACCCAACCCTACCGCATTGATCACAGGTGCTTCCAGCGGCATCGGCGAAGCGTTCGCCCATCGCCTTGCCGAGCGCGGCTACAACCTGATTCTGGTCGCAAGACGAAAAGAAAAACTGGACTCCCTCGCGGCAGACCTGGGAAGTCTTCAGACGATCCGCGTTGAGGTTCATGCCGCTGACCTCGCCACCGAAAAAGGGATTGCCTCCGTTGAGAAAAAAATCGGCGGCGGCGTCCGTGTGGACCTGCTGATCAACAGCGCGGGGTTCGGCACCACAGGCGCTTTCCACGAGGTTGACATCGAGAAGCAGAGCACAATGATGAAGCTTCAGATGGAAGCGCCGGTGCGCCTCACTCGTGCGGTGCTGTCCGGAATGCTCGAACGGCGGTCTGGAGGAATCATCAACTTGTCATCCATCTCTTCGTTCTTTCCTGCTCCCAACCGGACGCTTTATGGCGCCATCAAGGCCGCAATGAACCAGTTCTCACGGTCTCTTGACGCGGAAGTGGGACGATTCGGCATCCGTGTGCAGTGTCTGGCGCCGGGATTCACCTACACCGAGTTCCATGACAGTTCGGAATTCGCCGGGTGGAGCCGTTCGCAAGTTTCCAAGAGACTTTGGATGACCGCAGATCAGGTGGCGAGAATTTCGTTGCTGGAGCTGTCGCGGGGCAAACGTGTGATTGTGATTCCCGGCTGGAAAAACCGTCTGGTCGTCTTCCTGAATACGAATCCAATCACCTGGCCCATCATGAAGGCGGCGATGTCGCGCCGGTTGAACGACCCGATCAACGGTAAGAATTAAGTTGGAATTTTGGAAAAAGTGTGTGTTGTATGATATCAGAGAAAATGTACCAGGTACAATTAATAATTGATATTTTTTCAATTGGATATTAGCTTAATAATGTACCAGGTACAATTATTGAGGTGGATTATGGGGCGTGCAAATCGGATTGTTGTCCCCGGAATTCCGCATCATGTTACTCAGCGGGGTGTCCGGCGGCAACAGGTGTTTTTCAGGGATGAGGATTATTCGCTCTTCTGCAACCTGTTGAGACATTTCATCAAGAAAACCGACGTCAGCGTTCTGGCATGGTGTCTGATGCCAAACCACTATCACCTTCTGATCTCTCCTCCTCACGCAGGGAGTCTCGCAGAATTTTTCGCACCCCTTCATCGGACATATTCCTTCAACATCAATCAACGCGAGGGATGGTCCGGTCACCTCTGGCAGGAGAGATACAATTCCTTTCCCGTTGACGATCCGCATGCCGTCGCTGCAGCTCGTTACATTGAGTTAAACCCTGTACGCGCGGGACTTACAGCTTCACCTTCCGAGTACCCCTGGAGCAGTGCAAAAGCACATTTGTCCGGCATTAACGATGGAATTACCAACCTTGTTGATTCCTTCAGTTTGTACACTGATTGGAGTGGCCTGCTTGAAAGCGGTATGGATGAGGAGGAAATCGCCCGGTTTCATTTGCACGAAAACCGAAACCGTCCGATGGGATCTTCCGTATTCCTTCACCAACTTGAAGATTCCTACGCTCTTTCGACGAGAGTTCGCTCGCGAGGTCGCCCCCGCTCGATTGGTTAAGTTGTGCAGCACTGGAAACAGACGTACCTTTTGCACATCTGTTCAGGTTCCATGCAATCACAACCTTATGAAATCAAAAACCCTGATACATTCGGAGCGTTCATGAGCCTCGTGGTTTCACTGTTACTTGCCGTTGCTGCACTGGTCATCGGCGGTCTGATTGGATGGCTGGCGACCCGCGCGGCCGCTTCATCGCGGATCGCCCGTCTCGAGGCGGAAGCCGAATCCGCCCACCGGGAAGTGGAAATCACCGAGAAGGAACGGAATCAGGCTCGCGAGGAGCTCTCCAACGCTTTCAAGGCGATCAGCAGCGACGTGTTGCGTTCGAACAGCGA
>JAZDLX010000159.1:0-7917 GCA_043801585.1 bacterium | reverse complement strand
AGAAGCTCGCAATCACATTATGGCGGGAGACTACAGTTCATGGGCGGCGCGAACGATTGAACGGATCACGCCTCTCTGCGAGGAGTAGCTCTCGAAAGGAAAATTAAAAAGGGGACACGTACCTTTTAATTTTCTTTTCAGCGACTATTCATGAACGGTGGAATTCTAAATTAAAAGGTACGTGTCCCCTTTTTAATTTTGAAAAGCGATTGGAAGGTGTTCGATGGCGATTCTCTACCTGCTCGGGGGATTGATCGCGCTGATCGCTGGAGGCGAATTCCTTGTCCGGGGTGCATCAGTGCTCGCCCGGTTTATGAGGCTGTCATCGTTTGTCATCGGTTTGTCCGTCGTCGCCTTTGGCACCAGTTCGCCGGAATTGGCCGTAAGCATCCGGGCGGTTCTCGAAGGGGCGGATGGGATTTCCCTCGGCAACGTGATCGGCAGCAACATCTTTAATGTGCTCTTCATTCTTGGTGTCGCGGCGGTGATCTCTCCCTTGACAGTTGCCCGTCAGGCTGTCCGCGTTGACGTTCCCGTCATGATCGGTGCATCCGTTGTGACCGCGTTGTTCGCTCTCGATAACCGGATTGACCGAATCGAGGGGGCAATCCTTGTGTTCCTGCTTCTGGTCTATCTTGTAGTCCTGTTTAGATTGGGAAGAAAGAACGCCGGAGATGAGTCTGGAAGTGATGCCAAAGTGTCGCTTGGCAGGATGGACTTCCCTGTTCTCTGGATCGTGGTCGGACTTGGATTGCTGGTTCTGGGAGCGAAATGGCTGGTCGGGGGAGCAGTCGAAATAGCGACAAAACTCAGCGTGCCACCGTTGGTTGTCGGCCTGACGATAGTGGCGGTGGGAACATCGCTGCCGGAAGTTGCGGTGTCGGTGATCGCAAGTTTGCGCGGGGAGCGGGATATCGCAGTGGGAAACGTGGTGGGATCGAACATTTTCAACCTGTTCGGAGTCCTCGGACTGGCGGCATGGATCTCGCCGACAGGTCTTTCCGTTTCACCAAATGCGATTCAATTCGACTTTCCTGTCATGGTGGGAGTCGCTCTTGTCTGCCTTCCGATCTTCTTTACCGGCAGCAGGATCAGTCGTTGGGAGGGAGTTCTCTTCCTCGCCTGGTACGTTGCCTATCTCGTTTTTCTGCTGTTGTCTTCTCTCGGTCACCCGTTGCTGAGGACGTTTACTTGGGCTCTTGCCGGGTTTGCACTGCCACTGACGGTTATTGGAATCGGAGTGAGTTTTGCTGTCGCGTTCCACAGATGGCAGACAGAGCGAGGGGATGGAAGTTGGCTTGAATGACAAGATTCCTGCTTGGCGGTACGTGGACGCCCTCACAAATGCGGGAGCAGGTGGCGAAGACCGGTAATGTCCACCTCCAGTTCCGCGAAGAGGTTGTCGATTGGACCTTCATGTCCAAGCGCCGGTCCGGCAAAGGATGAGGGCGAATCGAATTTCGGAGTGCCGCTCGCACCGACCTGGTGTTTGTGGGCGAAGTAGTTGGCGACATTGGTGACGTAGGATTCGTACCCCTCTTCAGCGTCATCGGGTGCATGGTGCAGCTGGATCGCTCGGACGAGCGGGGTCGGCAAATCCCAGCTCTCGGCGACAATGCCTCCTACCTCGGCGTGGTCAATTTTCATCATCTGCTGCTCTACTTCAAGGAGGAGGAGATCCTTCTCTGCCGACATCTCGAGAACGGTCGCATAGGTTTCTGGAAAATGCTGGAACAGCACCGCTTTTCCGATGTCGTGCAGCAAACCCATGACAAACGCATTTTCGGCGGTAAGATCCTTGACTCGGGGAGCGAGCGCTCGTGCGACATAGGCACTGGCGATGGAATGAAGCCAGAATTCCTTGGGCTGAAACCGTCCGGCTCCTTCCAGCGGGAAGGTGTCCATCAGACAGGCAGCGAGCGTAATGTTTTTGATCTCCTCGAATCCGAGAAGTACGACGGCATCCCTGGTGTTCCCTATTTTCCGATGGAATCCATAGTATGCACTGTTCACGATCCGCAGCACACGGCTTGTCAGCGACTGGTCCTTCTTGATGACCTCGGCCATCGCATTCGCCGTCGCCTCTGGATTTTCATGCACATCAAGAATCTCTTTGACGAGCGCAGGGAGCGGAGCGATCATCTCCACCTGAAGCAGACGGTGACGGATTTCAGAGGCTGTTTCCACCTTCGGCCCATCCGTCATCTCACGCACATGCTCGGTGACTCTGTCGAGATGCTGCTGGAGCATCCGGCGATTGACAGGCAGCGAAAGCACATCCAGCGCACCGCGAGATTTCGCAGCCAGTATGTCGGAATGTTTTACACCCTCACCGTAGATCAGCACTTGGACAGGTTCCCACTCCTTCTGTGTTTTCAGGACGTCCATCAGGTCGAGGGCTGTCCGGCCATTAAGATTCCAGGAGGTGATGATCAGGCTGGGAATGCGCTGCGCAATGCTCAAAAGCGCTCCCTCGAGGTCGCTGGCGACAGAAAATTGATAGGCTTCCGCACTTCCCAGCGCCAATTCGAAAGGCGTCAGGCTGCTGCGGTCATGCCCAACCAGTAGAATTTGAATCGGAGAATTCATTGAGGATCTCCTTGCACGGGAAGATGGATACGGAACGTCGATCCCTTCTCCGGCCGGGAATCAAATTCGATTGAGCCTCCGTACGGTTTCAGCAATGCCAGGCTGCTTGAGAGGCCGAGTCCTGTGCCACCGTGAAGGTCATGCGGCGATCCGCCTGAATCATTCTTTTTAGTGCTGAAAAACGGTTCAAAGATTCGTTTCTGCACCTCTTCGGGAATACCGGGACCGGAGTCGGAGACTTCAATGAGGATGCACTCTGATGTGGGGTCGTACGAGGTGCTGATTGTAAATTTTTTCTCCTTGGACTTGGTCATTGCCTCCAATGCGTTGTAAACGATATTCATGATGGATTGGGAAAAGTCGCTGTAGACTCCGCGAATCGGCGGGAGATCGTTGCCGAAGGAGTACTGTTTTTCCACCTGATGCTTGTAAAAGAGATTCGCGTTGAGGAATGTCAGCTCGTTGTTCAGCAGTTCATTGATATCGATCGACACGATCTCCGTGTTCTGCTCCTGTCGCATCTTCTGCAGCAGGTTGCGGATGATACCCATGATCCGTTGAGTCGAATTCTCGAGCTCTCCGAGTTCTTCGATCTGCGACCCTTTGTCCCGCAGCAGGCTGATGTACCCAAGCAGCACCTGTACCGGATTCTGCAGATTGTGGGCGATTCCGGAAACATAAAGCCCCACTTGGGCCAGCTTCCGGTGATTCGCGAGCTCGATTTCGAGCTCCAGTTCGCGCTGCCTGCGTTCCGCTTTTCTCCGCTCGCTCAGGTCACGCATGTAAAGACGGATGATCCCGGGCCGTCCGGACAGGAGCGTCCGTGCACTTCCCGACAGTTCGGCCTCGATGATCTTGCCGTTTGGACCCTGCAGGTGAATGTCCACATTCTGTACGACTTCACCCGAAAGAAGACGCACCCAGACCTCGTCGAGTATGTTGCCCCGTTTCTCGACGAGCATGTCGGCGAGATGCCGACCCTTGGGATCCCCCTCGAGTCCAAGGGTTTCGATAAACGCACTGTTGCAGTCACGGATGATTCCATCGTGGTACGCCACAACCACCATATCCGAAGCATTATCGAATAAATCCCTCAGCTCTTCCTCGGAATCCTGCCGGTTTTTATAAAGCAGGCGGTTAAAGATGCCGGAGTTCACCGGAACCTGAATCATTTCCAGATGTTGCTGACGGTGATTTTCGTTGATCTTCAGGACAGGATCGACGACGACGAGCATACCGCTCCGTAAACCGTTGGCTATTAAGGGAATCAAGGCAACAGGAGGGGTAGTGCCGACGGGGAATCCCCACATTTTGGTGATCGTCTCACCTGCCGGATTCTCAACCCACAACGGTTTCTGTTCCCTCCAGCCTGCGCCCAGTGATCCTTCCTGTTCGTGGGGGATAATGCTTTGAAGAGGATAGTGACTTGTGGATTTGGATGACCAGGCGCCCAGCCACCATCCGGCGGGCACACGTTTCCGAACCCAAAATATCGCCGTGATCGAAGCGTTTAAAATTTGATTTAAATTCGTACAAACGCGATTAAAATAGTCCGGGTCCTGAATTCCTTCACCCATGGCATCTGCAAGCAGGCGGAGACGAGATAATTCAACCCGCTTCTCCTCAAGA
Organism: bacterium; assembly: GCA_043801585.1. Taxonomy (GTDB): domain Bacteria; phylum Electryoneota; class Electryoneia; order Electryoneales; family Electryoneaceae; genus JAZDLX01. Next base: position 3,699 of record JAZDLX010000159.1, on the reverse strand, counting down.
TCGCGGTTTAGTGATTTGATGATGTCTTGAAGCGTATCCGTATCCAATGCCTGCCCCATAACTTATCCTTAACTACGCTCAAGGACGATGTCACCAAATACATGCTATTGTTGCATCTGCGAGGACTAATATACGTGTTGTCAATTGCCAAACGCGAAAAGATACACGTCAAAAGAGCAGGAAATAGCTGAAAGTCAAAAACTCAAAAAATCAAAAGAAATCATAAGCGCCAAGAGTCAATAAAAACAGCTCCATGCACTCCTATGAGCCTCAAAATGCTCGACTTAGCCACTGACACGCAGAAAAGCGACGTCAAAGGATAATTGACAGGAATGAACGATCATAAGTCCTGATAACGTGTGCTCCGGAGCCGTTGCCCCCGGGGCTCCTCCCGAAGGCGTCTCCTCTTTCGGTGAGGACTTGAAGTTTTACTTGAAGGTCGAGGCCGGACTGGAGGGCGGTCAGAGACGATGGCCTCGTGTACGTCCTCCGGCTTCACATGCTACCACAACTAACGTCATCGAACTCCTCTCGCCGACTCGTGATCGGGGTCACAGAAGGAAAAAGAGCAAGGAGTCTGGATTTAATCCTGACTCCGGGTGATAGTTGCCATGTCAGGTACGCAAAGCGACCCAATGGAGAAATAGAATTTTTCGAACGAAATTGCCCTGTCCACCGCTTGTGACCCTCAGGAAGTAGATTCCGCTTGGGTATTTTGACAGGTCGATGCGGAACTCGTGAGATCCACGCAACAAGAAAACGTTTGGTTCGATAAACCAATCCGGTTTGAACGATCAAGGGCTTGCAATCTGCGAAGCCCTTTTTGTTTCAAATGCGGCCGATGGCAGGGAGTGTGGCTATTTCATCAGCACAATCCGGCGGGAGTCGATTTCCCCGGCGGCGCGAAGCCGGACGATGTAAGTGCCGGTGGCCGTGCCGCGTGCGATCCAGGTCGCCGAATGTTCACCGGGGCTAAGCGTGCGGTCCACCAATGTTGCGACCCGCTCGCCGAGCATATTGTAAACCTCGAGACGGACCGGTGCGGTTTTATCAAGGGTGAAATCAATTTCAGTCATCGGGTTGAAGGGGTTCGGATAGGCGTTGGTGATCACCGTCCTGGATGGAAGCACGGGTTGTGGGATGTGTGCGCTGCTGGTTGACTGGACCAGCGCAAACCAGTCCTCGCCCGAATAGGGTGTCGTGCAGGCGCCCGCGTCAACGATGAGCGTGTCCTGCATCGTGTTGTATCCGGTCGTGTCCTCCCAGACGCCCTCGTTGGCCAAACGGATCGCATACTCCCAGCGGTCGTGCAGGCTGGGTTCGGGATCCGGGAGTGAAAGAAGGATTTCGTAGGAACCGAGTGGAAGATCGGCCGGCAATCCTCCCTGGACGGCCACCTCGGTCGTGTCACTGCTTTTCCAGAACTGCGGATCCTCATGGGTCAATAATCCATAACGTTCGCCGCTGACCGTGTTGCGCAGGACGATCTCGAGGTTGCGTGGGTTGAAGGGGTTGGCAAATCCCTGGTTTTCGACACGGAAGTGAAATCCGAAAGTGCCACCGGGAGCGCTGCTGTCGGGGATGACGGCGTCAAGGAGTCGAAAACGGTAGCCCAGCCTCTTCTTGACTTCGTCCATGCAGCCGTTTGTTTCCCAGCCATTCAGCACGTCGAGGTGATAGTCCTTGTTCAATAGTGACCAGTGAATGTATTCCATGTCGGCAAGAGCGTTGGCACATCCTGAATAGTAGCTCGGATTGCAGGTCTCGCCACCCTGTGGAACGAATTGGTTGTCCTGGTGGAGATATTCCCGGTCCTGGGCGATGGTGAACCCCCCGTTCCCGTAAGTGCCGTAATCGGTGGAACTGGCGAGGAAGCAATCGTTGTGGGCGCCGGTACGTGCACGATAACTGCCGCTGAAGGCTGAGTCGGCGGTGAGGGGATTGCTCGTCCCGAAAATCACCCGTTTGTAGTCTGGAGTGCGAACAACGACACAACGGTTCGAAGGCAACGCGTCGAGCAGTGCGTAAAGGACCGTTCGGCGGTCGGAGGTGTTGTTCAGGCCGTTGGACGAGTAATACCACTCGCCCCAGGCGCCGATGAATCCCGCTTCGACATAGGCGATGACATCCGCATTTGCCATCAGAATCGGTTTGAGCTGTGCGATCTGGTCAAGGATTACGTTGAGGGGCGCGTCGGTCCCGGTTTGATGTTCGGTGTAGGAGAAACGCAAGACGACTTTGCTGCCACCTGTTCGGACGTTGTTCAGATCCGTCTGCACGCGATTCAACATCGTTTCATTTATCAGCGTATCCTTAAACGCTTCCAGGAGCACAATGCGCTGGATCACAGTGATGTTGTAATCCGCGCGCAACGTAGCAGGGAGTGTGGAACCGATTCCATAGCTCCGCTGGGTGACGAAACCGCGTTCGGGGTTGGCGAAGATCGTTGTGTCTTCGACAAACGCGACAGTTGTCGAATCGCAGGCGGCGATGACGTTCTGAAATCCCGTCAACACGATGAGCAGAATTATCGCAGACAATGCCAGTCGAACCGTGCGGATCATGAATCAACCCCCTGGTAAAGGTCAAACCCCTGAAAACGGATCAGCAAGTTGATGGGAATCTGGGGTTGATCTATGGACGAACGCAAGGAAGAAGGAGCACGCTGGGAATTTTGCTGAAAACCCCCGTTGGTTACTAAACTTATTTTAATAAGTGGTGTACTGCGTCGTTTGTTCATCTCTCTGTTTCTGGTTTTATAATTACTTGTTTATCAAAGATTATTATGTATTGCTTTCCACAGACTCTCGGGTAATGACTGCTGGAGAGTGTCTCTCCGAGCAAAAGCCTCTCATTGAGGACGGTTTTCGAATTTATTGACGAAAAGTTGGTTGACTTATTTAAAATCTCTTATTAGGATTGGCTTGTCTGTGGTGAAAGCTCTGAGCACCAATGAAGTCATCTCATCCAACACGGAGGTCAGGCGGGAGATGAACGGGAAGCGCAATCCCGAGGGAACTGATGTTGAATTACGGGATGTTTATCAAAATCCCTTGGTTCGATACCAAAACCCGGAAGCAGGACGAACGTCCGATAGCTGGACGTTTTTTACCATCATTTCGCGAACAGAGTGACCCGTACTTCGGAGTTATCCGGATGACGGGTTTTTTATTGCCTGACGATAGAACTAAAACCCGAAAACGGGACATAACGATGGAGGATTGGTATGCGTAAGGTTCTCGGTTTATTGTTGGTGATGATGTTTGCCACGGGAATTACGTGGGCAAACCCGATCGTCATCGATGGCGACTTCCTTGATTGGGATGGAATCGCCGCGGCGGATGCCGGTAATGTGGCAGAAGAGTTGGGTGATATGCCTCCCGGTCCGGAATTTGACATCCAGGATTTCTATATCACCCATGACGCCTCGTTCATCTACGTCCGCATCGACATCGATCCGTCTGCGACCTACGAGGATGGTTTCCTCAACTACACCAGCCCGGGTGTCTTTGAGCTCTGGTTTGGCACCGACCTCCGCGACACAATCGGTCTTGGGTGGGGTGGATTCTGGACTTTCGCTCCCGATTATCGTATTGACATGGCTCCTGCGATCAATCCGGAGAGCGCCGCCACAGAGGTAACGGTTTACAAGTACGGTTCGGACTTCGACGGATCCGAGGAGATTTATGACTCGGTAGG
>JAZDLX010000114.1:0-33945 GCA_043801585.1 bacterium | reverse complement strand
TATGACACGCTTGACCGGCTCAACTTTGGCACCCAGGGATCGATGGTCCAGCTTTTGTTTACCCAATCCGTCCACGACATCTATAATCGTGGAGCTTTCTACCTCAAGCGGGAAGGATTCTTCGACCTGAATGTGCCTTTGGGGGAGAAATGGACGCTCAAGTTGCACGGTTTCGCCGGATCTGTTCAAAACACCCGTTTCTGGCCGATTCCGACCTATATCATCGGCCAGTTCGACAGGCTTTACGGGCTGGATTACGGCGCCCGTTCGGGCGATTATGCGCAAATCTTCCGTGCCGGGCTTCAGTGGGAGGCTTGGTCAAAACGTTTCATCGTGGCGGAGACGGACATGGGTCGGGTCACGGATCACTGGGATTGGGCGCTGAACGGCAAGGACGTCGAGGGGGGATGGGCGCTTACCTTCGGCTGGCTCACCCGTTTCGGACCGTTGAGCTGGACGATCTACGGCGGCACCTCCAACCCCTTTACTTCGAGCGTCAGCATCGGCTACACGTTCTGAGACGTGGTTTTCATACCACGTCCGGTTCAGTGCCGAGATGTTCTGAACCACCACCCATTTTCCCACCAAGTCTCAACAGCAGGAAAATCGAGATCGCGACACCCACTCCAAATACCGCCGGATCGAATGTCGCTGCCAACTCCGTGGTCCGGTAGGCCATTGTAGCGATGACCGCAATCACCATCGTCGCTGTCACCTGGCTCGACAGCTTCTTTGAATATTCTTTCGAGATTGCCCCGACGACGATTGGCAGGATGATCGCCGGAGCCCAGATATGGTAGGTAAACAGGAGCAGTCCGATGATGTCCGGCCAGAGGATGGCGATCAGGGTAGAGATCGCACCGAGCAGAACTGTCATCCTTCTCGCCAACACGAGTGTTCGGTGATCGTCCAGTTTCTTGTGTGTGAGATACTGCTCAAAAAGGTCCTTGACGAAAATGGCGGTCGCGCTGTTCAGCGCCGAATCGGCGGACGACATCACTGCGGAGAGCAGCGCCGCGATGATCAACCCCGCGATGAATGGATTGTGCAGTTCCTGCACGGTAAGCGGTAGCGCCTGCTGCGGCTCGATATTCGGGAAATGAATCCGGGCATAAAGGGCGATAAAGAAGATGATGATCGGAAACGTGAAGGTGAGAAAGAATCCAACCCCCGCAATGCCCCACTTGGTATGGCGGATGTCCTTGCCGATGACGAACCGCGTCACGTACCCCGGTCCAAACGTTTCCCCGAGCAGGAACGCACAGAAGGTCGTGATCATGAAAATCCAGCCTTTACCTCCGGTGACCTCGAAGAACTCGTGGGGAATCACCTGTCTCATGTGCGACCATTGGATGCTGAGGTCTGGCAGGATGAAGAAAAGCGTCAGCAGGAATCCCGCGAACAGGATGATGAACTGGTAGATGTCCGTCCAGATCACCGCGAGCAATCCTCCCGCCGTGCTGTAGGTGACGACCATTGTACCGCCGATCAGGATCGCCAGCTTGATCATTAGTTTGTCATCGACGAGGTTGGGGAACAGGGTGGAGAGGACCGATCCGAAGGCCGCCATCTGTGCGGCGATGATGAACACACTGAACACCAATGAGAGCACGAAGGCGACGAAGCGAGCACGTTTGTCGTACCTGCGCTCGAAATAACCAGCGATCGTGTAAAGGTTCCAGCGACGGAACTGGGGCGCAACGACGAGTCCGCTGAAGATGAACTGGAGGAAGACACCGCTGGAAACGAAGACGAACAGCAGTCCCCACTCAAACGTTTTTCCCACTGCTCCGATCGAAGCCCCGCCGCCGATCACCGTGGCGCCGAGGGTTGCAAAAATCAACGGCCACGGGGTGTTTCTGCCCGCCACAAGGTAGTCGTCCGAGTTCCCGATCTTGCGGAACTTGAGGACACCCTTGCCGAAGATGAAACTCATGTACGCGATGATGATTGCCCATTCGATCAGCTGATCACGGCTCATGGCGGGGCAAGGCTCCGTTGGGGATCAGTCGCTTCCGTTCTCGCTTTCAATCACCGGCATGACGTTCACTTCGTCCTGCACGCTTAAACCTTCGCGCAGGTCTTTCACCGAGGGGATGACCTGTTTGCGGATGTAACTGCTGGCCATCAGACGAAGAAGCGCAGCGTAATTAGGGCGGAATTTGATCGAATCGCCGATCTTCAGCCCGCTCTTGTCTTCTCCGAGGTTGACGACGAGGACATCGCTCGATACTCCCGCGATGCTATGCTCCGGATTCAACGGAATAAGTCCGCTTACTTCCGTGTCCAGAGCACCGAGAGTGAGTACCGCGCGCCATCCCCGAGCTCCCACATTGTTGTCGTTCGTGATCTCCATGCCGAAGGGAGCCAGGGTGCTCGTCTCACCATAGGGGACGAGGCTTTTCTCGCTTATTTCCGCCACCTCCGCTTCGAGGGTGAAGGCGTCATCGCGCAGGCCCGGCAACGTTCCGCCGCCGAGAAGATCGGTTCCAAGAAACACCGATTCACCGATGCGAAAGTGATTCACTTTTTTCGGCACCTCGCCCCTCAAAAGCAATGGGAGAGTGGCGCTCGTACCGGCTGAGATCAGCGGCAGTGTTCGTCCGAATTTCAACTCGAGCAATTCATGGTAGAGTACCAGTTGGGTGAGTTGATCCACACTCGGCACTGCGCCGGAAAGGCAGCCAAGGTTCGCGCCGATTCCGATCACTTCGACATTTTTCAGTTCGAAGATGGCCTTGTAGAAGTCTACGAGATTCCCGGGCAGTACTCCCTCACGAAGGTCGCCCAGTTCGATCATGACAATCACTCGGTGGATGGTGCCCTGCTTTCGAGCCTCCCTGTCGAGCTCCTTAATGATCTTCACCTCGCTGTTAAGGCTGGCATCAGTGAGCCGGACGATTTCCGGGATGGCGGTCAGGTGGGGAAGGCGGAGGTACCACGCTTCGAAGTCTTCGATGACCCTGTTGATTGCACGAAAGTTGTCGAGACGACTGTCCGCCATCGAGCGAACTCCTATCGTCTGGAGGGCGTCGAGCGTTTCGGTGTGACCGCAGAGCACCTTTGTCACTAACGTCCAGTCCGCACCGTGATCGTGCATCCAACCGTCGATCACCTGAATGTTATTGTGCAGGGCGTCAAGGTCGATCGTGAGCCTGTTCATCGTGCCAGCCTCATCTCTGCGTACTTGCTGGTGAAACCGAGCCGTTCGTAGAGCCGTTTCGCGGGATTGTCGTATTCGACATGAAGTTTGACACACCCCTCGCACTCGCCGATGGAGGTACCGATCAGTTTCCTTCCGATTCCATGTCCTCGAAGCTTCGGGTCCACTCCCACATAAAGGAGGATGTTCTCGGGGATAAAACCGCTCATGCCGGTTTTCAGCATCACTAGCACACCCGCGAGTTCTTCGCCGTGGTGGGCAAGCATCACAAATCCACCCAATCCACCGTTCAGGCCGAAGGCGAAGTCGATCCCACGAGTGATCTCGCCGGCTTTATCGTTGAAGGGTTGCATCTTGTCATGAAGAAACGATTCTACCGCATGGCGGCCAGCGAAGGCAGGAAATGCCTCATTCGAATCCACTTTTGTGAACTGCACATGGTCTTGTACTACGTTTTCGCTGCTGTTCATCAAGTCGTTCCAGGTGTCTGATGTTGATGTGTAAAATTATGTAAAACAATCTTTTGAAAAGATAAAGGGAGTGTGGAAAGCATCAGGAAGGTAAGGATTGAGTTCAATCATTTCAATTAATAATCGTTGAAATATAATCTCTCAGTGATTGAATCATTTAATAATCGTAATTTGACGTTAGAATTATTAGAATACTAAATATGAATTGAAGTCACACTAAACATATGAATGATGAATACGGTTATTAAATCCAATCTCCCTGCCAATCCTGATTTCAGTCAAAATCCGATATTTGGCGTTCTTGCTGCAAGCACATAAAAAAGCCGAAGCATGACTGCTTCGGCTTGTAGGAATACTTCTTGGGATCGCTATTTCACAGGATTCCGCACCATCCGGGGAAGGTTGTCATGATGGATCGCGTAATCAAGCAGCACTGTATGGCAGACAGTGCATTTGAAGTTTGCCCCGATGGAGTAGGGCAGACCCTGGTACTGTAACGGACCGAAATTGTCGAGATTCGCCACGTATTCGTTCCGTGCCGGATAGTTCGCATGAGTGCTTCCGTGGCAGGCGATGCAGCGGACAGCCCCCGCCTCGCCTGCGCGGTTCCGGTACAGTTCCGATCCGTCCTTCGTCCACATGTTGTAGGACGAGGCTCCCTCCACGGGCTTATCGTAATCGGCATGGCAGGTGATGCAGTCCGGTTCCTGCAGCCAGGGTGTGCGCGGATTGACCTCCTCCAGCGACGCCACCCGGGTCAAGTGAAGGGGGCGCGAGAGTCGCCCGGCGGACACGGTGCCGTTTTCCATCTCACGCTTCAGCAGCCCGGCGGCGTGCTCATCCAGCGTCCCGTGGCAGCTCGTGCAGTCCATTCCGAAACGAACATGGACTCCGCGCAGGCAACGGGTGAATCCAGACGAATAGGCCGGATGGCAGAGAACACAGGCGTCGCCGCCTTTCTCCACCATGTAGCTGGCATGCCAGCCGTGCATCGCGGCGGAGAGGGAGTTGTGACCGGGCAAACCTTTGGCGCCGATCGCGGGGTCCGGGTGGCAGGTCTGGCAGATCATCGGTTTGCCGGCGTTGGCCTGTTTCAGCAGGTCCGTGCCGCTCAGCCGGTCGTGAGAAGCGAGGATGTTCTTCGCTGTTTTACCGGAGACTCCCGCCTGATCCTCGGTGCGCCAGGGACCGCCGTGACAGTTACGGCATCCCATCTCGGTGGAGGTTGGGGTTACCGCCCGGGTTTCTGCTATCAGCGCACCCGTCGCTTTGTCGAACGCTTTTACAGTGAACTGCGGATAGGGATTGTAGCCGCCGCCATCCGGATAGGGCGTAACCGGAATCATCTGCGCGATGAACGAGATGCCGTCGTTTTTCAACGCGAAATCACCGTCGAGACCAAGGCCGCCAAGCCCGATGTTCGGCGCCAGATCGGCTCCAAAGTTGATCTTCGCGTAATCCCAGAAGGGCACGTGATCCACCGGATTCCCAAATCCGGCAGGCGCTTCGAAGGTCAGACGAACGCCTGTCGTCACGATCTGCGGGGGATTCCCTCGTTTGATCAGTTGCGCTTCGAGAGTGTTCGCCGGTGGCAGGATGACGAACCAGGGGTCGCTGTCGCTGATGCAGTGCATCCCCAGGTCGTTCCATGCGAGCAACACATGGTTGGATGATTTCCCCACCGATTTTGGATCGGCTCCGGCGCCTGCGCCCGGCGTGTGTGAACCGGGCTGAGTTACGATCTCTTTGCCGTGCAGTCCCGCGACGATGTACCGTGCGAGCGCATCCTTCTCAGCGAATGTGCCGATGAACGGCGGCATGTAGCCCATCACCCGGCCCTGTCCCGAGAGGGACGCCATCATCCCCATGTAGGTCATGTTTTCCGTGCGCGACAGCAGATCGTTGCGGCCGCCGAGGGTGTGGCAGGCGAGGCATTCAAGACGCATCAGCTCCCGACCGGCTTCCATCACGTTGTCCGCGGTGACTTCGTGCACCGATGTCCATTTCGCGTTGGGCAGCACACCCTCGGAATTCAGCCTGTCGACATCACGGACGAGGATTCCGGATGAATACATATAGTCATGAATGACAAACGGTTTGCGTGCGATCTCGCGTGTGTACTCGAATCCAGCCATCCAGGAGGCCCCGGCGAGAACCAGAACGATCGCGAAGATCCGCTGGGCGATCCTGGGCAGTTTCAAAATGAAGATCAACCCGATCACCGCAACAATGGCGGTCATCACCAGCATCAGGGTGAAGGTCGGGATGATCTGTGGATTCAACTGGAACGCGACTTCCCTCGTCGCTGCCGGCAGTGAGTAGTAATACCAGAACCCCGTCGGCACGAGTCCGGCAATGCCTGCGATGATCCAACGTGAACAGGTTCTGACCATGCGCAGGGAAAGGCCCTCATCCTTCTGGAAACTGCCAACGAGGAAACCGAAAATGCCGGCGACCATCACCGTGACAAACGTCCGGAACAGCGTTGACGAGACGTAGCTCGGGTTGAAGAAGCCGTCCCAGAAATCGCCCGTCGCCAGCCATTTCCCCGGCGTCAGCATGAACGAGAGGATGCCGTTGATAATCACCAGCGAGAGGAAAGCGAAGAGGAAGTAGAAGAAAGCGGCCTTTTCCCGCAGCGCCCGCTCTAGTTTGTCGAAATAGTAATGATAGACCAGCAGTGCGGTGATCTCGCCGATGAAGAACACCCATTCGATCGCCCACCCGAAAACGAACGTGTGGATCAGTGTGGACGTCGCTGCCGGGCTGACGAGGCCGATGACGAACCAGATACCTACGCCGGTCAATCCGCCGAGCACCATTGTCACCAGCAGGAAAATCCAGTTGTAGCGGCGGAGAAAATTGTTCAGCGCGGTGTCGTTGGCCATCCGTGCACGCCGGTCCATCAACCAGATGAAAAGGCCGCCACCCACCGCGAGGTGGGAGATGTAGACGTGCAGCACGGCGATCATTGCGATCAGGGTGCCGCCACCGAGTCTTTCGAGGAGCCAGATCGGATAGTTCATGATTGCGCCCTCCTCGCTTCCGCCGCCATCACTCCCTTGATCATCACCCAGACCGCATAAAGACCGGCAACGAGGATCACCAGGAAAAGGGCGAGCACTCCGTACTGCGGTTTCAATTCCAGTGTGCTGGGATGGAATACGTCACGCAAATAGGAATACCTGAGCAATGCGCGCATCGTCACCATCACCGCCAGAATCCCCAGCAGGTGGAACAGGGTGGGGAGGAACCGTCCCGTCAATGAAACCGCGAGCGCTCCAAACACGAGGAGAATACCGAGCATCAGCAGAATCGTCCGGATGATCGAGCCGCCCATGTATTCCAGCATGATCGGTTGCGGCAGCGCGATCAGCCACCAGAATCCAAACACGACCTGCACGATGGTCGCATAGGCAAACACGCGCAATCCTTTTTTCACTCGCTGTGATGCCCGTGCGTCACCGTGACGTTCCCGCCGCCGCCAGACGTACGCCATAAACAGTCCGCCGATGGCCACCGACGCTGTTACAAAATGAAGCCAGCGCGGAAACAGGGTCGGGTCGCCGATGTTGAGCAAAGTGCCGCCGCGTGATCCGAGATACGCACCCCAGACCTCAGGCCGTTCGGTGAGCGTCAGGTTGTTTGAATAGGTGAAGGAGATATAGAGGAAAATGATTGCTGACACGGCGATTGCGAACGTCCCCAGTTGCGGTTTGGACGTCCCCATCCTGTTGTGCACATAAATCCCGTAGTAGGCCAAAATGAGCGCCGGAATCACCGCCAGCCACCACCAGCCCATCAGCACGGAACTGCTGTAGAAAAGGTGACCGTAGATCACCTGCACGAAAAGGAGTGGCGCGATGCCGATGGTGATCGCCATTGCGAGAGTTGCGGGGAGCTTGTTGCACACGGCGCCGGATAACGTTCGGCCCAGCTCGGTTCCGCCGGTACGAAGGCGTGTCACCAGCAGGATCAGGCTCCCCCCTAGAACGACGTTCACCAACAGGATGTGAATGAGGAACAGCAGGCCGTTCAGGATTTCAAACAGCCAGAAGGGAGCCGGGATGGATTCCGGTGACGGAATCATCTCCAGACTGTTCACAGGACAACCCTCCTTGTGAAAGATGGTATGGAGAACTCATTAATGGTCGAGCACCGAGGGGAGCACAAAACTCCCTCCGACTACTCCAGATCCGTTGTTTTCGTATTCTGGGGCAGTTTGTTTCTTCGCAGCAGGATAATCGCCACCACGAACATCAGAACCAGCAGACCAAGAACGGCGATCTCAGCCATCAATCCGATGAATCCGTCCTGACCGACGGTGATCAGGTACCCCGATTCCACACTGATGACGAGGATGCGCCGGATGGCGGCGAGAATGCCGACAACGAGAATGGGTTCCGCGGAGAGGCTGTGCGAACGAATGGAGATCCGCACCGTGTAGAGGATTTCGAGAACCATCAACGTCAGCATCAGCTTGTCCAGAATGATGATGACAGCGTGTCTGGAATCGTTGTCCTTGAAATAGTCCAGAATCGACTGGGAGACGGAATAGAACGTCAGGAAGGCTGTGATGACGAGAAAAAACGCGATGATTCCGTAGATCACCTCATCGACACGTTCAAGCAGGGTGTTCATCCGCTGCTTATTCGATGGCATGGCATCGGACATACCGGCTCTCCAGGTGCGCTTCCGTTTCCTCTTGTATACCCGATTGTCTCAGGCGCGGTACTGGGGGGGATGAGAGGATAATGCAAAATTCCCACTGGCCATAGTAGGTATAAATTGTGTAAATCAATTCGTTAGCAGAGATTAACACTGAATCCAAAAGAAATGAAGTATCCTTATGGTACATTGTGCACCTTCAAACACAAGGGAATCTGACACCGATGATAGATGAGCACGGATAAGGAGACGCAAGATGGCCCTCCTTCAGTGGTCCGACAGGTACAGTGTCGGGATTAAGACTTTCGATCTGCAACATCAGCAACTCATCAAACTGCTGAATGACTTGCATGATGCAATGATGAAAGGAAAAGGGTCTGAAATACTGGGATCAATCCTCGACAGCCTGGTGAATTACACGAAAACACACTTTTGTGCAGAAGAGGAAGTGATGTCCAACTATGCCTATGAAGACTTCTTAAATCATAAAAATGAACACACTAAGCTCAAGGATAAGGTGATCGAATTTCAGACCAAATTTAGAAATGGGCAGGCTGTACTCTCCGTTCCGTTGTTGCAATTTTTGAAGGATTGGCTCACCCATCACATCCTTGAAACCGATAAGAATTATGGCCCCTTCTTGAAAGAACAAGGTGTTAGTTGACGGTTGCCATGCTTACGATGACAATCAGCCTGGAGGAATCATTGCCCAAGCTGTTTCTCGTTTTTGGGCTTTAGCGGCTTAAACGTTGGATTGGATGCGTCGAACTGAGTGTTTTGATAAAATTGATAGTAGTTTATTGTTAGATTCACAGGCTGGGCTTATTTTTATTCATCGGTATCTATGGTTCACCAGATTGACTGCGAATGGGTAGCGGGAGAGGCTGCGTGTCTATGAGGGTTTGGACGAGGTGGTTTGCGTTGCTTGCTCTGGGGTTATTGTCCACGCAGCAGGGAGCGAGAGCACAACAATCGACAGATCCTATCCTGACCTATTTCGACGGTGGCAGGATGAATCTGAATTTCGAATTGAACAGCATGCTTGCCGGGGGTCCGGGTGTCACCAGCGTCGCCGTGGGTGCGGCAGCTCCGGTTCAGGCGGATCCCTACGCTGTATTCCGAAATCCCGCTGGACTGCGTTTTGTTCGACACGATGTGATCATCGGTATCACCCTTCACCCGGAAGTAGGTATCCGTTTTTCGAGTATTCCTTTCGACATTCAACAGGGCATTAATGACGCTGTAGACGGCTACATCGAGGGATTTCAGAGCACGGATGATTTCTCCTATCCAGTGTTTGATGGAACAGTTGCGCGGTCCGCGAGCAGCCTCAACGCATTCGCTGTCGCGGTGCCCTTCGGCGGGTGGCGGATCGGGTTTGGATACGATCGTCCGATTCACCTGAAGATGGACCTGCTCCACGCGGGATTTCGCCAGCGCATCGACACGGTGGAGTCCAATCCTGCCGACGCGGTCGCCTTCGCGATCCAGACTCGGATCAACGATCTCCTCGAAATCGACGCCGACCGGCTCGTCGTGGCGTTCTCGCGTGATGTCTTCCGCTGGTTGACCCTCGGTGCAAGCGCGACCCGAACCCTGGTTGCGATCGATCTCAATGCCGGATACAACATCGATGGCATCATGACGCGCGGGGGACAGCAATGGGCGTTCAACAACGACGCCGATCCCTGGTACAATGCACTCCATTCGCTTGCAGTCGGTGGATATTCCGGCTCCTGGTGGACGGTGCGCGCAGGTTTCACCATCGCCGGACAATCCGAAAAATCCTGGCGGTTGGGTGCGGAGATTGTTCGCCAGCAGCCACCTGAATTGCATGGAAGCATGACAATGGTCGTGGACGAATTCCCCGCGCTGAAATTGAGTGCCGGCGCGGATGAGGACCCCTTCGATGTGAACCGGATTTCAGACGTCACGGAGATCACCCGCACCTACCCGAACACCTACCTGCTCAGCGACCGGTTGACACTGCACGTCCCCGATGCCGCAACCGTCACCATCGCGGCGGGCGGTGGTTTGCGCCCAAGCCTGTCCGGAATCTACTACCTCAATGGAAAATTCGGCTACGACGTTGTGGTGCAGGAGAAAAGCGTTCAGGATTCCAGCTACTCAACCCACCTCTACGGACGTGGGATTGTGCTTCAATACGGTGGATATTTCGGTATCGCACCCGGTCCTTTTTTCTTCGGTGTCGGCGCGATGCTCGGCAAGGATTATGTCGACGGTTACGTGGACGGAAGCGGGAACCCGATCCCCGGTGGGAACATGGTGATCATTCCACGTCTCGATCTTGGATTTTCCTTTCATGTCAGCAGAAACCTGCGCTATGAGATCATGATTGCGGGGTTGCCGGAGGACGTTTTGCGGATGGGCATCAGCTATGAATTTTAGACGATCTGCAGGACGGTTGATCGGGATCGCAGCGGCTCTTGTAATCGCGGCGGGAGGCATTGTGGCATCCGCGAACGCCGGGCCACCCCTGATCAACCTCCGCACGCTGACGTCCACGGAAAACACCAGCGCCGCTCTTGTTCTGAATTCTGTGCCCCTGAACATCACGGAATCCGCGGACACCCTGGAGATTACCTGGACTCCTGCGGTCACGGGTATCTTCAACTACGCGCCGGGTTCACCGGGATCGAACCTCAACGCATACAATTCGTTGTCCAATCCATTGCTGTCGCAGCCGGGGCGGATCCGTGTGCTCGCCTCTCGATTACCGGTGGGGCCGCTGACCTGTTTCATCCGATCGAGTAGCAGCGGCACGGACATCTCCACCTTCTTCCGGGTGTTGCGCGCTGCAGCGTCCGCCGCGGTTCCGCAGAGCCCGATCACCCCCGCAGGTGGATCAGGCATCAGTACGACATCTCCGACAATCACCTGGCAGGGAGTGACTGGCGTTCCCTATTACCTGGTGTTCGTCGCGGATCAGCCGTTTACCATCATCAAGGACGATCAGGGAACCCGGGTCGAGGGCGCCAATGTTGTCTGGCAGGCGATCACGCCAAACACGTCCATCCAGTATGGCGTCCCCGATCCTTCGGGCACCATTGCGAACGAAATGGTTCCCCCACTGGTCGGATCCAACAGTTCAGGCACCCGTCCCCGGTACAACTGGACCGTGCTCAATTGCTATGGTAATTCTGTCGAGTATACCTCCTCCGTTGTCGGACAGGTGAGCGGATTTGAGGTCCAGACGACTCCTCCGTTCACGTTGCCTGTCCTGCAGTCTCCACAGCGTGGCGCAGCACTCTTCGATCCTGAAATACGGTTCCAGTGGAGTATCGTGTCGCAGGCAAGCAGCTACTTCGTTTACCTGTCCAGGTTCCAATTGTACTCCAATGGAACCGAAATCCTCTTCCCGGTCTGGCGCGCACAGACAACGGACAACGCGGTGATCCTTCCAGCGGCCTCCCTGCTGCAGGGTGGGCAATACAACTGGAAAGTGATTGCGTCGGATGGCCTCGGTTCCGGAACGATCTCCGACAGCTCGTCGTTCACCTATGTGATCGAGTCCGGTG
The DNA here is from genome assembly GCA_043801585.1 of bacterium. Taxonomy (GTDB): domain Bacteria; phylum Electryoneota; class Electryoneia; order Electryoneales; family Electryoneaceae; genus JAZDLX01. Next base: position 22,105 of record JAZDLX010000114.1, on the reverse strand, counting down.
AACTTCGGATAACCACAAAAGATGCGACTGACAACCCGATTGACCTTGCCCAGGTTGATTTCGAGGCAGTTCAGGGTCCGAATATTCAATCGATTGCCACGGATGATAACGGTTCTTACCATTTCTTGGCTCCGGTCGGCAGCTACATCCTCCACGCCCACAAACAGGGCTACCTGGATGCTACCTCGGCCACTGTCAGCGTCGTCAAGGATGTCGTGCGTTCCATCGCCATCACGATGCAGCCGCGTCCAAGCACCGTCGTCGGCAAGGTGACATCGAACAGCGGTTCACCAATAGGCAATGCAACCGTTCGGGCGACCAGTGCGCTTGGCGTGCAACTGACGGCAACCACGAACACTTCCGGCGAATTCACCGTCGGGCTCAACGTGGGAACCTGGACATTCAAGGCTTCCGCACCTTCCTACCAACCGAGTTCCACACGCACGGTTACGGTCACCAGCGGCCAGACACTCGATCTGAACAACAACGGCGGACCCCTGCTGCTTATTCCCTACACGTTTACGGTCAACGGGACTGTCCTGAACACAAACAGTCAGCCGATTCCCCTTGGCCAGGTGGTTATTCAAAAAGGCATCGAACAGGCATCCACGTTCACGGGAGAGAGTGGGAGATACAGTTTCACCGTTGGCAACGGAACCTGGACGCTGTCTGCGATCAAGGCGGGGTACTACCTGCCGAGTGGACCGATCAGTGTGGTCGTGAACGGTGCAAACGTAACGAAGAACATCACCTTGAATCCGCAGGCGGCGATTATTTCCGGGTTTATCGCGGAAGGTGGAACGGTGATGAACCGTGGCGGAGTTACCGTTCAGGCGGTGCCCTCGGCTGGTGAAATCGTCACCACAACGACGGCCGATAACGGGAGTTTCAACCTCGGCTTGCCTCCGGGAACCTGGGTGTTGAAAGGGGTGCTCAGCGGGTATACAGCTCAACCCGTGACCTTGACCCTTGGTCCAGGTGAGACCTCCAACGGCGTGACCCTGAACCTTGCACCCAACCCCTCCTCGATCTCCGGGACTGTCCGAACGCCCAGCGGTTCTCCTGTTTCCCAGGCTACCGTGACAGGCGGTGGGGCGGCGACAACGTCGAACAATTCGGGCGCTTTCACACTCAGCGTTCCCGCCGGAACGCACACTCTGACGATTTCACGGACGGGGTACTCCACGGAATCCAGTGGACCCTGGACAGTGAACTGGGGGGAGGCGCAGACTGGTGTCGTCGCTACCCTGGCGCCCAATGTGGCAACGGTCAGTGGCGTTGTCGCCTATGGAGGCACGGGGATCATCGGTGCCACGGTCACCGCGACTCCCTCGACGGGGGGAACCTCCGTCCAGGTGACGACAGGATCCGGCGGTTCCTATACGCTGGGACTGATCCCCGGAACCTGCACAATCACAGCGAGAAAATCCGGATTTTCAGTGTTGAATCCGACCAGCCTGACGTTGACTATGCAACCCGGATCGGTGACCACCGGGCGAAATTTTGCACTGCAGCCGAATACCGGCACCGTCAGCGGTCTTATCTCCAGTTCCGCCGGACCTCTCTACGGTGTCACAGTTACCATCCGGCCGTCCGGAACCACCACGGGAGGCATCACAACATCATCCAGTGTGACGGGTGCGTTTTCCATTTCCGTGGAGAGCGGCAAAGCGTACACGGTGATCGCCACGAAAACCAGTTTCAGCAGTGCGTCGGCGACAACAGGCGTGCTGACAGCCGGGGGACAGCAACAGGTTTCCCTCACGATGTCGCTGCTCGGAGCGTCCATTTCTGGAAAAGTTTCATCCAGCGATGGCTCACCCCTTGAGAACGCAACCGTTGTCGCCAGTTCAGGCGCTTCGGCGGTTTCAACGACCACCGGACCCTCCGGAACCTATTCGTTGAGTGTGTTGCCGGGAACTTGGACGATGGACATTTCAGCGGCCACGCACCTGACTGCAACAAGCTCGGTAACTGTCAGCGGCGGCCAAAACCTCTCAAACGTCAATTACAGCTTGACAGCCAACTATGCCACCGTCTCAGGATCTGTGAAGAACGCTTCGAATGCAGTGCTCTCGGGCGCGACAGTGGAATTGAAACGGTCCGACGGCACGGTACGGCAGACCACATCGGACGCCGGGGGATTCTTTCAGTTCTTAAAAGTGACCGGCGGACGCTATACGTTATACGGGCGCAAGACTGGATTTACACCCGACACGCTGACCGTTGGGCTGGTTGTGGACGGACAGGTCATCTCAGGCTCGGCGTTGCGGCTCGTCGCGCAAACGAGTTCAATCACAGGCAGCGTTACATCTTCCGGCAGCCCGGTTTCTAACGCCACCGTTCGCGCTACGCTTTCCACGGGTGCAACCTATTCGACACTCAGCGGATCCAACGGTACGTATACGATTCCCACGATTTCCGCAGGCACTTACCGTGTGGAAGCGCTGAAGTCCGGTTATACGGCGACCCCGCTTACCGGGCAGACGGTTGCACCCAACGCAACACTGACGGTGAATCTGACGGCGACTGCCAACACGGGTTCGCTCACTGGAACCATCAAGGATCAGGCAGGCGCCGGATTGACCGGGGTTCAAGTGAGAGCAGTTTCCGGAACGGGGTACAGCGTTGAGAGCATCTCGTCTCCAGGAGGGGTGTACACAATCAACGGACTGAATCTTCCTGACGCTTACGATTTGACGTTCACCCTTTCGGGATACCAGATAAATACGGTTGCTGCCGCCCACGCCGGGAACACCTACAACGTCACCATGCCCCGCAACGCCCTGACCATCAGCGGAACAACCGCAAACCAGACTCCCACTGCGTTGGGGAACGTCCCGGTTCGTGTGACGAGTCTCTCTGACGGCAGCGTGCTGACAACGACTTCGAGTGCGGCTGGAGTCTGGACGATCACTGGGGTCGCGACAAACAGCAACTGCCGGATCACGACAGCGCTGGGAGCGGGGACAACGGAAGAAGCGGATGTCACGGTTACTACCGGCACGTCGAATGTAACGGGAGTTGCACTGACCCTGATCCAGCGAACGGCCTCGATTCGAGGAACGACAGGCGAATCGGGCGTAACGTTAACTGCGGCGCGATCAAACGGCGGTACCCGTGTCGCCTACAGCGATGTGGCCGGGGCGTATCGATTCGAAAACATCAACAGTGGAACGTGGGTGGTCGCCCCTGCCAAGCCCGGTACGCAATACTCACCGGCAAGCCGCACGATTTCATCTCTCGCTGTTGGCGAGGCCAGAACGGCAATCGATTTCACACCGCTGGTGACCACGGTCAATATCGGCGGCAAGGTTCATGACGATGCCGGAAACCCCTTGATCGGCGCTACCGTTGTTCTCATTGCTTCGTCCTCCACACAACAAGCTACAACCGATTCATTGGGAACCTTCACGTTTTCAGCCCTGCCCGGATTCACGGACTATTCGCTGACGGTAAATACCGGTGTGGCGACAAGAATCTCAGAAACCCGCAGCGTAAGTGCGACAGACACGAATATCACTTCGGCGGATCTCACCGTCACGATCAAAGAGGGGGTGATCTCCGGAACGATTCTTGATGAGGGGGGGGCAGCTATAAATAGTGCCTCGATCACTCTCGATAACAGCTCACCTGTCTATAAAAATAGTCTCTATTCACTGCGCAATCTTGGCAAAGGTACTCACACGCTTGTCTTCTCTAAACAGGGATACCGAGCGGTTCGGGACACCGTTTTCTTCGAAGACGGCCAAGTTCGTGATACGTTGAACATCACACTTGTCTCAGCTGTTGACCAGATCACGTACCTCATATACCTCAAACCAGAAGACACAAACATCCCTCAGAGAGGCATCGTCGTCAGTATTTCAGGGAACGATATCCGGGACACTTCTCTCGTGAGTGACGGGTTGGGCTTTCTAACATTTACCGGCCTTGATCCGGATAGTGTGTACACAATCTCCGTCTCACCTCCCGGTTTTCAGGCACGAGTCATAACGGGAGTCGCTCCGGGTTCATCGTTGAATTCAATACGTCTGACTCCGCTTACAAACGGCGTGTTTGGAGTATTCACGGATAAAAACGGTGAACCGCTTTCTGGGGCGGAAGTCGAACTGAGGGCGCGCAGCGGAGAGATACATTCGACAGTTACTGATGCGTATGGTCGCTACGGATTGCTGGCTCCATCCGGTTCTCTTGTGCTGCTTGGAACGAATTCGGATGGGAGCGCAACCAGCTACCAGCACGGTTTTGCGGTGCCCGCTGGCAGCTTTGTCATGCGCGATCTCACGCTACGCACCACCGGCGAACTAACGGGAACCGCTTCAACTTCCTCAGGGACCGCATTGTCAAGCAGGGTTCTGTATGAGACTGAAAACCTGACTACGGGAACGTTTTCCTTTATCTATGGCACCTCCGACGGCACTTACCGTCTTCGCGGTTTGCGCCCGGGAATATTAACGGTCCATGCCTCTGCGGATGGCTATGTCATTCCTGATTCTCAGGAGGTTGAACTGCCCGCTGGTGAAATCCTGAACCTCGATTGGACCTTTACGGCGGAGTCAACGTCCATTACCGGGAGGGTCACCAACGTTGAAGGTGGCGGGCTCCCGAACGCCGTTGTGACAGCTGTCGGTTCTCAGACACTTTCAACGGTGACAGGAGGATCGGGCGATTTCGGTTTCACCAATATCGCAAGTGGCTCCTGGGCAGTCTCTGCGGATAAATACGGCTATCAGACTGCAAGCGTTAGCATCGACCTGACTTCCGGTGAGGTGGCTGCCGCTAACCTGACTCTCGATGCCGTTGCGGATCTGGCCACGGGGACAATCTTCGGTTTCGATGGAAACGATCCCGCTCCGGATATCATCATCAGATGGAAAAATGACGCTGGAAATACGTTGGAAACCGACACCACAGATTCCGCTGGACATTTTTCATTCACTTTGACGTCGGATGGCGGTTTCACAGTTCAACCATCCAGCGCGACATCTCCATCCAACAGGACGTTTCTGCACACATCAGGAGAAGGCCACCCGGATCTTGATTTTGTCCTCGTTCCGGGGCAGGGATCAGGTACCATTCAGGGATCGCTCGTCCATCGAACCACTCCCGTCCAAGGTGCCACCATCGTGATGTCAGCCCTCGATGGAACCCACGCCTACACGACGTCCACGGATAGTATGGGAGGCTTCGCACAATCCGTATCCGCGCCCTATACCTACCGGATTTCCGCCACACACGATTCCCTCGGCACCGTCGAATCCGCCGGATTCCTGTTGTCCGATGGTGAAACGGCGACCGTCAACCTTGTCTATGCGAGTGGCCAGATCGGTGTTACGATCGTGGATGAATCGGGGAATCCGGTCGCAGGGAACGTTGTCTCCGTCGCTTCCACGGACGGCCTGTTCTCAGTTGTCCTGGTTACGGACGTGGATGGCGTTGCGATCACCGATCCGTATCTCTCCGATGGCGATTATCTCATCGAGGTGACACCGGTCACCGGGTTGCTGCCAGTCGCTCCATTGAGCAGATCCATTGTGAACGGTGACTCGATTGGCGTGGTGATTCCACTCGGATTGCCGTACACGCCTCCCTCTGTGGGGAATGTCGGGGACAGCATTACGGTTCAGATCCAGGTGCCCGACTCCTATACGATCGTTTCGGCCCTGCTTTACTACACGGCCGTGGGAGAGGGCTTTTCGCGGACAGTTCCGATGGTGGAAGTCACGAGCACGTCGTCCGGATCATCATCGGTATCCGCGCCGACTCTTTTCCGTCATGTGGATCGTTCAGTACGGAAATCAATAACAATTCCTTCTCACTCCGTTCGGGGCGGCACGAGTATCGCGGCGAATGTGACCTATCAAGGGATGATCCCGCCACAAAGCGGGTCGGGAACGATCACCTTCTACCCGGAACTGACCACGGACAGCGGTCTGGTCATCGGCGGTCCGGGGGGCGCGTCAACCCTGACAGTCAGCAGTATCGGGCGTCTCAGCCGGGTCGTGCTGTCGCCCTCCGTGGAGGAAGTGCAACCGGGAGTCCCGCTTCTGCTCACGGTCAGCGCATTTGACGAACTCGACAGCCTGTTGACCGAATCCGTTATCGACTCCGGGAGTGTTACCTGGTCCAGTTCGATGTTCGAGGTGGACACCAGCGGATTGCGGGCGGACAGCGCGATCTACCTCTCCACGGGCGAGGGGCTGGACACTGTCAGGGTGCTGGTCACGCAAGAGACCGGATCGTCGACGCTGACGGCATCGTCCATGTTGCCCTTGAACAACGTTATGCGCACGCTCGGCACGCTCCAGGTCAGCGCACCCTCGATCGAGATTGCAGCCGGGGACTCCATCGTCTTCACCGTTGTCGCCACGGACACGGGTGGCACGTTGATGCAGGTGGCTCCCGAGTGGACCGTGGATTCCCTCTACCAGTCGAACTTTGCTCCCACGCCGTTTACCCAAAATGCGGTTTTCCAGTCAGACAGTGGAAAATTCGGAACGGTTCGCATTTCGGCCACCGATCCGCTCACCTCCATCTTGGGTATCTTCAACGATCAGAACGGCGCCGCCAGCGAGGGGTTGACGCTGTATGTGCCCGTTACCTCGGCGCCGGGTGATTCCTTTGTCGCGGAGGGCATTGACGGCACCCGGCTGACCGGTTGGTTCTCGGCTGAAGCGATAGCCGGGAATCAGGGAAGCCTGCGTTTGAGAACCCCCAAGCTTGTTCAGCTTCAGCGGTTCCAGCAGGGTATCGAAGCGCTGCAGGAGGTCGGACACAGAATCCTGCTTCAGGGATCGTTGAACGAGGAGAGGGTGGCCTATGAGTTGACTCTTCTGCTGCCTGCTGGCGCCCCGCAACGCAATCCTTCACTCGCCCGATGGGATATTGACAACCTGAAATGGATCGAGCTGGACGGCAGCACTGTGTCGTCGGACGGTGAGTCCATCACGGCTCCCATCGTACCCACACCGTCACAAGGAGTGGAGGGGCTTTACGCTGTGATCGCGGGTGCAAAACCGCTGGCGATTGATAACCTCATCTTTACTCCCAATCCATTCAGTCCCGAGGGTGATTACCCGCTCTCGGTTGAATTCGAATTGCAGAGCCTCTTTCCGAACGTCTGGCTGACGATTGAGATTTACAATATGGTGGGACAGCATGTGCGTACCCTGATCGATCGGGTTTCGGTGGAAAAAGGGGTGTACAGCAGATTGGGGGGCGTTGGTTCGATCATCTGGAACGGATTGACCGAAGATGGCCGGCAAGCGCGGAATGGACGGTACGTCGTCCGGGTGATCGCGGAGGATCCTGAAGGCCGCAAGGAGGAGTTGAAACCGGTGGTGCTGATCAAATGAGGAGGGACATGAACAGGAAGCTTGTTGTCGCGGGATTCCTGGTGCTGCTCGCCTCCGGCGCTGGAGCACAGGATCTCTCCGGGATTCCGGCAGCCTATGTGGACATCGGACTGGGCGTGCGTCCGCTCGGCATGGGAGGCGCGTACGTTGCGGTTGCTGACGATGAGAACGCCGCCCGCTGGAATCCCGCAGCACTCGCTCAACAGGCGAACTATGCCGCCGCTTTCACCTATGCCCGCCAACTGAACCTGATTCCCTACAACTACCTCTCCGGTTCGTTGCCGATGAGACGGTCCGGTGTCGGGTGGTACGCCGAGAGCAGCGGCGATGATGTCCTTCGGGAAAACACCATTGCCGTCTCCTACGGGGTGTCCGGTGAACATCTCCCGGGTCTGCGAACCGCTTACGACTTCTCCTTCGGCATCACGACCAAATTCCGCTGGGCCGCCTTTGGCAACAACGAAGACGGCGGCGTCGGACAGGTGACCGGAGATGCCTGGGGCTGGGGAATCGACCTCGGTTTCTACTGGCGCATCCCCTGGGCTCAGGGACTTTCCGCCGCGGTCGCCGTCTACGACGTGTTGAATAACATGACCTGGGACAGCAACGTCAAGGGCAACTACAGCGAGGGGGTTCCCTCCCGGATGTCGGCGGGCATCGCCTACAGGTTGCGTGACCGCTCCCTCTTCACGTTTGATTTCCTTCCGGCTGTGTACGGCGATGTGGAAACTCGGTTCGCCCTCGGTACAGAATATAAATTATTGAAAATTATCGCATTACGTGCTGGCGTTTCGCAAAATATCGGCACGACACGCGAAAATCGGGATGTGACTCTCGGACTTGGGATTCGCCAACGAATGCTCGGAACGGCTGCCTTGGAGGCTGGTATCGCTTATCTTTTCAATGAGTTGGCGAACACGCCACGTGTCGGCTTGGCGTTCCGCTGGTAGAAATCTCATGGAGGTCTGCATGAAATCCTCGATCACGGTTTCCCTGATCATGGTCCTGATGATCGGATCTTCGTCGCTGGCGACAACATGGGAGCAGACCTGGAAGTATGAGGTAGAACCGGGGACAACGGTGCTCGACGCCGTTCAGGATCTCCGTTCGATCATCTTTGTGACGACGGACGGGATCGAGGCAGTCTCGCTTGACAGTGGAAAAAAGCTTTGGAGCCATTCATTCCCCGATGGCGATGCGCTGATCGGGCTCCCGGTCATCGGCGAAGGCATGGCGGTCTACGTCACTTACATGGGCAAGAAGTACAAGGGACGTTCGGAGAGTGGCGACGCATTGATTTCCGCTCTCGACCTGGGCAGTGGAATGGTGATTTGGTCGAGCTATCTGCCCGAATATCTTCCCTTCGGCAAAGCCATTTCCAACGGACAGCTTTTTCTCGCTTGCCAGTCCGCTCCCAAACTGTTAACTCCGACGAGGGCGTTGCGGCTGTTTGAACGGGCGAAGGGTGAACGTCCCGACGCCTGGTTATTGAACGTCGATCTTGCTACCGGCGACCTCCGCTGGCATCTGCACTCACGCCAATGGGCCGAATTTCTTGCCAAGGGCACAGGTGGGGATTTCATCGTAGAGCACATCGGCAGTGATGAGAATCCGCGTACACGCCTGTCCAAGCATCGCAGTGACACCGGCGACGCGATCTGGACGGCGAATGATAAGGATCCCACAAACCTCCATTCGACGCTCAACCACCCGCGTGGCGTGCTCTTCCTGAGCGATGGATATTCTGGAACCTACAGCCACCTTCGTCATCCTGACAGTGGGGAGGAGATGGCCCGTCTGGAGCTTCCCTATTCCGGCGCCAGCGTCCGCAGGATGGACACCCTTTGGGTCTATGGCCTTCGCGAATCCATGACCTTCGCGTCGACGCGAGAGCTTACCGCGGTGGACTGGGCGGGATTGAGGCCTCTACGCACCCAGCAGCTGAAACCTTCCGCCGAAAGCGTCGATGATGTCTGGTTCCAGTCGGACCAAGTCAGCACTCAACTGAAATCCAATCCTGCGTTCTGGACTGTATATCGGCACAGGTATACAATCCCGCAGCGCTCCCTCGATCTTGATCGAAACGGGAAACGGATCATCATCCCGAACGAGACTCCATCGATGCCGGATCCCGGAGCCGTTTTCAGTGAAAACGGATTCGCTCTCGCGGAACGTACGGCCGATGGCGCTGTCTGGTCGTACTACACGCTTGGTGGGGCGGATGAACCCATCTGGAGTGTCGAAGGGAAGGGCGATCAGCCTCCCGTGTGGATGCCTTACGATGGCGGCGGTGAAGTGGTAAGCGCGATTGATGGCACGGTGATCTCGTTTGCATCCTCGAACGGCCGCATGGATACCCTGCTCACCGGAGCACCAGGGATGGCTCTGAAACTTCTCAGCGACGGGGGTAACTTCTTCCGGATCGGAACAACCGGTCTTGCCAAATATACACCGATTCAGGAGATCCCAACACCTGAGCCAGAACCGGAGCTTGAACCCATCGTCATCAGCGAACCTGAACCGCCCATCGTAACTCCTGTGTTCGCACTGCCCCCCGTGACAAAACCGGAATCCGTCATCATTCCTGAACCCAAGCCGGTCATCGTTCCTGAACCCAAGCCGGTCGTCGTGGAAAAGCCTGCAATGGTGCAGGGGTGGCGAATTCAGATCATGTATCTGGCGAGTACCTCAAGGTCTCAGGCGGAAAAGCTGGCGCAACAGGCCTCGACTCTGTTGGGATTGAACGTGGAGGTGGTTCCGCGAAACGGTGCGTTGCTGTTGTTGGCCGGCCAGTTCACCGATGAGAACACTGCAAGGGTGAAATTGCGCCAGGTACGGCGGACGGAGTACAAAGACGCCTTCCTCATCCGTGCTCAGGTTTCAGCTCCTTAGGTTGCTCCCTGAATCTGTGGAAGAGTCCGAGAAAACACTAAAAACTAATACTTTTTCCCTATTTTATTTATGCCATGGTGAAGCGCATTGTGAGTCAGTATATCGACTGAAATGGGGGATCTGGCAGGAACCCTTACATCACGTTATGCAGTCTCGCCTGGTGTGGTGTATACGCGGAGTAAGGGAGGTTGTGGATGCGACAGATCGGCGTGAAGAACTTGAAAACCGGCATGTTGCTTGGTCGTCCGATTTATGATCAGAACTATCGGAAGTTACTCGCCGAAGGAACAATGATCGACCCACTGTCCGTTCAGCGGATCCGTGAAATGGGCTTCTATTATGTCTACATCCTCGAGAGCGGAACGGAGTCGATTCAGGTTGAGGACCTGATCGGGATTGAAGCCCGCAAGATTGCTGCGCAGGCAATGAATCAAATCGCACTCTTTGACACCGATGAAGTTGCTCGGGAACGCTACAGGCGTACGGGTACATCCTCGGAGCGAGAGCCCGGGATGGATCTCGAGACCAAGCAACTGGTCAATCGTGCGATCGAGATGATGGTTAACGATGTCACCCGCGTTCGGAGGCCTGTCTATTTTCCCGGTGTTCATCTCGCGGAAAACCAGCTGATCAATCACTCGACAAACGTGGCCATTTTGTCCCTTCTGATCGGACTGGGATTCACTTTCGCCCGTGCGGAAATGATCCTGCTCGCCAAGGCTGCGTTCTATCACGACCTTGGCAAATTGCGGCTTGATCCAGACCTGGCATCGGTTCATCCGCTGGATCGCACCGAAGAGCAGCGAGATCTTTACAAGATGCACCCTCAGATGGGAGCCGTCCTGCTTGAACGGGATCCAACCACCAACATCCACATTACGATGGCCGTTCTGCAGCATCATGAAAGGCAGGATGAAAGTGGATTCCCGGCGGGCATGAAAGGTTCAGGTGAACCGCCCAAGGTCAACCGCGAAAACCGCGGGACGATTCATCGATTCGCGGAGATCATTGCTGCTGCCGATTACTTTGACAATCTTGTCTCCGGAAAAATTGAGCGCACACTGTTCACGCCAATCGAAGCGGTGCAGGAAATTGTTAAAAATACCCCAAGCTGGTTCAACGAGCACATCACCCAGATGGCGATGTCCGTGATCAACACCCTGCCGGAAGGATCGAACGTAGAAATTCTCGAATCCTCTACATATTACAAGTATGTTGGTTATCGAGGTGTTGTCAGCAAGGTCAATCGGGAGAACCTCAACCGTCCGATGGTGACCCTGCTGTATGATCAGTTCCATGAAAGGCTGGGAGTACCAGTCGAAGTCGATTTCGCTGATGACTTCCGTCTCAAACTGGATTTCCTCTACGATCTCTGAGCAGATGGATGATGTTTGTGTTTATTTCCTGTGAAACAGTTACAGCTTGACAAAAGTCAGGAATTTCCCATACTTTTTTTCGAGCCGGATTCTCCACCGCCCAGAATGGGCGAACGGAGAACCGGCTTTTTTTATAGGGTGGAGGGGCTGGCATGTCTTGAGGATCAAAGGAGGCTTGCCCCGCGCAATCGTATGGATTTTCCTGCTGCATCTTTTATCAGTCTTTCACTTCTTCAAACATGCAGCTCTGAATAGCCAAGGTTTTGCCGTTATTGATTCAAACGTGATCTCGTCCGCACGCGCGATGCGTTGCTGTCGGACGAAGAAGTTCACAAAATGCATATCATCATCCTCCTGACCGACCGAAGCCCACACACAGGAGGTGGTGCGGATACGCTGGCTCCGGCTTCCGCGTCCGATGCGCTTCTGTCCGGTCGGTGACAGAGCGCTGTTCAATAATTGCTCTGTTCTCGGTGATTTCATCGCTTGTGCAGGTTATAGAGCTCAGGTGCCCCGCTTTCCTGTGTTGGGCACGACAATTCTGTTGCATATTCAGTTCTTTGCTGGATATTTTACAAACAGAGCCGGAATCCTCGAATCCCGATAGATGTGGGAGGTGGGGGATGCCGGCTTTTATGCTCTTGTAAACTCCGGTTTTCTGCACGATGCGAGGTATCTGTTGACAGGGAACCAACACAACTCGCATCAGTGCGGCTGTCGCCCTTGGAGGCTCCGGCTACGCTCCAGGGGCGAGACAGATGTCTAAGCAGGCCATGACGATAACGGAGGATCTCGTTGTTGGATGGGTTGCAATGTCGTCAGCAATGGAACGGTCTGACCATGCTGACGCCGGTGAACGAGCTCGAGGAGGAACCCGGGTGTGGAGCCGCAGATCTCATTCGGGTGGTTCGGTCGCCGACGTGAGCGCCACGGCTCGTACAGTCGTGGCGCTTTTTTAGGGTGCATCGGTTCCGAAGAATATCGCACCTCAAAAGAAAGCGCGCATGAAATTTCTCATGCGCGCGGGAACGATCTTAATGATCACCTGATCAAACATTCTCACCGTTGAGCCCGAGCATGTCCCCGCTGTAGAGGTACCGTTTGATTTTTCGCGTGGATGTCTTCTGGAACTCCTCTTCCATCAGGCGGAATCGGTGGATTCGTTTGTAATCCTGAAGGTTCTTCTGCGCCTCCTTGATCTCGCCCTTGATCAGCTTGACGACGTCCTCGTCCTTCGGCTTCGATCCCAACTCCTCGAAATACAGGTCAAGCTGTTCGTAGTCGGGGTAGATCAGCGCCGCTACCTCATCGCCATAGCCCGTGGGACGGGGAATGCCGAGCACCAGAGATTCGGCGATGAACCGGCTGCGGTTGAGAAAATGCTCGATCTCTTCGGGGTAAACGTTCTTTCCGCCCGCTGTCACCAGCATGTTTTTCATCCGGCCTGTAATCTGCAAAAAGTCGTTTGGATGGATCTTCCCCAGGTCGCCCGTGTGGAACCAGCCGTCCTCGCTGAGCACCTCCTTTGTCGCTTCATCGTTCTTGTAATACCCTTTGAAGATGTTCGGTCCGCGCAGGACGATTTCGCCAATCCCTTCGCTGTTCGGGTTGTCGATCCGCTGCTCCACGCCGGAGATCGGTGGGCCGACGGTGACGCTGTCTGGACGGGCGGGAAGGTTCACATGAGTCAACGGACTGGTTTCCGTCAGACCAAATCCCTGCAGCGCGTTGAGTCCCAGCAGGGAGAAGAAATCCGCGATGCGCGGATCCAGCGGGCCACCTCCACTGACGAAATAGACCACACTGCCCATGCCCGCTTTTTCACGCAGACTCCGCAGCAGCACCTTGCCGGCCCGCAGGCCGAACATTCCGAAGAACCGCGAGAGTCCGAATAGCACTCCGACCACCAACCGTGTTGCCAACGGCGCTTTCGAGAGTTTGCGTGTGATTCCCTCGTACATCTTTTCGTAGAGCAGCGGCACGGCAACCATAATCGTCACATTTGTCCGGCGCATGTCGTCGAGCAACTCCTGCGACTTCAGGCTGCGTGCGTAGGTGATCGAACTTCCACAATAGATCGGAAGCAGAAATCCCGTGGTGCACTCGTAGGTATGGTGCATCGGCAACACGGACAGGAAGGTGTCTTCAGGTCCCAATGGAAGGATCCGGCTGGCTGCGGCCACGTTGCTCATCAGGTTTTGCTGAGTCAGCATGACCCCTTTGCTGTGGCCTGTCGTGCCGGATGTGTAGATGATGGCCGCCAACTCATCCATCTGACGTTTCGGCAGAGACGTATTGCTTGCATTTCCGCTCTCGAGCACGGCTGAGAAGGAGAGGGATTCTTCGCTCTCGATATCATCCATGTAAATGATCTTCTCGAGCGTTGAAATCGGCGCCAGTTCTTCTACCGCCTTGTGGAATTTCTCGCTGCAGAACAGGAAACGGGATTCACTGTTTGCGATGATATGACGTATCCCACTCGGTGGCATCATGCTGTCCACCGGGACAATGATCGCTCCGGCGGCCTGCACACCGAGATACACCATGCCCCACTCGGGACGGTTTTCCGCAAGCAGGGAAATCCGGTCTCCCGGGACGATGCCGTTATCAACCAGCCAGCGGGCGATCGCTTGAACCTGTCTGGCAAAATCGCCGTAGGTGATTTCATCGTAACCGTCGCCATTCCAGCGTCTCATCACGGGTTGGGTGCTGAAGTCCTGCGCACTCCTTGAAGCAAGCTCAGACAATGGAAACAGCCCTCGATCGGCGCGGAGGTAGCGTTCGTAACGGTACATGATTCCCCCAGGGATGGTTGTGGCATGCAATGACCTGATGAAGGTACGTTATCGTGCTGGGTGCGTCAACGAGGAAATCAGTGACTTCATTCAGACACTTTTGTGACTGAAGGTGTTTTCAGGGCACAACTGTCAGTATTCAGGGACTGTTTCTGATTTTTTACGGTGATTGTCCATGAATACGGGTTGAATGCCCGGAATTTCGACGGGAGACAAAAATGCCCCACATCCAACTGAAGCCCTACGTACACACGTTTCCGGCGCCAGCCGTATTAATCGGTTGCGGCACGGTCGATGCTCCGAACCTGATGACCTGCGCCTGGTTTGGTGTTGTCTGTTCGGAACCTCCGCAGGTTGCAGTCGCCATCCGGCCGTCACGATTCAGTCACCAATTGATCGATGAAAGCGGCGAATTCACCGTCAATGTGCCGTTCGTTCATCAACTTAAGGCTGTACAGCATTGCGGGGCGGTTTCGGGGCGAAAGGAAAACAAAGTTGATACGCTGGGGTTGACAGCGACGGCCTGCGCACCTCTCGCGCAAGCACCGATGATCGTCGAGATGCCGATCATTCTCGCGTGCAAGGTCAGGGAAAGAATGGAGTTGGGATCACATACACTGTTTATCGGCGAGGTTCTGGCGATTCATGCGGAGGAGAGGATTGTGAGAAGAAGCGGAAAAGTGGACCCCCTCAGCCGTCAGCAGATCGTCTACCTGGACGGGCGCTACTGGTCATTGTCCTCCGTGGAAAAGTCATCGGTGGAGTAACATCCGCTCCCCACGACACATATGAGTACCGGAAGCTGTTGGTTCGAGGAATACACGCGACCGTTGAACCTCAACCTCGTTTCCATTGGATGCGAAGTGCAATCGTTTCTTCTGAATGTCTTTGTACCGCTTCCACGGTGAGGTGAACACCGCTGTTCGGATGAAGATTAAGCGAATCGCCATCACGTTCAAGAGTCAGGTTGCCGTCACGCATTCCGGTAGCCATGTCCTCAAGCATTCCGGCGATCGAATCACGGTCGAAACGCCCATCCAGTGAGAATCCCGAATCCTTCATTTTTGTCTTCTTCCGGTCTCATCACCGCCGCGTAAAGGATACCTGTAGCTTGCAAAACTGCGCAACATGAGTTAAGAACATGTTAGCTTCTCGAAGAAGAGTGCGAGGAAATACTGATGGAGGCTCATTAGCCTCCCATCGGCCGGTTCTCTCGATTTTTCGGCTCCTCACGGATTCGAGACCGGAGAGAGTCGGTTGTACCCTGCATTCTGTCTTGCTATTTTCGCTTTTGCGTATAGATGAAAACATGAGGGTGGCCACATGGATGAGACGGTTGAAATCCTTAGGGCGATGGGCGAGGAGAGCCGTTTACGGATTCTGATTCTGCTCGAACAGGCGGGTGAGCTGTCCGTGGCGGACATCGGCCATGCGCTCGAGCTGGCTCAGCCGAAAGTATCCCGTCACCTGGGGCGTCTTCGCCTCGCAGGCTGGGTAAAAGAACGCCGCTGGCGCGGTTTCGCACTGTATCGCATCGTACTCGCCCCGGGGAATCTCAACCGGGAGTATCTCATCCAGATCATGGGCGAGCTCGAAAACGATCCGATTGTCGCGGCTGACATGCAGCGGCTGGTCGCGCTGCGAAGGGCGAGAGCAAAGCAGCCGATCGAACCGGAAGCCGTGGGCGGCGGCGAATCCGCCGAGTAACGTTCCAGTAATGTCCGGCGGCCTTTCATGAAGATTTACACCAAGACGGGAGATCGAGGCGAAACGAGTCTTCTTCGCGGAGGACGTGTTGCCAAACACCATCCGCGGGTTGAAGCCTATGGGACGTTTGACGAACTGAATTCCTGGATCGGTTATGCTCGTTCGATAACCGACGATTCCGAACTTGAGGCGGTTCTCGAGCGAATCCAGAATCACGTTCACCTGCTCTGCAGCGATGTCGCCGCGGATTCCTCTCTCAGCGAGGAGGGGGCGAAGATACCCCGTTTGCAGCAGGAACATGTGACCGCTCTTGAACGGGAAATCGATCGGCTGGACCAGATTCTGCCCCCGCTGACACATTTCATCCTCCCCGGTGGATCGCAGCCGGGAGCGGCGCTCCACATCGCCCGCACCATCTGCCGGCGCGGAGAACGGAGGCTGACGGAATTGATCGAAACGGGGGGTGCTGTAAACGAGCACAGCCTGATTTTTGTCAACCGTCTCTCTGATCTTCTTTTCACGCTTGCGCGATGGGCGAATCATCGAGCGGGCAAACCGGAAACCCCCTGGCATGGTCAGGAGTATATCTGACATCTGAGTTGTCTTGTTGAACCCAAACGGATGAACACCTTTCTTTTCCTTCTGTGTTGCCACCGGAGGCCCCTTGGAACTTGGATTGATAACGATACTGCTGCTGCTCGGGATTGGACTTGCGGTTGGTTTGACCGCCGGATTCCTCGGTGTGGGCGGGGGGATCATCCTGGTGCCCGTATTGCTCGATTTGTTCCACATCTGGAAAGTGCCGGACGTCGTTTTTGTACAGGCGGCGATGGGAACCTCGCTTGCTGTGTCAACCTTTGCGTCCGGGTCTTCGTTGATGCGCCATCATAAGCAGGGGAATGTCCTTTGGCGGCTCGTTCCATTGCTCGCAGCATCGAGTTTTACTGGAAGCTGGCTGGCAAGCATGGTTTCGCTGGACGTACCAGGTGAGAACCTGCAGGTGGCGCTGGCAATCGCACTGCTGCTCGTCGCGTCGCGCATGTTCCTCGAAAAACCTGCCTCGGACAGGCCGATGAAGTCCCTCAGCACGACTGTCTGGCTGCTGCTGGGATTCGGTGTCGGAGTATTCGCGGGATTTACGGGATTGGCGGGGGGAGTGGTTCTGGTCCCAGCGATGGCGTTTCTCACCCATGTCCCCACACGGCATCTCGCCGCGACCTCTTCGGGAGTCATTTGCTTCGCCGCGATGGCCGGCGCCCTTCAGAAACTGACGGCGGTCCCCGTGGTCGATCCCGGAGATGGATTCGTCGGACTGGTCAATGTCGTCGCCGTCATCTCGCTTGCCGCCATGAGTATTCCGGGTGCACAGATCGGTGCGATGCTGAATCGCCGTGTGGAATCGTCCACCTATCGTAAAATCTTCGCTGTTCTCCTGCTGGCCGATGCGATTCGCCTGATACTGTCCGCCTGATTGGGTTTGACGTTCGTTATACGAAAGGAATGACAATGCCGCGCTATGTTGTCATGGGTTCAGGACGCCAGGGATTGGCCGCCGCGTGGGATCTGATCGAATCCGGCGCCGAGGTCCGCCTCGCCGATGCTGACACGAAAAACCTGAGCAAAGCGCTCGCCTTCCTCGGTCTCCCGGATTCGGCCGGTTCGGTTGTCAATTTCCGTAACCGTGACGAGGTCCTCCCAAGCCTGGAATGGGCGGATGGAGCGGTGTTCGCTGCCGATTATTCGCTGAACCTCGATCTCACGAAATGGGCGATAGAGGCCGCGTGCAACACCGTCGATTACGGCGGCAACCACGACGTAGTCCATGCCCAGCACGAGCTGAACGAACAGGCGAAGTCGGCTGGCGTTGCCATCGTTCCGGATACCGGGCTGACTCCCGGACTTGCGGGAGTACTTGTTGCCGGTGGAGTGAAAAAACTGGATCAGGCCAGCGCCGCGTACATCCGGGTGGGAGGGCTTCCCCAGGATCCTCAGCCGCCGCTCAACTACGCACTCATTTTCAGCGTCCGCGGTCTGACGAACGAATACCTCGAGCCGAGCGTGATTGTGACCGGCGGCGAAAAGACCACACGTCCGAGCTTGACCGGCCTCGAGAAGCTCTCCTTTGGTGACAGGGAGTTCGAAGCGTTTTATACATCTGGAGGAGTCAGCACACTCCCTGAAACGTTCGCCGATGTCCTCGATGAACTGGATTGCAAGACCATTCGCTATCCCGGGCACGTGGAATTGATCCGCTTCGCCTTCGACATCGGTTTTCGCTCCGAAAAGGTGATCGAAGCCGAGGGACGGAGGTATGTGCCACGGGAGGTGTTTGAGGAGATGCTCGTTGAATCACTGCCGCATGACCCGCCGGATGAAACCCTGATGCGCGTAACCGTCCGTGGCAATAAAGGGGGAAAACCCTCCGAAGTCGTCTATGAAATGGTGGATCTCTACGACACGCAGAAGCAGTTCACCTCGATGCAGCGCACCACCGCCTGGCCGGGCAGCCTTATCCTGAGAATGGTCACCGAAGGGGAAATTCCCGAACGTGGGGTCCTTTACCAGGAGCGGGTGGTCAACGCCGATCTGCTGGTCGAGCGGTTGGCGGAACGCGGGGTCAGGATCGATTGCAGCGTGCGGCCTGTCAAATGATGCCGAGACGGCCTGGAGTCAGACACCCGGCCTGAAAGCCGGGTGTGTCTGACAGCAAGGGGTCTCTCCATCGCATGTGCGTCGGAAGGGCAGTTACATTCGGCAGACCTCCCAAAGTGGATGGGACCGTCCAGAAACGGGTTGTCCCGTTCATTTTCTCTATCGGCATATCTCACCGATTCCTTTAACTTTTGTTGGACGATTTCTCAGCACTGCAAGCGCAAGAGAGTCGAATATTGCAACTAAACATCAATATAACAGTATATTACAGAATATAATAGCTCCGGTGGAATCTCAAGGAAAGGCTGATCTTTCCTGATCGAATCGTTGAGGATTTGTGGACCGGATGCTGTCTTCAGGGACGAAACAAGCGGCGATTCAACATTTGCTCAGTGGGTGCTCATTTCAAAGAAATCGCGAGCCCTCTCGATGTCTTCCGAACAGGAAGCGATCAGATCCTTTGCACTCAGCCGTGAGGGATTCAGGCTGGTTTCAAGGAGGATATCCCAATTGGGATCGCCAACGACATCGACGGACGGTTCATCCAAAACGATCAGGTTGACGCCGTAAAATTGGGCAATTTGATTTGCCATGTAAGCGAGACTGACATCGAACAGATGTTCCGGTGAAGCTGAGGTGGGATCGTGGTGGTAACGAATGATTTCGACCAGATTTTCCGGAAGGTTCCAGCGTTCCGCCAGGGTTTTCCCGATTACGGTATGATCCATCCCGTAGATCTCCCGTTCGACTTCCAGGCGGTTCGTTTTTTTCTCTACAACGGTGTTGATGACTTCGATGAATTCGTTCTGGTAGAAGGATGCGGCGACAATGACCCCGATATCGTGCAGGAGACCGCCTGTCGAAACTTCGCTCGCGTGATTGTAGGCGATGCGCGAAGACAACCCCTGGATGATTTCGGAGACAGCGATATTGTGCAACCAGAAACGGTTGAACTCGAAGCGTGATCCGGTCTTGCCCTGGGGGAAGGATTGCAGGAAGGAAAAGGCGCGAGCGAGACGGTTCGTTTCTTCCAGCCCCAGCATCACCACCGCCATTTTCAGGGTGGAAACCTTGTTCCGAAGACCGTAATACGCGGAGTTCGCCACGCGGAGGATTTTCGCGGTCAAAGCCGCATCATGACTGATCAGTGCATGGTAATCGTTGATGTCGGCGTCTGGATCTCCGGAGAGCTTAAGCACCTGGAGGGCGATTTCTGGAAGAGTGGGAAGAGTTTCAAGGTTCTCCAGAAGTGATTGAATGGTAACCCTTGGATCCACCAAAACCTCCAGACCGGGGAACGTCGCCGGATCAGGTCAATGCGGGCATCACCCCGCCTGAATCACCAAAGAAGAAACAAGTATAATCAGGAACCATCATTCCGTCAAACGATTCATTGCATCCGGTTCATTTGACTCGGCGCGGTCACAGGAGCAAGGTCGGGGGTGAGCCGATTCTCAAATCGGAAAAGGAAGTTGATGTGCTTATTGTTCAGGATTATCAATCGTTGTTCCCGCGCCCCGGGGGCTCCCGTATCTGCTTGACTTTCAGGGGGTCGGGGGCTACTTTTTGCGCTCGCCGGGAGAAAACGGAAGCACGCCGACTTAGCTCAGTTGGTAGAGCAACGGACTGAAAATCCGTGTGTCCCCAGTTCGATTCTGGGAGTCGGCACACCCTTGGGACCGGTGAAAACCGGTCCTTTTCCATTTGTTGACCCTGCCTGACCAAACCCGGATTCCATGAGAACAACGTAATACGAATTACGATAAAAAGGTGTCAATTTTTGTGGTTTGGTTGATCGAGTGAAATATTCTTGCCTCATCAAGCGTAACAATCGTAACCTTTGAGGGCGATGGATTTAAGAATTTGGTATTGCTCCAGAGGCTCAGTTGTAAGTTTACTCTTGACGACTCATTATTTAAATTAACAACGAAGAAAGCTTCAATTGATTATATAACTGATACCGAAATTTTACCCTCCTAACGCAAAAAGGACAGAACGATGGATTTAAACGAAAAGGAGTTGCTGTCCACCTTTGAAGTAGCGAAAATCGTAGGCGTGCACCACCAGACGGTCAACTCCTGGGTGCGCAAGGGTTGGCTTCCGGCAGCGCGCACCCCGGGAGGCCACCGCCGCATCCATCGCGAAGATCTTGCTCGATTCCTTCGCAAGCACCAGCAGCGGATGAATCCCTACTCCGGCTCTGAAGCCCAGCAAAAACGAGTACTTATTGTCGAGGATGACGAAGCAACCCGCGAGGCGCTGGTGATGGGCATCCGTGAACGGTTCCCGGCAATCGAAGTTGATTACGCCGTTGACGGATACGATGCGGGCAGGAAACTCAGCCGTTCAATTCCATACCTGGTATTCCTCGACCTGATGATGCCGGGACTGGATGGATTTCACGTGCTTCGGGACATTCGCAGCGACAACCGTCTCCGCGGTTGCCGTGTCATCGTGATCACAGGCCACCACACCCGTGAGAATGCCGAAGTGGCCCTGCGCAGTGGCGCCGATGCGATCCTGACGAAACCTGTCCAGATGAAGGTGATTCACGAAATCGTACAGCACCTGGTCGTTGAAGAGAAATCGCCGCAGACGTTGAAGGTGCCGCTCGATAACGTGGCGCCGTTCTTCGACGATTGACAGAACGAAGATCCACCTGACGACCGGGAAGTGCTTTTGGATTCTGGAGATGTTGCCCTGCGAGTCTCCGGCGTTCGCCAAAACGTTGCACGTTTCACGACAAAAACCTATATTCACGTCGCTTCAGGACCGTTCTGGCACTGCGAACGGTCCTCGTTTTTGCAGTCGCCACCTTAGCTCAGTTGGTAGAGCAGCGCATTCGTAATGCGCAGGTCGTCGGTTCAAATCCGACAGGTGGCTCAGGAAAAGGCTCCTTATTCAAGGAGCCTCTTTTTCTCGCCAATAGAATTTCCCTGCCGAAGGACCACGGAACTTCGAAATCTTGACTCACCTTGCACGCCCGTCAACCGTTGATGAATTCCAATCTCCAAAACACAGATGCCGCAGTTGATTCATTTTCCTTCCCGTCTTTTTCACGATGATAGAAATGTCTAGTTTTCATAAAACCTCCTCATGATCTGCATTGGATGGAACCATGGAAAAGAGCATCCTTGAGAGCATCCGCCGGCGTGATCCTGGTCTTGCAGTAGATACTTGCGAACTCGCGCTGGCCGTCACCATTCTCCTGTTGGATGTGGCCTTTGCGGACGAGAAGATCAGCACGGAGGAGATGGAGAATATCCGTTCGATCCTCGGCACCCACTTCCAGCTCGATGAGCAGGAGCTTCGTGACTTGCTGGAG
>JAZDLX010000101.1:0-2116 GCA_043801585.1 bacterium | reverse complement strand
GTATGTGTTGTGAGCAACACTTGGCAACCAGCCCGGCTTGCCAAGTCCTCAAACGCCTCGATGAGCATCTTTTGGTTGTTGGGATGCTGGCTGGTTTCCGGCTCCTCTATGGCATAGATAACGCCCGTTTCTCTTCCTTTGGCTTCCTTCTCCGCCGTTGCACGGAAGAAGTTCAGCAGAACCAGACGCCGGGTTCCGCTGCCGCGCTTGTTGATGGGGATGTCCTCGTCTCCGGTAAGAGTTACTGAGAACAGGCTGTCCCAGTTCTTGTTCGTGACCCGTGGCGTCAACTGCTTCGCCAACTCGGGGTTCATCTCCCGAATCTTCTCCACCGTGCGGTCCGCAATCTCCTGCACTTCCTTCTTCACCTTTTCTGCGATATCGTTGAGCGTTGCTTCCTGGCCTTTGATGGCTTCCTTGATGGCCGACTTCATCGGGTCTTGGGCTTCATCATCTTGGTCCGTGCTCGGGCGGTCGGACTTGAAGAGGGCGAAGACCGGCAAGTGCTTTTTCAACTGCTCCCAGATTTTCTCAGCCGCCTCGGATTTGAGTTCGATATTCTGCAATCGGCTCTGCAAGTCGGATGCGTGATCCCAGATGGCGCGCCGAAGGTCGGTGTTGATTGTCTGGTTCACATTGGTGAGATCAACGCCCAAATCCTTCGCCCTCTGCTTCAGTTTTGCATTGGTGAGGGTCAAGAGGTCATTGTATTTATCGGTGGTCGGGTGATTGGCGTGCGCAAACACGCTCGCCGCCTTTACCTTTCCAGAACCGGAGCAATTGAAGACCTTGACAATTTCCAGGTTGCCGTCCTGGTTCAGCAGGTACTCCGTCGCCAGGTCGGTTGGGTGTTGTTCATCAATGACCAGTTCTTTGGGAAGATCCTCAAAGACGCAGGTCACGGTAACCTTCGTCTCGCTCCCGTGAACGCAAACGTCATCCTGCTCTGGAACGCCGTTGAAGAAGATGTCCATTGCGTCAAAGAGAGAGGACTTTCCAGAGTCGTTTCTGCCAATGAATACCACGAGGCCACCAAGTTCAATGGTAATGTCGTCCTTGAAACAACGGAAGTTGGACAATTTCAATTGTACCAGCTTCATCTTCCGCCTCCGGTCCGCTCGCTCAGAACTTGGCGGCCATTCTCGGTCAACCGGTATTTCTGCAAGCGGCTTCGCGGCTTGTCGGGGATGGTCAATTCCAGCAATTCCGCTTCGATCAGCGGCTTTACGAGGCCGTCGCGGAACTTGGTGCGGTTTTGCCGCCCAACGACATTCATCATCGCAACCAAGGATTGTTCTTGACGGCAAAGCCGCAGGACTTCCACTTGGTCCTGACTTAGTCCCGACTTGGTCCCGACTTGGTCCCCAGACTCGCTCCTTGAAGTTCCCGCCGCGCCCTTGGCGACTAACTGCGCCCTGAACGTGACGATCAGGAAACCCTGCCGCTCCTCGAACAGGGGCGGCGGCGCACCGTGCTTTTTGCACATCGCGATAACGCGGTTCGTGCCGCGGCCCCAGACCTCCACCGCCCCGGTGCGATGGAACGCTTCGGCGATCGACGGGTTTGTCGGCTTCGAATCATGCCGCCCCGAAAGCTGTTTCACCGTAATACCGGTAGGAAGGCGTCCGAAACTTCGAATCTCGATCCGGTCGTCGAAGACCACGATGGCGACGTAGCCGGAATAGTGGGAGTAGTCGCGGTGCATGACGGCGTTGAGGATGATTTCCCGGAGCGCTTCGAGCGGAACCGGGAAGCGGTCTTCCCGGAAGACCGTTCCCTTGGGAAATCGCGCGCCCAGCGGCATGGTTCGCTCGAGAAACGCCATGCCCTCGCGCACCATGGCGAAGGCGTGCATGTGTTCCTGCCGGTTGTCCACGATCTCGCCGGTGATCTCGGTGCCCCGGAATCGCCCCATCTTGAGAAGACATTGGGGGTAGTCCGGTAGGAATTTCCTTCCGTAAAGCATCTGGGCGGCCTGCGTGAGGACGCCCGCCGCGCGCAGTCCCAGCCGGTCGAGAATTTCGCCGATGTCGCGGCTCGTATCCGGCGAAATCCGGTTTTGCTGAATGGCCAGCTCGCGCGTCCGCAGAATTTCCTTGCGGTCCAGGTCCTTCAG
>JAZDLX010000070.1:0-17276 GCA_043801585.1 bacterium | reverse complement strand
GGGTGGGATGATTTCAGCGATGTCACCTTCATTTCGTACGTTTCAGCAATTCCATCTGTGGGGAGAAAGGTCATGCACTCAGATTTGTCGATTCGTCGATTTGAAGAAAGCGACAGCGATGCGGTTATCCGGCTCTGGGACCGCTGCGGACTGATCGTTCCGTGGAACCATCCGCAACGGGACATCGAAAGAAAACTGGCGCAGCAGCGCGATGGATTCCTCGTTGCCGTAAAGGAGGGGAGGATCGTCGCATCGGTGATGGCGGGATACGACGGCCACCGGGGCTGGGTGAACTACCTGGCGGTCGATCCCGATCAGCGGCGAAACGGGTATGGGCGGGTGATGATGGATGCGGCTGAAGCCTTCCTTTCCCGGTGTGGAGCACCGAAGGTCAATTTGCAGATCCGCGAGACCAACGTGGAGGTCATCGCTTTTTACGAGGCTATCGGCTACACTAAGGACCACGTGGTCAGTTTCGGGAAACGGCTGGAGGAAGACTCTAAGTGAACAAATGCGAGAATTAAGTGACAGTTACCTAATTCCGGAATTCTCCCCTATCCTACAGGAATTAGGTAACTGTCACTCAATTCTACGAAGGCAGCAGACGGATGACCGTGCGGCACGGTTTTCCGGTTTCACGTGGAGCTCGGCGAGAATGGCTCCATGTGTTATTTTGTCCTAACGACTTCCGGTGTGTATTCTCTATGTGCCTTGTTTTTACGAGTACAAGGTAAGGGAAATGTTTGACATCCCACGAGATCCCACCGCCCGGAAAAAGCCGGGCGGATACGTAGAATGACTTTGGGGGACCGGCTCTCGACCAGTACGGGGAGACGGGTCCCCTGTGTGGTATTAGGGCTGTCCGTAGGACGGGAATCAGACGGATCTCACGAATTCGCAACGGATTGCGTAAAGACAGTAGATGCCCCCGATGAAAATCGGGCTAAGGAGGGGCCGTGGCAGCACCCAAAGAGATCGTGACCGTCAGCGAAAAGACGGGCCACAAGATCGGGATTTTGGAGGAGTACTGTAAAGGGTGCACGATCTGTGTCGAGGTATGCCCGACGGATGTGCTGGTGATGCAGACTGTGGGTACGCGCTGGCAGGGGAGTGTCGCCGTGGTGGTGAATATGGATGCCTGCATTGCCTGCATGCTGTGCGAATTGCAGTGTCCTGACTTCGCCATCGTTGTGACCAAGGGCGAAAAGTCCAAGAAGACCGAAGCGGCATAGGGGGTATTGTGTCCGAGACGAAAGCTCGCGCTGGCAAACGCGAGGTTGATGTAAAATTCTGGGCGGGCAATCAGGTTGTTGCCCAGGCTGCCGTGGCCGCAGGGTGCAATTTCTTCGGGGGGTATCCCATCACCCCGTCAAGTGAAATTGCACAGGAGTTGGCGAAGCTGCTTCCGCTGGTTGGGGGGCATTTCATTCAGATGGAAGACGAGATCGGGGCGATGGCCTCCGTGATCGGGGCGAGCCTTGCCGGCGCCAAATCGATGACCGCCACCAGCGGCCCCGGTTTCTCGCTCAAGCTGGAAAACCTCGGCTTCGGCTATATGGTCGAGGCGCCCTGTGTTGTGGTCAACGTCATGCGCGGCGGCCCTTCCACAGGCTTGCCGACTCACCCGGCGCAGGCGGATCTGATGCAGGCGCGCTGGGGAACTCACGGCGACCATCCGACGATTGCGATCGCGCCGTCGTTCCACCAGGAAACCTACATGGAGACGATCCGCGCCTTTAACCTTGCCGAACAGTTCCGGATGCCGGTGATCCTGCTGCTCGATGAAGTGCTCGGCCACCTTTCAGAGGGCGTGGTTCCCCCCAAGAAGGGGACGTTTGAGATCATCGACCGGGTTCGTTACCAGGGCGATCCAGAAAAATATATTCCCTATGACGTCTCCAAAGGTGACATTCCGCCGTTCCTCGGGTATTTCGAAGGCGCCCGCTGGCATACCACCGGCCTGAACCACGATGCGACCGGTTTTCCAACCACCGATCCCGACCTGATCGACATCGACATGAAACGTCAGTATCGCAAGGTGTTGAGCAACCGCAAGATTATCGACAAGGTGGAGTATTTCATGGCGGACGATGCGGACATCGGCGTCGTCAGTTTCGGCAGCACTGCACGGGCGGCGATGGTCGCTATCAAGCAGGCTCGTGAAAAAGGGATCAAGGCGGGGTTGCTTCGCCCGGTGACCGTCTGGCCTTACCCGAAAGACCAGACCTACGAATTCGGCCGCAAGTGCAAGGCGTTGGTCGTCCCTGAATTCAACATGGGCCAGATGGTGTACGAGGTGGAACGCGCGGTGCACTATGACCGGCCGGTCAAGCGGGTGAACAAGGTGGGTGGGGTGCCGATTACTCCGGCGGAAATTCTCTCCGCCATCGAGGGGGTGGCTTGATGTCGTTCGATTATTGGCCCTACATACGCGAGAACAAAATGCCACACATGTGGTGTCCGGGGTGTGGCATTGGAGTCGTCGTCAAGTCGATGATTCGAGCGTTCGATGAGTTGAACTGGGATACCCACGACATCGCGGTGGTTTCGGGAATCGGTTGCACCAGCCGTGCGCCCGGGTACCTGAACGCGAACACCCTGCATACAACTCATGGGCGCGCGCTGGCGTTCGCTACGGGCATCAAGATGCACTGTCCCGACAAACATATTGTCGTAATCAGCGGTGACGGCGACGCGAGCGCGATCGGCGGAAATCACCTGATCCACGCAGCTCGCCGCAACATCGACATCACCTTGATCGTGAACAATAACAACATTTACGGGATGACCGGCGGGCAGTACAGCCCGACGACACCGTTGGGGACGAAAGCCGCAACGGCTCCCTACGGAAACCTCGAACCGCCGTTCGACCTCGCCAAACTGGCGGTCGGAGCGGGAGCCTCCTTCGTCGCCCGGGGGCATGTGGCGAACGGCCGTCAGCTCACGATGTTCATCAAGCAGGCCTTCGATCACAAGGGATTCAGTTTCGTCGAGGTTGTCAGCAATTGCCACAC
The DNA here is from genome assembly GCA_043801585.1 of bacterium. GTDB lineage: Bacteria > Electryoneota > Electryoneia > Electryoneales > Electryoneaceae > JAZDLX01. The sequence goes on along the minus strand of JAZDLX010000070.1, from coordinate 14,262 downwards.
CCAGTTCGGACGCCGCAACAAGATGGCTGACCCGATGAACATGGTGAGGTGGATCGGAGATCGCGCTAAGCCGCTGAAAAAATACGAGGAGCTTAGTGCGGATGATCAGGCGAAATTTTTCCCCGTGGGAGTGCTGCACCATGACACAGGACGGCCAGAATACACGGACAAGTATGAGAAACTGATCGCCAGCCTGCGCGAAAGCGCCTGATCCGGGGGAGAAGGTATCATGCATTACGAAGCGCGTTTTTCCGCCGTCGGAGGCCAGGGCATCATCCTCGCCGGTACCATCCTCGCGGACGCTGCGTTCCTCGAAGGATTACAGGCGGCTGGATCACCAACCTACACGGCACAGGTGCGTGGCGGGCCGACAAAAGTGGATGTGATCATCGACTCGGAACAGATTCTGTTTCCAAGAACCGCGGATATCGATTTCTTCCTTTCGCTGGCGACGAACTCCTACCAGCGGTTCGGCACGGATATCCGGCCCGGAGCCCCCGTGGTGATCGATCCGAACCTCGTGGAGGTGCCGCAGGAAGATCGGGAGAAATACACGATCTACGATATTCCAATCATTGATTTGACCCAACGGGAACTCGGCAGGATGGTCTATACGTCGGCGGTGGCGTTGGGAACATTCGTGGCCCTCTCCGATGTCCTCAGCGAACAATCCATTCGCGAAGCGCTTGTCCGGCGTGCGCCGAAAGGCACGGAAGCCTATAACCTGAAAGCTCTGGAAGTCGGGATAAAGGCAACCCGTGAGATTCGGGACAAAGGCAAGAAGTGATTCCGTTCTCAGGTTGGATTTTCTCGGGCGGACCGTGGGATACATTGCCGTATCCGGTCTGCCTCGCTATTTTGCTTTAAAACACATTTGAAGGGATCATGGATGAAGATCCTCATCATCGACGATGATCAGGAGGTGCGTACTCTGATTCACGACACGTTGAAGGGAGCCGGCTATATCAATTTCCTTGAGGCGGACAACGGACTCAATGGCATGCATCTGGTCGAAAGCACCGATCTGATCCTGACGGATCTTCATATGCCCGGAATGTCCGGCGGTTCGCTGATCCGCGAAGTGCGCTCCAATCCCCGGACAGAAAAAATCCCGATCATCGCCATCACCAGCGATAGCAGCGAGACTACGGTCCATCGCATCCTGCGTGAAGGAATTGAGGATTACATCATCAAACCGTTCGACACGCAGAACCTCATCGAGAAGGTAAACCGTGTGCGGGATCACCTTCTCAAAACGGGACAGATTTCCGACTGATCGGAGTTGCCATGCCACCTGTTGTCCTTAAACCCCGGACAACACAACGAACCCTCTGGCTGATCAAATGGGGGGTTGTCACTCTTCTCGTTCTGCTTCCTTTCCTGATGCCACTCTTTGGAAAGCTTGGCCCGGCGATGGCCCAGATGCTGCTCGCCTTATGCGTCCTCTGGCTGGTCGTGGCCCTGCCAATTGGAGTGTGGATCGTTCTTTATCACCGATCCCTTGTTGCGGAGATCATGGCGGAAGAGGTCCGGTTGAGCAAAGGCGTTCTCACGAAGAAACGGATTACCGTGCCGATTGCCCAGATCGCTTCGGTGGACGTTTCGAGCGGTCTGCTGGAGCGGATCTTCCGCCTGCAACGCCTTCGCATCTTCACCTCGGAAAGCGGCGGCTCCAACCGCCCGGCGCTTGTTCTGCACGGACTGAACGACGCCGAATCGCTCGGTGACATGATCCTCGGCGGTATTCCTGATTTCGAGGAAACGTTGCGCTCCGCCGGAACGCGGGGAAAACACAACGATCATGCCTTGCTCGAGCAGATCCTCGCGGAGGTGCGTGAACTGCGCCGGGAATGGAACCGTAAGTGACAGGGAGTAACCGCGTGAGCAACTACGTGCTGCAACAGGCTCCGTTCCCTGTGCCGGTGACCGATGGCAAGCTGATCCTCGAACATTTTGGCATGGCGAGCGTCGACGCGGGTGATTTCAGCCTGGCGAAGATGACCGCACCGCCGGGGTGGAGGGAACCCGCACAGAGGCCGCTGTTCGACGAATTCACACTGATGCTTGCCGGACGGAAACGGGTTGAGGTGGATGGCGAAGTGGTTGAACTCGTAGCAGGAGAATCCATCTGGGTCAAGGTCGGCGCCCGTGTCCGGTATTCCAATCCTTTCGACGAACCCGCTGAATACATCAGTCTCTGCATTCCGGCGTTCACGCCAGACCGGGTGAAACGGGAGGAGTGAGGTCCGGACCGTTCGGAGGTTTGCGGCCGGTTCCTTTCGGAACGATATAAAATTCGTGTGGGTGTCCCTGGTAGGAGCCCAGCCCCACATACTCCATGCCCACCTTCTGCGTGACACGGCGGCTGGCTGTGTTTTCCGGGGAGAGCAGTGCCCAGATGCGCGGCAGTTTCAGCACGTTCACTCCGTAGTCGAGGACCGCTCCTGCAGCTTCGGGAGCGTAACCCTGCCCCCAGCAATCCTTGCGCATGTGCCAGGCGATCTCGACGTCGGGGCCGATCCATCCGATGGGAAGCAGTCCGCATCCACCGATCACCAGGTTGTCCGCTTTGCGTTCCATGGCCCAGAAACTGTAACCGAGGTTGCGATGGTGACGGTTGTACATTTCGATGCGGGGCCTCAACTCTTCGAGGGAGTGAAACGAGAGGAGGAGATGGCGGGTGACATCGGGGTCCAGCATCCACGCCCCGAGCGCTTCGAGGTCATCCTCGCGAAACGCGCGAACGATCAACCGTTCGGTGTCGAGCTGAAGTGGCATCCCGTCACTCCTCAAATTAAAAAGGGGACACGTACCTTTTGATTTTGGCGCTAAAGGACTCACTTCATTGATGTGGATTGAAATTAAAAGGTACGTGTCCCCTTTTTAATTTGCCTTGGACGGTAGAGCATCATCTGAGTTCCATAGATAATCTTCTCCCGGTCGAGTTCCATCCCGATTTTTTCGAGCACTCTGCGGCTTGTTCCGTTATCCGGGTGGACGACGGCGACAATCGGCTTTTTGTAATGCTTCAGGCCGTACCGCAGGCACGCCCTTGCCGCTTCGGTGGCGTAGCCCTTGCCCCAGGAGTCCGGGTGCAGGTGGTAAGCGAGTTCGATCTCCGGACCTTGCCACTCGAGGGGAAAGAATCCGCAGTCTCCGACGAACAGGCCGCTGTCCTTTTCTTCCACACCCCACATCGCATAGCCGAGAGTCTCCTGGCATTCGATGTGCCACTCGACGTAATGCGCCATCTCCAGCAGACCAGGAGCGGTTTCGTTGTGAATACGACGGTTGAACTCGGGGTCGCCGTACATCTCGAGCAGGGCATCGAGATCGTCGGTGTCAAGCGGCCGGATTCTCAGGCGCTCCGTGTCCAGATGAAAGGGCATCAGTTCTCCACACCTCGGCGCTGTTCGAGCAACTGCCGGCCGCGGGCGGTTCTCATCCGCAATTCGGCCGAGTCGCACAGTTCTCCGGTGATCGCCTGGTGGATGCTCTGAAGATCTCGCGCCTCCGCAAGACCGTGGCGTTCAAGCGTCTCCACGGAAGCAGCCAAAACCAGGTCGTACCCCTCATCGCCCTTCAATGGCGGGCCGTCCAGCCAGGGATGTCCGTTGTGCGAACCGTAGCCCCCGATGGAACGCAGCAGGTGAGCAAGGATTGCCGCCTCCTGTTGCCGGACCTTGCCTTCGTGCCGCATCATCATCGCCTTGCGAAAGTCGGTGGCATGTTCAGGAAATACGGAACTCCACGCCTCGGAAGCCATCGGGAGCAACTGGCGGAGCCGCTTCGATGGGATCACTCCGCCTTCGCTGAGTCCCAGCACGGAGAGCAACTCGGGGTTCAGATCGTTTTCCGAAGACCCGGCATCTGTCAGGTGGGTTGACGACGATTTTTTTTCGTAAGGTTTTAACTGTCCCTGCCGCTCCGTGACTGAAGAAAGCTCAGAGACGTAATGAAACCGATTGCAGACTTCCGCGAACCGTCGGCTGACAGCGCCTTCGACGCCGACGCCGATGACCTGTTTTCCCTCGTGCCTCAGCAATTCGACGAGTGGATTGAAATCGCTATCGCCCGTCACCAGGACGATCACCTCGAGGTTGGGTCTCCGGTGCATCAGATCGGTGATGTCCACGGCCATGTAGATGTCGGTGGCGTTCTTCCCCTGGAGTGAATGCGTATCGGCCTGGATGGTTTCAATTCCTGCGCGTTTGAAGATTCGTTGCTGCTGTCTGAAATGTCGCCAGTCAGCCCAGGCTCGAGCGTAGGCAAGGGTTCCGTCGGGCGAGTTTTTTCGCGTCAGTTCAAGCAGAGGGATTGGGTCTGGATCCTCGCTGCTTCCCGCATCACGCAACGAAAGCACGAGATTCTCGAAATCGATAAAAAGGGCGGAACTGCCCTTCGTTTGTCTCCACCAGCGGAATAATTTCAACTCGACCTCCTGTTATCTACGCTCCATGATACAAAATGGCGAGAGCCATCCGCCCGTCTCCCGTTTGATTCGTGGCTCATGGGGAACTCATCACTTTCTTCGTCGAGAGCCCTATATTCACTCGCTCATTCTACGATTTATGGGAGGCTGAAATGCCGAGAAAAGCCTGGATGACGTTGTCACTGATCTTTCTGCTGACAACGTTCGCTGCTGCGCAGACAGTTCCTGTGACGATCCTTCACTATAACGATTTTCATGCGGCGAATCTGCCCTACAAACGTGTCGTCCGGGGCGATACCCTGCTTGTCGGCGGAGCGGCGAATCTCGACGGATATATCGAACACTATCGTGCTACCGAAACCAACCCGCTTTTGCTGCACGCCGGAGACGATTTTCAGGGCACACCCGTTTCGATGCTGACCCGGGGAGCGAGTCAGGTTGAAATCATGAACATGATTCATCCTGACGCCTACACCGTCGGCAATCACGAGTTTGACTACAGTGTGGACACTCTCTTCGAGCGGATGTCCCATGCCACCTTTCCGGTGCTGTCGGCGAATGTCGTTTGGGATTCGACGGGAAAATCGATTTTTGCCCCTGACACTGTACTGACGATCGCTGGAGTTCGCGTTGGAATTTTCGGGATGATGCTTGACGATTTTCACGGTGTCACCTCTCCGAAGATGACCCGGCATGTCGTGATTTCCAACCGCGATTCGACTATCCGTGCAATGCTTGACGATCTCGAGCCGAGGACGGACATTCAGATCTTGCTCTCGCACTGCGGTGTCTGGGAGGACAGCCTCATCGCGATGACTTTCGGTGGCGAGATTGACCTGATCGTCGGGGGGCACAGCCATTCAACGCTCTGGGAGCCGAAAGTGGTCAACGGATGTCCGATTGTGCAGGCGGGTTCGCGAGGCGGGTTCCTCGGCATTGTCCACCTGGAGGTGGACACAACGGCCAACCGTGTAGCATCCTTCGACGGCCATCTTGAGCGCGTTGTTCTGGGCACATTCCCCGAGGACAGCGCCCTGGCTGCCGTTGTCAACCAGCAGGAAAAAGAGGTATCCGGCCAGATGGATGTGGTCCTGGCGACCCTGAAAAGCGACATGACGCGTGGACATGGGGGCGAAGGCAGCCTCGGCAACTGGATTACGGATGCCTACCGCGATTTCGCGGGGATGGACATTTCAATCGCGAATACCGGCGGCATCCGCAAGGATATGTTTGCGGGTCCAATGACCCTGCGGGACATTCTCGAAATTTCACCGTTCGGCAACGAGCTTGTCACTTTTCAATTGACCGGGGTCGACCTGCAGAAAATCATTGAGCATCAAGCTGCCACCGGGGGACGTGATAACGTCGTTATTTTCTCTGGACTTAGCTATAAAACAAAAGACGGCAAGCTTGTCAGTCTCCGCGTGAACGGTAAGAAAATCAAACTGAAGAAAACCTACACCGTTGTCGCGCCTGATTTCGTCACGGATCACGCTATGGATTATTTTGGCCTGGATTCTGCCGCAATCGAGGTGGAGAAGACAGGTTACCTCGATCGAGACGCGTTAGTTGCTTATGCAAAAAAATATCCTGAAATTGTCAACAAGATAGAAGGGAGAATAATTCGAGAGTAAGAAAAACAATAGTATTGAATACAAGATGCAGGGAGACATTCATATTTGGTGTAAACTCTGCGAACACAAAAAACTCCAAAGGTTCGTGTAACCTTGTTGCGACTGTTTGATTTGTTCTTCAACTTTAGGTGTGCTGAGAGAGTTCGGCTGGCGAGGTCGCGATGGGATATATGATACCGGTTATGTTTCTCTTGCTTTTTGTGACATCCACAGGAGCTTTTCTTCTCTATCGGAGAAAAAGCATCGGGGCTACCGTTCCCCTCGTTCGTGCCGTGTTTCCTCTCATCAGTTTCTTCGCTATTAGCATCTATTTGTTGATCGATCCTGAAAACATCCTTGCCTCTGGCGTTGTGCGCCGTCTTCTGATGCTGATTCTTGCACTTTCATTTCTCGGATTATCGCTCTCCTTCCGCAAGCGTAATCGCAAACATAGCGGGTATCCGTTATGATCACCGTGTTGAATATTCTCACGCTTCTGATATTGAGCGCGGGTCTCTTCTACCTGTTTTTCCTCGGGCGGGTCAACACATGGAATTCACCCCGTCTGCTTCTTGCAGAGATGATCGTCTGGGTGATACTGACGTGGGTGGTCATGGAGTGCAGGTGGAATCTGACCCGCCAGGAGGTCTTTCTCCTTGAAACCGGATATCTGATGATGCTCGTATTGGCCTATCTCTTCTTTTTGATTGCCCTGCACAACGAAGAGTTGGATCGCGTCACCAACGAAGCGATAGGACGGTACAATTTGCTTAAGGAGCTGGCCGACCTGCCGACGTTCAGCTTGTCTACCCAGGGAGTGGTGCTTGACGCGAATCGAGCGTTCCTGAACACCCTCGGACTTGAAGCAGATGAGATCGTTGGGATTCGCCTCCTTGAGTGGCTTCATCACAACGACATTTCCACGGCGGAGAACAGAATTCAACACGTGTTGAACACAGGAATCACGGTCGAATTCGGCGCCCGCATTAAATTTCATGACGGGTCCTTCCGCCGGGCAAGAATACGTCTCGCGCCGGTGTACCATCGGGGAGAAGTTGTGGAGGTGCTGGGAACGTCCAGGGATCTGACGCAGGAACACCGCGCCGTCAACCAGGCGACATTCCTGGCGACCGTGATCACCGAAAGCAACCAACCCATTTTCACTATCAGCGAGGACGGCCTGATTCTCGTCTGGAACCGCGGGATGGAGTCGTTGACCGGAATCTCAAGGTCAAGCGCCATCGACAGGGCGTATACCGATCTGCTGATGGACGTTCCGGATCTGATCCTTGAATGCGCAGCGAGCGGAGGAACGTTCAGCACGGAACTGCTGCTCCGCAATTCAGGGATCTCGGTTCCCGTCCTGCTGACTGCGTACGCTGTGGACATTCCCGGACAACCCACGGCTTACGCGATCTACGTTCAGGATTTGACACGTCAGCGTAAGCTGGAAGAACAACTCCTTCACCATCAGAGAATGGAAGCGTTGGGGAAGCTCGCGGGTGGAGTCGCACACGATTTCAACAACGTTTTGACCATCATCAGCGGCAACGCAGCCATCCTGAAAAAGCACGCGAAGATGGATTCCAAATTTGTCGCGCATCTTGATGGGATCATCCGCAGCACACGAAGAGGCGCCACACTTACCGAACAACTCCTGACGTTCAGCCGTCGTCATCCATTCACTCCTCGGCGAATGGACGTGGAAAACCTGATCGCTGACACGGTGGACCTGATCTCCCACGCAGGCTGGCAGGGGATTCATTTTGAAGTGTCTGTGGAGCCGAATGTGCCCCCAGTGATGGTCGACCCCGGCCGCATGCAGCAGGTGCTTCTGAATCTCTGTGTCAACGCTCGCGATGCGATGCCAAAAGGCGGTACGATCCATATCACCGCGAAACGGAAATCTTTCATGTCCGAGCGGGATCTGCCTCGCGGTGAGTCGGCACAGCCTGGAATCTATGTTTCGATCGGCGTGCGCGATACCGGAGTCGGTATGGACCGGGCTACCATTGCCCGAATTTTCGAACCGTTCTTCACGACGAAGGGGCCTTCAAAGGGTACAGGTCTTGGCCTCTCGAACGCTCACGGCACCGTGCAGCAACATCGGGGCTGGATGGAAGTGGAATCCGAGTTGAATGTGGGGAGCACCTTCCACATTCTGCTTCCTTCGGCGGAACGGTTCGAGGAGGACTCCCGATTGATGACCGACCGCCGGGATCGTGAACGTAATCAGATGCCTGACGAGGAGGAAATCCTCTCTTCCGCGACAGCGGAGGAACCGTTAACACAGTCACTCTATGGCAACGAAACAGTGCTTCTCGTTGACGATGAAGCTCTGGTTCGCGAGGTGGGTAAAACGGCTCTGGAGTTGTATGGGTATACGGTGCTCACCGCCAGCGATGGACGTGAAGCGCTCGATCTCTATAAAGGCCATCGAGATGAAATCGCTGTTGTTGTGCTCGACTGGGCGATGCGGAATGTTGGGGGAAAGGAAGTGCTGCGTACGCTTCGCGAAGCGGGGGAGAGGGTGCCTGTCCTGGTGCAGAGTGGCGTCTGGCACTCTCAACAGGTGGACGAATTGCTTCGTCAGGGCGCGGATGGACTTCTGACAAAACCCTACCTGCCGGAAAAGCTGATCGAAGAGATTCGCAGCTTGCTCCAGGCTGATTCAAAAGATCCCAAACCCGAAACATGAATTTCGGAAGTTCGCCTGAACCCTTCCATTGGTTGCAACCGTGAAATGATATCAGGCTACGTCTGAAATTCTCATGAGCAAACACCACCTGTCACAACAAACGAAATTATCCCTGACGCTTTCTGTCCAACGGTTTGACCTCAACGCCGATTTCGCGCAGACGAACCGTCATCGATTTCTGAAAATCCTGAATCTGGTTAATCTCCGCTCGCACGTCGGGTACCTTGTCCAACGAGATTCTTTTCTCCTCGAATGATCGCCGAAGGAGAGAGTTGACAACCGTGAAAGGAATGGTTCCAATCAGAAGCATCACACCGGCGGAGAGAACCGCGGCGCCCATACCGCTTCCCTTCGATACGGCAATCAGAAAAACCAGCGCACAGAAAAATCCCCAAAGCGGAATTCCGACGCGCAGGAATATGCTGCGCTTGTGTTTGAACGCCTTTTCCAGCTCCTCGTTGTGTTCGCGAACTTGTTCGAGTCTCTCCTGCGCGATTTCGTTGAGGTTTCGTTCGATCGCCGCGGGCACCGTTTCAAGCCAGCGGGGGAGATGGTGATGGAGAATTTCCTTGTACACGGAATAACATCCGAAATCCAGCATCTTGTTCATCTCTTCCAGGGCAGCCTTGCCTTTGGCGACGGCACGGTCACGTTTGTCCAGCTTCAGGTCTTCCGCGAGCCGGATGATACGCCGTCCTTCTTTCAGGTGCGCGACCGCCAGCTCTCCCCACCGTTCGTTTTCCTCCTCCAGCTTTTCGACAATGGTACGGCGGATGGAAGTGAAATCACGGTCGACGAGCGAAAGCGAGAACAGCATCGGACGATGCTGTATGGCCAGTTCCAGCGCGTTGATCGCGTCCGTCGACTGTCCAATGATTGCGTGGTGGCGTGCAATGTTGTAGTCGATTGCGGGATCTTCATAACCGACCGATCGAGTGCGGCGGAGGGTCTTGATCGCCATCTGGGGAGAATCCGCGATCTGGCAGGTCGATGCCAGTAGTTCGAGGGCCAGCATTTTATAACGATCGCCCGCCTTCAACGGTGCTGCCTGAATGGAGCGCTCGAACAGGCGGATGGACTCCTCCCGTCCTCTCGAGCTTCTCATCAGAGTCACCCCCTTCAGCATCAATGCGGGATAGAATCGAGGATCATTTTTCGAAACGTGATCGAGGATATTCAGACCGATCTCGAAGTCACCGCGGTCGATCGCGACCTCTGCCTGGCGAAAGGTGTCGGCGGTATCGCCACGAGCCGAAAGGCAGACTTCCTCGTAAACGGGGGTCAACCGCTCAAGGTGATACCGGAGAATCGCTCGGTCCGGGGGGAGCAACTCGAGCAATCTGTCAATCTGTGCAAACGTGAGTTCATCCGCCTTGTCAAGGATCCCCTCGATCTCATCCAGCGCTTCCTGCCAGACACGGCTGCTGTAGGCAAGCTCGTTCGATGATCGTGAGGAGAAATCCCCCAACGCTGATGAGCCCTGCTGAAGCGCACGTATCCAGCCATTCATTTCATGGCGAACACGGCGGATGACAAGCTGCGGAATACTTGTGGGTGCCTGGTCCATACGGGATCCTGTGCGTGTCACACAAAGACAGGGGCGTAATGTAATGCCAAAAGTGGCGAATGAACGTGAGACGTTATCGGCATGAAAAGGTAAAAAAACAGAGGGCCTCTCCGTGTGGAGTATGCCCCCTTGCAAGATTGTCGGTTGTGGTGCACCCAATCACACCTGAAGTACAACTCCTTCCAAGAATTACACCGGAAGAGTCAGGGATGTCAACACCAGGAATGCAATGACCAGGATAACGAAGTAAAGAATTTCAAGTCTGTGGGAGCGTCTGCTGCGAATCAAAACGGCTTTCATGCTGTGATCCTCCCATCGATGGGTCAAGCTCCTCGCCTGTGGCGACCGGCGGATGACGTTTTTAGCGTTTTCAAGAACAGTCGGCCCCGATGTCATCCTGCCGGGAGAAGGAGTATAGAGGACACCTATCTGTAAGTCAATTCTCAAGTTCGAGAGAAATTAAATAGAATCACAAAATTCTTATAAATATGCCTCCGGAGACGTCATCCTGCGGTTTTTCATTCCCTTACGCTAAAAACGCCAAATCTAAGCTTTTCGTGTTTCATGGAGACAACCGAGGCAGACACAGCAAAAGGAAAACGGCTGTTTGACAAGGACGAAACGCGGGGATAGCTTGACGAGGCAGTAAACAGCCATCATAATCTTCCCGGCACGAGGGCACCATGACACACCCGATACCTCCTGAAGTTGTCGACCGCTTGCGAAAACGCATTTTCTGCGCCAACCCGGATGACGATGGAATTCCTGTCCATATTCCGTACACCGGGGAATTGCTGCACAAACTGCCGAGTTGCACCGCGGAAGATGTCCGCCAGGCGGTCAGCCGGGCGCGTCAGGCGCAACGGTTGTGGGCCGCCCGCCCCCTCGAACAGCGGGCAGGGGTGCTGAAACGGTATCACGCCCTGTTGATGGAGCACCGTGAGGAACTGCACGACATCATTCAGCTTGAGACCGGTAAATCCAGGATGAGCGCGGCGGAGGAGGTTCTCGATGTCGCCATCGTTGCACGCCATTACGGTTTTCACGGACCGAATCTGCTGCGCCCGAAACGCCGCCGGGGAGTCTTTCCGGTGATCACCTCCGCCGAAGTACGTCACCATCCGCGAGGGGTGGTCGGCCTGATCGCACCGTGGAATTACCCTTTCACGCTTCCATTGGGTGATACACTTCCCGCACTGCTGGCGGGGAATGCCGTTGTGATGAAGCCTGCATGTGAAACATCGCTTACCGCACTGATGGGAGCGGAGCTGCTTGAGAAGGCGGGGCTTCCTCCCGATCTGCTGGTGATCGTCACAGGCCGCGGAACCGCATTGGGACCGGCAATGATCGAAGAGGTGGACTTCGTTCAGTTTTCCGGCAGCACGGCAACAGGAAAGCAGATCGCCGAACAGTGTGCAAAGCGGTTGATCGGATGCAGCCTTGAACTCGGAGGAAAGAATCCCGCCATCGTCTTTGCGGATGCTCCTTTCCAGCGTGCTGTCAGCGGAGTGCTGAAAGGGGTGTTCGGGAGCACAGGGCAATTGTGCATTCATATCGAGCGCATTTACGTGCAGGATGCGATCTACGAACGGTTTGTCTCGGAGATGATCCTGCAGACGCGCCGGATGAAAATGGGCAGCGCCTTCGATTTCAGCACCCAGATCGGTTCGTTGTCGTCCAGCGCGCAACTCGAGAAGGTGTCGTTTCACGTCGAGGATGCCGTTGCCAAGGGAGCCCGTGTGCTGGTTGGCGGCAAGGCTCGACCCGATCTTGGTCCTTTCTTCTATGAACCGACCCTTCTGGAGGGAGTCACCGAAGGAATGCATGTCGCCAGGGAGGAAACCTTCGGTCCGGTGGCTTCGGTGTATAAATTCCGTACGACCGAGGAGGTGCTGGAAGCGGCCAATGATTCCGAGTACGGATTGAACGCCAGCGTCTGGACGAAGAACACAAGTCGTGGCCGGGGGGTGGCGGGATGGCTGCAATGCGGGACGGTGAATGTCAACGAGTCCTATGCCACAACCTGGGGAAGCACGGACGCTCCGATGGGAGGATTCAAACAATCGGGTATCGGACGCAGGCACGGTGACACGGGGTTGTTGAAGTACACCGAACCGCAGACCATCGCCACCCAGTACCTGTTGAATCTGTCTGCACCGAAAGGAGTCAGTGAGGGTACGTTCGCCAAGGTGTTGTACGCTGCGATACGGCTGTTGAGGCAAATTCCCGGGTTACGATAACGTAGAATCTGCAGGGGGAGGAATGGGTACCGTCCTGTTCACCGGATTCCCGGGTTTTCTTGGAGTCGGGCTGGTTCCGCGCCTGCTCGAGACCCGGGACAGGGAGACGCAGGTACACTGCCTCATCCAGGCTAAATATGCCAACTATGCAAAGAAAAAGCTCCGCGACATCGAAGAAGCACATCCAGAGTATCATGGTCGCATTCACCTGCAACAGGGGGATGTGACAGATCCAGCCCTCGCTCTCGCCGATGGAAAATCGATCAAGAAAAAGGTAGATGAAGTTTTTCACCTGGCCGCTGTCTATGATCTCACCGTGGACCGCGATCTGGCGCGGCGAGTGAACGTGAACGGCACGCGCAATGTCTTGTCGTTTGCAGGGGGGAGTGATCACCTCACGCGGTTTAACTACGTCTCGACCTGTTTCGTTTCCGGACGGTACCCCGGCCATTTCCGCGAGACCGACCTGGAGGTTGGCCAGACATTCAACAATTTCTTCGACGAGATGGCCTTCGAGGCGGAAATGTCCATGGCTCAGGCCCGTGCGGAGGGAATGCCGGTGACGGTGTACCGTCCAAGTTCCGTCATGGGGGACAGTCAGACTGGTGAAACGCAAAAGTACGACGGCCTCTATCCGGTGATTCGCTGGCTGCTGACACTACCACCTTTGTTTTTCTTCCCCGCTTTCGGAGGCGGCCACACCTTTCGCATCAACATCGTCCCACGGGACTTTGTGGTCGACGCCATTGCCTACCTTTCCCGCCGCCCCGAGTCGCTTGGCAAAACCTATCACCTGGCGGATCCCCGCCCGTTGAAGGTCGCCCCACTCGTCCGTCTGCTCGGCCAGGCGACTCGTCGGGCACTGATTCCGTTGCCGTGTCCCAAAGAGGTGGCAAAACTTGCGTTGACCCACAGCCGATCATTCAGACGGTGGATGCAGATTCCGTCGCAAACCCTGGATTTGTTCACCCAGCCGACCCTCTATTCCACTGAAAACATGATGGTCGACCTCAAAGGCAGCGGAATCTCCTGCCCCCCTGTGGAGAACTACCTTCAAACGCTCGTGGACTTCATGCGGATGCACGGAGAAATCACCTCGCGCGCGATGGCGTGAAGTGTGGCCCGGCTGCCCCGCTTGCCAGGTCTTAGCAACGCGTAGACAGGCCAGCAGGGTTTCACATCTCCGGCCTGCAACGAGGGATGCATATCCTGCCTGCGAATCGTTTTCTCCCGTGGCAATCTGAAAAATTCAGTTATCCTGAATCCGCCGGCTGGCGGATGAAGGATCTTTGTTTTCATGTGTAGCCCGTCACGTTGAAGACAAAGATCCTTCGCTCACCTTCGGTGGCTCAGGATGACTAATGAGTACGTAAGAATGGAGATGCATGAACGAAGTGTGGCCCGGCTGCCCCGCCAGCCGGGTTTCTTAAACCACATTGCAACCAGGTAGTCCGATCCCGACCGTTCAGAAACGGATTTCTTTTCTTCATATGTCGGAGTGGGGGTAATGACGGTCCAGGGGGCCGACGGGGTCCGTTGCGAGGAACCGGACGAGGCCTCCATAACGCCGGTCAATCTGGAATCCGAGCGGTTCGAAGAACTCCCGCATCATGAAAGAGGTTTTCAGCACGCGCACTCCCGCGCTTGCCAGGCGCCCCGCGATGTCCTCGATCAACCCGCTGGCAAGACCCCGGCGGTGCAATGGGGTCGTG
>JAZDLX010000021.1:0-5818 GCA_043801585.1 bacterium | reverse complement strand
GATCCACACCAGTGAAGATGACCTCTTCGAATCCGGCGGCGATGATGCGACGTAGGGCGGCCTTGATATCGTCCAGCGGTGCGCTGCGGGAAGGCCCACGGACCAAGGTGACGGCGCAGTAGGTGCAGGTGTGATCGCAGCCGTCCTGGACTTTCAGAAATGCGCGGGATCGACCGGAAACACGCGTGCCGACCGCAGTCCTAACTTCACTATCTGCATCATTTACGTAAATCAACGGCTTGGCCGGTCTGCCGGACTCAGGGATGTAGTCGAAGGGGCGGACCTTTTCGTTGACTCCGAGAATGATATCCACTTCGCTCTCGGCCGCAAGGCCTTCGGCGTGGCTGGCGGCGAAACATCCGGCGGCCACAACGATGGCTTCCGGGTTGTCTCGGCGGGCACGGTGGATCAGTTGACGCGAAGAGCGATCCGCGCGACCGGTGACGGTGCAGGTGTTGATCATCACCAGCTCCGCCGACTGGCCGAAATGCACAACTTGCCAGCCACGGGAGGTGAATTCGTCGCAAGTGGCGTCCGCTTCCGCCTGGTTCAACCTGCAGCCGACAGTGGCGAAAGCGACTCGTGGTCTGTTGTTTGCAGTTTCGAGTCTCGACATACCATTATTTTATCTTGAGTGGAGCTGTAACCTACAATGCCGCCCGGCTGGAGACAACCACAACTTGTCGTTTGCGGGACTACGAGGATCAAGCCGCCGCGGTGAAGGAGCGTTCGGATGGATAAAGTGAAAGTGTGGAATTTCGAAGAGGAAGTCGCGGACCTTGAAGAGTATTGGAGTCCTGCAATTGTTGAGGAGTTGAACGGTCAATTTGTCAAGGTTGTTCGTGCACGGGGCGAGTTCGTCTGGCATCATCATGACGTTGAAGACGAACTTTTTTATGTCCTTGACGGAGAGATGGAAATGCATCTTCCGGGCGAAATGGTATTACTGCAAAAAGGTGAGGCTTGTGTTGTCCCTCATGGCTTGGAACATAAGCCTGTCGCCAAAGATGAAGTTCTGCTGCTTTTGTTTGAGCCCAAAGAAACACTGAACACAGGAAACGTGATAGGAGAAATGACAATTCGATCGTTGAAGCGTCTCAATACGGAGGACTGATTCTGCAACGTGAAAAATTGAATGCGACACGCAGGAAGACGCTAGAAAAAACACCCGCTGGAATGAAACTCCAGCGGGTGTTTGTATTTCTGTCAGGATTACAGCAGGCTACTCTTTGTCTCCGGAGGACTCTTCGTCAGCCTTTTTTTCGGTCTTCGGTTTGGGCTTCAGTTCGGCTTCGGCGGGAGTTTCCTCCTTGGTGTCTTCCTTCTTTTTGGCTTTCGGTTTCACCGGGGTTTCCGCCTCCGACTCGTCTTTTGCCTCGGCCTTGGGAGTCTTTTTTGTTTCAGCTTTTTCCGCCTTCGGTTTTTCTTCCTTGACTTTTTTCTTGGAGGTCTTCGCCTTCTTTTCCTTCGCCTCCTCGACTTCAGCCTTCTTCATCGCCTTGAGCAGGGGGCTGTCCTCGGGCAGGGTATCGGCGAGTGTCGCGGTTTTGCCGCTGCCCTTGTTGTCGGAATAGGGAGCGCTCGCCGCAGACTCCTCCTTCTTCTCCGCCTGGCTGTTCGAAAGGATGACCTTGTGCTCTTCCTTGTCGAACTCAACGACGATGATGTTTAGAACGTCACCTACCTGCAACGTGCGCTTCTTCCCGTCGAAATATTTACGGGAAATCTGGCTGTTCGGCAGGAACCCTTCGATTCCGTGCGGAAGTTCGATGATCACGCCTTTGTCGATCAGGCGGGACGCTGTGCCGGTGGTTCTTGTGCCCACGGGCATCTCGCGCTCGAAATCTTCCCACGGATTGCCTTCGGTCTGCTTGATTCCGAGGGCGATGCGACGCTCGTCGCGGTCGAAGGAAAGAACCACAACCGCCACCTCGTCGCCCTTCTTGAGGATTTCGCCGGGATGACGGACTTTCTTCGTCCAGCTCAGATCGCTGATGTGAACAAGGCCGTCGATGCCGTCCGCGAGTTCAACAAACGCACCGAAAGGAACGAGGTCGCGGACGATACCCTTGTGGCGGGTGTCGACGCGATACTTGGCTTCGAAATTCTCCCAGGGGTCCTGTTCGACCTGCTTGAGGCCGAGGGAGATTTTCTTGTTCTCTTTGTCGATGTTGAGGACGACAACCTGAACGAATTCGTTCTCATGCACGACCTGGTTCGGGTGCTTGATGTGCTGGGTCCAGCTCATCTCGCTGATGTGCACGAGGCCCTCGATGCCCGGCTCGATCTCGATGAATGCGCCGTACTTGGCGAGACTGACGACACGGCCCTGGATCTTCTGGCCGACGCGGTACTTCTTGTCGATCTCGGTCCAGAGGTGTTCGTAGAGCTGTTTCAAGCCGAGGCTGATGCGCTTCCGTTCCTTGTCATAGTTGAGGACCTTGACGCGGATTTTCTGATCAAGCTGCACGACTTCGCTCGGGTGCGAAACGCGGCCCCAGCTGAGGTCGGTGATATGCAACAGTCCGTCGACACCACCGAGATCCACAAAGACGCCAAAATCGGTGATGTTCTTGACGGTTCCCTCGAGCTCCATGCCGACGTCGAGATTGGAGAGCAGCTTTTCGCGCACCTCGCGCAGTTCCTCTTCCTTCAGCACCTTGTGGCTGACGACGATGTTCTTCCGCAGATCGTTGATCTTCAGAATCTTGAATTCCATCTCGGTGCCGATGATCGCGTCGAAATCGCGAACTGGGCGCACGTCGATCTGGCTTCCCGGGAGAAACGCATCCACACCGCCCAGGTCGACCACCATCCCACCCTTGATCCGGCGCACGCAACGTCCACGGATAATGCCGTCTGCGGCGTAGACGTTCTTCACACGATCCCAGACGCGCA
This sequence comes from bacterium, assembly GCA_043801585.1. GTDB lineage: Bacteria > Electryoneota > Electryoneia > Electryoneales > Electryoneaceae > JAZDLX01. The sequence continues at coordinate 2,920 of JAZDLX010000021.1, read as the reverse complement.
TGAAGTCAGCTTTACGCTTCGAGAGCTGAAGCATGCCCTCGCTGTCCTCGACGCTGTCGAGGAATACGTCAATCTCGTCTCCGACTTTCAGCGACGACGGATCGTTGAACTCTTCGATGTCGACAACGCCCTCAGACTTGAAGCCGATGTCCACCGAGACTTCCTTCTCAGAGATCGCGATGATCTTGCCGCTGACAATTTCGCCTTCTTTGACGTCGGTCAGCGACTGCTCGTACAGCTTCTCAAGGTCGGTGTATTTGTCGCGGGAGTAGGTATTGTCGGTGAGGTCCGACATCTTGATGAATTTTTCTCCGCCCCGTTCGACGATTTTATCGACTTTCAGGGTCGGGTCCAGCTCGTCCAGCGCAATGTCCTCTGCGAACTGTTCGGCAGGAGCCGGTTTTTCTTCTTTGCTTTCGCCCGTTTTGCTCTCGCCTTCAGCCGTTTCGGTCACGGCTTCGACTTCGGCTTGAACAGTTTCCTCTTTCGGCTCTTCCGCGCTGGGGTTTGGGGTTTGTTTGTCCGCCATCTTTTCATGCCTCCTGGCACCTCTTCTGCATCCGTGGAAACATTTCCACGGGCAGGGCTTGTGGGGGTGTGCGGCGGGAGCTTTTCCGGATCGAATATCTCCAACGGAGAAAAGTGGCCGTGCGGGGGTGCCCATGCCCGCCGTTCAACCTTCTCCGCGGTCTCGCCATCGGTTCGCCGAATACAGGAATCCAGCGGCCCCACCACGAGACCCACTCCTCACACCTTCTTGGCTAACCAGTACACGTTGCGGTTCCTGTGCCGACGGCGAACGCGTGCTATTTGTTTTCCAGTCTGAACGGGATCGTTCCGGCGCCGACCGGAACGGAACAGCAGTCACAATTGTGTCACGTGGCTCGATTTTTTGAACCAACAATCACGTGTTAAAAACTGGCAAGTCGACTATCGTGCAGACAGAGTGATGGGTGAAAAACATCAATGCCTGCAAGCATTACACCGACTCGTTGCTCGGTGACTCTTCCGCCAGGCGACGCACCTGACGCATGATCTCGTCGGCGATCTTTTGATAGGTCTCTTTGCGGTTGGCACTTCCCTTTGCCAGGTCGGCAAGGGAGATCCTTTTGCCAAACTGCACGGTGACATGGCCGGGTCGAAAGATGCTCTTGGGAACCTCTCGTGTCCCAGCGACACGAACCGGAAGCAGGTCGGATTCGGCCATCACAGCGATCATGCCGACACCAGCTTTCGGATCCAGACCATTGGGGTCCAAACTACGAGTTCCCTCGGGAAAAATCAGAACGGCTTTGTCCTCTTGGAGTCCATTGATCATCGCCTTGATCGCCTCTTTATCCGAGCCGCGGCGGCGTACCGGGATGCCGTTGACGTATCGGATGAGGCGTCCAACAAAACCTTTAAAGAGTCCCGCCTTGGCAGCGTAGCAGGTCTCCCGGGGGATGCAGCTGCCGACTGCCGGCGGATCGTACTCGCTGATATGGTTTGCAACGATGATGATCCTGCCTTCACGTGGGATATTGTCCTGTCCGAAAACCTTCATCCCGAGGTAGAGTTTCGCCCAACCCAGCACAAGCAAGCGAAGAAAATTGTACCCCAAACGCATTTTTCCCGGCTTCATGCGCCCTCCCCAGTGCCAAATTGCTCTCGTGCGACCTTCAGTACCTCATCAATCTGTTGCTCCAGAGTCCAGGGATCGGTATCCAGCACAACGGCACCTTCAGCGACAGACAACGGACCCTCGCTCCGGTTGGAATCCCGTTGATCGCGTTCGTGGATGTCCGCGACCACCTCCTCGAAGGAGATCGTACGTCCCTGTTTTTCGTAATCTAAGAGCCGTCTGCGGGTGCGGATCTCCGGTGATCCATCCAGGTAGATTTTCAGCCCGGCGTCCGGAAAAATTTTCGTGGTTGTATCACGCCCCTCCAGCACAGAGGGTCGCATAAGACCAAGTTTCCTCTGAAGTTGCACCATCCGTTTGCGAACGGAGGGATGGACCGAAACCCGGCTCGATCCCTGGGACATTTCCGGGGAGCGGATCGCTTCGGAAACGTCTTCGCCGTTCAGCAGGACAGCAGGCGGAAAGCCACCCCCGAAGGTGATCTCCGTGTGATCGAACACCTTCAGGACGGCTTTCTCGTCGTCCATGCTGTTCCCTGCCCGGTCTACCGCGAGGGCAAGAGCCCGATACATGGCGCCGGTGTCGAGGTACTGCCAGCCGAGCGCTTTCGCCACCGCGCGGGCGGTGGTCGATTTGCCGGACCCGGCGGGGCCGTCAATGGCGATGATTTTCTGAACCTTACTCACCGGTCGCCGCCTGAGCAGCCTTGTGGATGCCTTCCGCCGCAAGCTCGACGCTGTGGCGTTTCTTCTCCGGCACTCCGCCGAGCAGGTTGTCCAGCGTTTCCGCAGTCAATTCGGCGGCCTCGATGAGTGATTTGCCCTTCGCCCACTCGGTTGCAGCGGAGGCTGCGGCGATGGTGCCGCTGCAGGCTCGCGCTTTGAACATCGCCTTGATGATGACGCCGTTCTCTACTGCGAGGGTCACACGCAGGCGGTCGAAACAGCCGCCTCCCTGGTGCTCGACTTCAGCCTTTGCAGAGGGATTCTCCAGCTCGCCCACGTTGCGGGGCGACTGAAAATGGTCCACGTATGTAGCGCTGTAATTCACAGCCGTATCTCCGCTTATCTTCTGCGCTTCAAAGATGTGTTCTCAGAGAGTTTTACGGTCACCGAGGTGATCCCGGGAAGCGCCTCGAGGTGTTCGCGGGTTTCCTCTTCGATGTTCTCGTAATACATCTCCTCGGTCTCGCCCATCAGCAGTTCGACGTAGACGGTGGGGCCGTCGATGACGATATCACGGATCATGTTCATCTTGACGAGGTTCACCCCGGTTTCGGGATGGATCACATTGCGCAAC
>JAZDLX010000019.1:0-10473 GCA_043801585.1 bacterium | reverse complement strand
ACCAACAATAAAGCAGGTCCCTTTTTTCTTTTCCTCTTTTGCCATATTCCCTCCGCTCTTAAGCGAGTTTTTTATGATGATCTTTCATCCAGCGGTTGGTAGATTTTGGATAACTGCTTTTTATTCTCTTAAGAAATCCTGTCTATCCTGTACATCCTGTTTCAGATTTTGTTCTCGGTTTCGTTTTCATTCGTGCAGCATTTTCGTTACGACCCCGTCCTCCTCGTCGGGAGTTTTCAATTCGCCGAGGGGGTAGTAGGGGATCATTTTCTCCGCCAGCCACTTCGTTGCCTCGACAGGGGTCATTCCCCAGTTTGTCGGGCAGGTGGAGAGGACCTCCACCAGGCTGAAGCAGCGTTTTTCCTCTTGGTACTGGAACGCTTTCTTGATGTATTTCTTCGTACGGATCGTCCACTGGGGGCTGTGCACGCTGCCACGGGCGATGTAGGCCGGGGTGCGCAGGGTTGCCAGCAGTTCGCGAATGCGGATCGGCCATCCGGCGAGCTCGACGTCACGGCCCATCGGGCTGGTGGTGGTAATCTGGCCGGGCAGGGTGGTCGGGGCCATCTGTCCGCCGGTCATTCCATAGATCGCATTGTTGACGAAGATGACGGTGATCTTTTCGCCGCGGTTGGCGGCGTGAAGAATCTCGTTGGTGCCGATCGAGGCGAGATCGCCATCGCCCTGGTAGGTGAACACGGTCAGCTCGGGACTGACCCGTTTCAGTCCGGTCGCGAACGCCGGTGCGCGGCCGTGCGCAGCTTCGAGGAAATCGCAGTTGAAGTAATTGTAGGCGAGCACCGAGCAGCCCACCGGTGCAACGCCTACCGCCTTTTCACGCAGCCCCAGTTCGTCAAGCGATTCCGCCACCAGCCGGTGTATCACGCCGTGGGTGCAACCCGGGCAGTAATGAGTTTCCACGTCGGTCATCGCCTCGGGGCGCTGAAAAATGGTTGTCGTCGCCATGCTTGCCTCGTTGACTGCTCAAACGCCTGTTTACTTCACCAACTTCTTCACGACTTCTACAACCTCCTCGGGACTCGGGACGATGCCGCCCTGCCGCCCGAAGAAGTGAACCGGTTTGATCTCGCGTGTAAACTTCCTGACATCCTCCACCATCTGCCCGTTGTTCATCTCGACGGATAGAATGGCGGCAACGTTTTTCAATTCCGCCGCCTCACGGATCGCCTGCGCCGGGAAGGGGTAGAGGGTAATCGGGCGGAACAGGGCCGTGTGAATGCCCTCTTCGGCGAGCTGATCGATGGCGGTTTTGCAGACACGCGCCGAGGTGCCGAAAGCGGTGATCAGGATCGTTGCCTTGCTCAGGTCGCCGTAAATCTCGTGGCGCACCTCAACCTTCATCTTCTCATATTTTTCGGCGAGGTGAATGTTGTGTTTCTCGTTATCCACGGGATTGAGGTAGAGTGTCTTTACCAGGTGACGGTTATCAATACTTTGCTGCCGTTTCGACCCGGTGCTCAGGCTTCTGGCTTTGCGTCCCTTCGCCCCGGTGATCGCCCAATCGCTGTGGTCGGCGGGTTTGCCGGTTTTGACCGCGTCAAAATCGACCGGTTCCATCATCTGGCCGATCAGTCCATCGGCGAAGATCATCACCGGGTTGCGGTATTTGTCCGCGAGGTCAAAGGCGATCATGATATGTTCCACCGCCTCCTGCACTGTTGAGGGAGCCAGCACCAGCAGGTGAAAGTCGCCGTGCCCACTCGCGTGCGCCGCCTGGAAATAGTCGCCCTGGCTGGGCAGAATTCCGCCGAGTCCGGGTCCTGCGCGGCAGACGTTGATGAAGACACAGGGCAATTCCGCACAGGCGATGTAGCTGAGCGCTTCGCTCATCAGGCTGATGCCGGGACTCGACGAGGAGGTAAACACCCGTTTGCCGGTCGAGGCTCCGCCGAAAATCATATTGGCCGCACCAAGCTCCGATTCCGCCTGGAGAAAGACACCGTCGACTTCCGGCATCCGGCGCGCCAGGTATTCGGCAACTTCCGTCTGCGGTGTAATCGGGTAGGCGAAGTAATGACGTGCTCCGGCCTGGATGGCCGCTTCGCCGATCGCTTCGTTGCCTTTCATCAATTTCTTCGCCATCACATGCCTCTTTTAAAGCAAAATCAAAGAATTCACAGGATGTACAAGATGATCAGGATGAAATAAAAACAGAAGACCGAAACGCTGTGCTATTTGCAAAATCCTGCTTATCCTGTCCATCCTGTTTCGTTTCCTTGTGCCGTTTTAGAACCATTTGACTCGTTGATATTTCCTGCCTGTGCTGAAAAATTGCGGCTTCCCGGCTGACGGGGCAGCCGGGCCACCCTCGATAACATTATTCCTTTTTTATCACCTTGATTATCCTGTCCATCCTGTCCATCCTGTTCCTTCTTAGTATGGGAAATACTGGTACTGCACGGCGTTGACCCCCACCTCGATCGCCACGTCGGGACACATGATCGCGCAGAGCCGGCATCCAATGCAGCGCGGCTGATCGAACACTTTGGCGTAGAAATAGCCCTTGGTGTTGATCGTGTCGGTCATTTGAATGATCTCCTGCGGGCATGCCTCGACGCACAACTCGCAACCTTTGCAGGTTTCCGGATCTATGGTGACCAGCGGCATCGTCTCTCCCAATCGCTTGAATGGTCGAACATCCTTGAACAGCTTGAACAGGATGCACATGATTTCACAGATACACAGGATTAAGACATTCAAAACAGATCGAATTTTGATTTATGGACTCTTCCGTGCCAGGGATCCGCTTCGCTAATGACCTGACGCAACTAAGAAATCATCAACTCATGGATCCTTCACTTCGTTCAGGATGACTATTGAATCGCATCATCAGTCATCCTGACCCTCCTGTCCATTTTGTAACCATTCGTCATCCAGCCTTTTTCGTTCCGTCAGGTAGTAATCCTGACTATCCTGTCTATCCTGTTACCTTTCAGTCATCCAGCCCTTTTCGCTCCGTCAGGTCGTGATCCTGACTATCCTGTGAATCCTGTTTCTTCCTCAGCTTTCCGTAATCCTCGCGAAACCATCTCGCGAGTGTGTCGCCATCGAGCCGGGCGCGGGTCCACCCAGCCACGGCGGCAGCATGATCCGTTTCAGCGGCAGCACCGGTGCGTCGATCCCCTTAACGGTCAGCAGGGCGCCCGGCTTGGGGGTGACGTCCAGCAGCGATTCCGCCATTGTGACGAACAACAACTCGATGCCACGCAAGCGGGCAACTTCATTGCAGAACGCCGCACCGGCAACGATCATTTCGCGGTTTGTCTCTTCCATCATATGGGTGTTGCCGGCGATGTGCGTAATCTTCAGCCTGCTGGCGGATTCGATTTCGTTCATGATCTGCATCGCACCCTCGACCGTTCCGGTGAACGGACGGCTCTGGTTAAGCACAAACGCCATCCGGTGGGGACGGGTTCTCAGCAGGGGTGCAAGCCCGGCAAGCACTGTGGAGCCAACATTATCGCCGCCCACATCGAGGATCGTCGGACCCTGAGGACGCTCGACCGCGCCCCGCACCTCCGGCATCAGGATGGGAAGGTCGGCGTTGTGGTAATCGCCGCTGGGGGCGACGACACGGATGCCCAGTGACTCCATCGGTTCACGGGCTTCACGGCAGCGAAAGTAGGGGTTGACCAGATCGAGGTCGGCGACGGTGATGTGAGAACTGCCGGAGCGGGCGAGAGAGGTGGCCACGTTCACCGACACCTCCGTCTTTCCCGAGCCATAGTTGCCGGTAAAGAGGGTGATGGCGGCGTCACCGTCAAAGATGGACCGAACCGTAGCACTCACGTGCATGTCTCCAGGTGAATCACGGAGGGAATCCGCACACCCGTTTCCCTGCCGCCTGATCCTCGGCCGTCGGCCTAAAGAAGCACCTGCCACCGGTCGATACATCACCACGCACCCGCCGTGTGAAGACCGTGATGACGGTTTTCACAAGGGAAGAGCCGCAGTGCGGGTGAGGGAAAGTACATTCAACGTATGCGCGGCGCAACCCACTCGGAGGATGCTATTTTTAGGAAAACCTAATGCTTGTCATGAATTTTCTATCACAAGGTGGCGGGTATCTGGCAACATTCGAAGTATTGTGATGTTAGCTGCGGGAGGGGAGAGGTGACACGGCGAGAACGAGGAATTGTGAGGAGAGGTGAACCAATGGAATTTTTTCACAAAATCGGCCTGAAAACGGCTCAGATATGGTTTATATGTGCATTCCCTGTACTTTCAGGTGGAAGTGAGGGTAGCGCAATGCTTCTCGCTGATCGTTGGGAAAGGATTGATTTCATTGGGAAACAATAGGATCTTTTGAGGCTCGCCCCATCCCCACATAGGTGCATGGTAAAGCGCACGGGCAGGGCATCTTTGTTATATTCCGGTTCAAACGGAACAACCCAAACCATGATGGGGGCATAGAACCAGATGATGATTCTTGCAACACCACTGATGGCGCTGATTCAGGCTGGCGCCCAGAAGAGCGCCCAGGGCGGCGGACTGCTTGGATTCCTGCCCTTCATCCTCATTTTCCTCGTGCTCTATTTCCTGATGATTCGCCCCCAGGCGAAAAAGCAGAAAGAGCAGCAGAAGATGATCCATGAGTTGAAGCAGGGCGATGAGATTGTCACCATCGGTGGAATCCATGGGACCATCGCCGGGATCCGCGAAAAGGACAATGCGTTGATCATCAAAATCTCCGACAACACCAAGGTCATTATCGACCGCAGTGCGGTCAGCCGCACTATTTCAGCATAATACAACGACAACGCCTCGCCCATTACGGAAGCAAAACGAGATGTCTTTATTGAAGATACGAGTCTATGGTGATCCGGTCCTTCGTCTCCAGGCCGACGAGGTGACGACCTTCGGCAAGCCGTTGGAGGATCTGGCGCGGGACATGGTCGAGACGATGATCCGTGAAGACGGGATTGGTCTCGCCGCCCCGCAAGTGGGCATTCTGGAACGTTTTCTGGTCATCGGCATTCCCGGTGAAAAAGAAGATGACCCACGGCGAATCTTTGTGTTCGCCAATCCGGAAACTGTCGAGGAGAGTGACGAGAAGGTGGTTATGGAAGAGGGATGCCTTTCACTCCCCGGGATCAACGAAGAGGTGGAGCGTCCGGTTCGCGTGGTCGTGCAGTACCAGGATCTCGATGGAAACGAGCTGACGCTTGAAGCGGACGGCCTGCTCGCAAGGGTGGTGCAGCATGAGATAGACCACCTCGACGGGGTGCTGATCGTGGACCACATCCCCGCGTTGAAACGCAGTATGCTTCGTGCACGTTTGAAGGAGTTGGAAAAAGAAAGCAGCGAAATGGCCAATTCCAAGAGGGCCTAAGCGTGCGCATCGCCTTCCTCGGTACCGATCCGTTTGCCGTTCCCGTGCTTGAGGTGTTGATCGCCTCTGCACACCAAGTGGCTGTTGTTGTTACCGGACCCGACAAACCTGCCGGAAGAGGCAGAAAACTTCGCCCCACACCCGTCAAGGAACGCGCGGTCGCCGCGGGCATTCCGGTGATGACCCCACCCGGACCCCGCGATCCACGGTTCATCCAGGAATTTCAATCCCTCGGGATGGACGCTGCGGTGGTGGTTGCCTACCGCATCCTGCCGCCTGAGATTTTTGACGCTCCACGCCTTGGCACTCTCAACATCCACCCGAGTCTGCTTCCCAAATACCGTGGACCTGCCCCGATCCAGTGGGCCCTGATCAACGGCGAGACGGAAACCGGCGTTTCGATCATCCGGATCACGGAAACGGTGGACGCTGGCGGTGTTGTGCTCCAGGCGCGGGTCACTGTGGACCCCGACGAGAACGCCGGACAACTCGCCGAGCGTCTCGCGCCGCTCGGAGGGGAGATGGTTCTTGAAGCGCTGGCCGGACTGGAAGCCGGAACCCTGACACCGCTTGCCCAGAACGAATCGGAGGTTTCCCGCGCACCTAAACTGACCAAGGAGGACGGCTTCATCGACTGGAACCAGACGGCACGAGCGGTTCATAACCGGATTCGGGGGGTTACTCCATGGCCGGGGGCATATACCTATCTTCCTGACGGCAAGTCTCTAAAATTATTTGAATCTCGCGATGAATTCAGCAACGAGGGGGCCAGTGCCGGAGAGGTGATTCGGATAATCAAGGACCAGGATTATCTCAAGGTCGCCTGCGGGGAAGGAGCGGTTCGATTCCTTAAGGTTCAACTCGAAGGGAAACGGCGGATGCCCGTCTCCGAATTTCTGCGTGGTTACGATCTTTCGCCGGGAACCTGCCTGGGTCAACGATGAGCGGCGCCGATACCACTCCGCGACGGGCGGCGGCAACGATCCTCCGTCGCTGGGAGCGCAAAGAAGGCACGATTGACCTCCTCCGTGATGAATTCCTTAAAAAACAGCAAAGTTGGGATGAACGCGACCGTGCGCTGTTGACTGAAATGACCTACGGTGTCGTTCGGAATCTCCGTGCACTGGACCAGGAACTCGACGGTTACCTGACCAGCGGTGTGCGCAACGTGGAAGAATCGCTGCTGGCGATCCTGCGCGTCGGACTCTACCAGATCCGTTTCCTGGATCGCGTCCCTGCACACGCCGCTGTCGATGAGGCTGTTGAGCATGCCAAGGAGCTGCGTGGAAAGGGAGGCGCGGGACTGGTCAATGCGGTTCTTCGCCGTGCCGTCCGTGAGGGGTCAAAAGCTAAATCGTCAACTCTAAGTGCAGAAGAATCCTATACTGAATGGCGTGTCAAATGGTCCGCTCAATGGACCGGGGAAAAAGCGGACGAGCTTATCCGATTTTACGCCGTTCATCCCCCGGTGGGGCTTCGGCGAAACCTTCTGAAGACGGCTTCCGATGAAGAATGGCTGAATCTGCTCCGTTCAGAAGGCGTCGATCCTCAGCATCTTTCGATTTGTCCCGGTTTCGCCTATGCGCGCAACGTCCGGCCGCCGACACTGCCTTCCTTTCAGGATGGACGGACCACGGTGCAGGATCCAGGCGCCAGCATCCCGGTGATGCTGCTCGACCCACAGCCCGGGGAGCGGGTGCTCGACCTGTGTGGAGCGCCGGGAGGCAAGACGGCTCTGATCTGGGAGCGGATGGGTGGGCAGGGAACGCTGGTCAGTGTGGACCGTGACGAGCGGCGCTCTGAACGGATTCGGGAGGGGTTGAAGCGTTTGGGGCATGGCGCGGTCAAGGTTGTTACGGCGGACGTCCTGGACCTGGAGATTCCTCCGGGCGACCGAGTGCTGATTGATGTACCTTGTAGCGGCACCGGAGTGGCCCATCGCCGGGCGGATCTGACGGCTCGCCGATCGCCCGCGGACCTGGTACAGATGACCCTGCTCCAGTCGAATCTGCTGGAGCGTGCGGCGGAGTTTGTCAAACCCGGTGGAGTGTTGGTATACAGTACGTGCAGCCTTGAACCGGAAGAGAACCAAAGGCGGGCGGCGGAGTTTGATCGAACATTCGAGGGACGTTTCATCCGTGGTGAAGTGACCGACGGGATACAGCCAGACTGGATCGTGGGAGCGGGCGAGGTGATGACCTGGCCGCCGCGTGACGGCATCGATGGGAGCTACTCGATACGATGGACAAAGGTGGAGTGAAAGACCCATTTGGCAGCCTGATCACATGGGGGTGGCGGCTTCTCGGCGTTCTTATCGTGTGGGGCGCCATCGCCGCGGTGATAAATTTCGTGGTGATGCCGATTTACACACGTCAGGGAACGGAAATCCGTGTGCCGGACGTGCGTGGAATGATGATCTCGAAGGCTCGGCAGGAGTTCGGCCGCCGCGGTTTCAAACTCGTCGTGGATGATCAGCGGTTTGACGCTTCGCAGCCCCCCGGCATGATTCTTGACCAGTTCCCCGCTCCTGGCGGGTGGACGAAACGGGGCCGCCGTATTCACCTGGCCGTTTCGGCAGGCACTGCGACGGCTGTGGTCCCGCTCGTCATCGGGCTGCCCCGTGACGATGCGGTGTTCAAGCTTCAGGGTTTGGGTTTGAAAGTGGACAGCATCGCTTACGCCTTCAGCGACACGACCTTTGAAGGACTGGTGATCGCGCAGCAACCGCCCCAGGACACCGTGGTCGAAAAACTGTCAAAGGCAACAGTCACTGTCAGCCTTGGCACCCCGCCGGATCGCTATGTCGTCCCAAATGTCCTCAACCTGCCGGAGGAGCAGGCAAAATACCTGATTCTGAAAGCGGGACTCGTAGTTGGGGAGGTGGAACGTGACCGGTACACAGGCCGCCGCCAGGGAGCGGTGATGATCCAGTTACCCGTTGCGGGAACGGCGGTGGCGGTGGGTGATACGGTCAACCTGACGGTGAACAGCCGGTAGGCGGGTCGGGACCGGATACAGGGGGTGACTCGAAGATGAGCAAATCCAGCGGAAAGATCGGTGGTGTTGTCGAGATCCGGCCCTCCCTGTTGGCGGCGGATTTCGGCCGGTTGGCGGAGCACGCCCGTGAGGCTCTCGACGCTGGCGCTCATGCGCTGCATGCGGATGTCATGGATGGCAGTTTCGTTCCCCCGATTACATACGGCCCGGACATCGTCAAAGCGGTCATCGACGCCACTGGCGCCGTGGTGGATGCTCATTTGATGATCGTGGATGCTGAACGTCAGATCGATGCTTTCGCCAGGGCCGGTGTTCGCGGAATCACCGTCCACGCTGAAACGGAGACACATCTTCACCGTGTCCTTAGCCGGATACGCGAGTTGGGTCTGGAGGCGGGGGTCGCCCTGAATCCCGCAACTCCGATCGTACCCACGCTGCGGCATGTGATTTCCCTGTTGGACCGTGTGCTGATCATGTCCGTCAATCCCGGATGGGGCGGTCAGTTGTTCATTCCCCAGTCGCTCGACAAAATCAGACGTGTCAGACGGCTGCTTGGTTCCACCTGGTCGAAGGCATCGATTCAGGTGGACGGCGGCGTAAGCCCTGAGAATGCGGGAGATCTGGTCCGCGCCGGAGCTACCGAACTTGTCGCGGGAACCGCTGTGTTCCAAGGAGATGTTGCGGCGAACATCGCCACGCTGCGAAAAGCAATCGAAGCCGCTCTCGCAGTTTGATCGAGGAAACCGTGAGCGTCACAAGAATCACCCCACAACACCTCGAACGCACTTCTGCCGGCCGTCTCGGCTGGTCTCCCGACAAACTGGTTGAGGTCGCACGGGATGTCCGCCGGGACATCCTGACGATGCTCGCTCATGCGGGCAGCGGACACACCGGCGGGTCGCTCTCGGTGACGGATTTTCTGACCGCGCTGCTTTTTCATGAAGTCGACGTCGATCCTGTCCATCCCGATTGGCCCGACCGCGATTTCTGGAACGTTTCCAACGCTCATGTCAGTCCGGTGATCTACAGTGTGATGGCGGAACGGGGCTATTTTTCCCTGAACATGCTGCTCGGTTTCCGGTCTTTTGCGGGTGCTCTCCAGGGACACCCAAGCGCTCAAGACACACCCGGCCTCGAGGTGTCGGCGGGGTCGCTGGGGCAGGGGCTGAGTGTCGCCGTCGGAGTCGCCCTGGCGGCGAAAATGGACGACCACCCGCGCAGGGTCTGGTGCTGCATGGGCGACGGCGAACAGCAGGAGGGGGCGATCTGGGAGGCGGCGATGTGCGCCGCCCATTACCGCCTCGACAACCTCTGCGGCATCGTTGACGTCAACGGCCTGCAGATCGACGGAGCGACAGCGGAAGTGATGAACGTCGAGCCGCTCGCCGACAAGTATCGGGCTTTCGGGTGGGACGTCGTCGACATCGACGGGCATGACATGGCGTCCATTCTTGGCGCTTTCGAGAAGGCCCGTGGCGCAAAGGGCAAACCCACCGTGATCCTCGCGAGAACGGTGATGGGCAAGGGGTGGCCGGAGATCGAGGGGGATCACCGCTGGCACGGCCGCCCGCCAACCGTCGAGCAGGCGGAGCAGGCGCTACGTGGACTGGGGACGACTTACGATAACTGGCTGTCACGTCTCGGGGAAAACGGATCTCCGTCATGAGCAGGCCGCTGAAAACGAATGCACATCCCGCCCGTGAATTCACCCGCCGTACGACCCGTGAGGGGTGGGGAGCCGGGCTTGTCGACGTCGGTAAAACGCACGACAACGTTGTCGTCCTGGTCTCCGACAACATCCGTTCGCTGAACGTGGACATGTTCCTCGCCGAGTTTCCCGAGCGAACCTTCCAGATGGGGATCAGCGAGCAGAACATGGTGAACGTCGCGGCGGGCATGAGCCGTTTCGGCAAGGTGCCCTATTACACGACCTATTCGGCTTTCGGCGTCGGACGAGCCTTCGACCAGCTTCGCGTGACGGTCGGCTACACTCCCTGCAACGTCAAGATCGGCGGAGGCCACAGCGGCATCAGCGTGGGACCTGACGGTGCGACACACCAGATGCTCGAGGACATCGCACTGCTCAGGGCACTGCCGAATTTTACCGTGTTCGTTCCCGCGGA
>JAZDLX010000012.1:0-17465 GCA_043801585.1 bacterium | reverse complement strand
CGGCACGGATCAGCGAGTTGAGGATATCCGCAATCGTCCACCGCCACTCATAAGCCTGTCCCTTCGGGATGTAGTCGCCACCGGCGTAATCCGCCGACTTGCCCGGTTCATCGGTCAGCGGTTCGGGATCATGATAATAGCTGCCCTCCACCCTGAACGGCGGGAGCGCTCCCTCCTCCTGCCAGAGGTAGAGCATCGGATGGGTGTCGTGGAGGTAGAGGACTCCACCCGGCGCCAGAAGTTCGGCGATGATCTCCGCCCAGCGGTCGAGGTCGCGCAGCCAGCAGCTCGCGCCACGCCCGGTATAGACGACGTCGAAGGTCTCCCCTGTCAACGGTCCGGGGAGATCATAAACGTTGTTGCAGAGGAAGCGAGCCTGGATCTTCGCCTTCTCCGCAATTTCACGGGCGGTCTCGATGGAGACATCCGAAAGGTCGACTCCAGTCACCTCGGCGCCTTCACGCGCCCAGGAGAGAGTATCCAAACCAAAGTGGCACTGGAGATGGAGCAGCCGCTTTCCGTGAAGGTTTCTGAGATCTTCGATTTCACGGGCGTAGAGAGCGGTCTTTCCGGCGAGAAACGGGTCCACCCCATAAAACTCGGAATCCCTGTGTGCTGGTGTCACCTCGTTCCAGTACCTGCGATTCTGCTCTTCGTAATTCACCGTCGCTTCCTGTTCATGCGCCCTGTTCATGTTCGATCACCGTGAACATCGCACCAGGAGAAGGGTGGATTCAAGTTTAAAATGCAACAATCCTTTTAACGCGCTTTTCCCATGTGTCATAGCCGGTGCCGACCGTTCGGCACGTGGCAATCTCCCTTAGTGCACACCGTCCATTGCACCACTTTGGAGATCACCGCGCCCTCCCGCCGTTGCGGGAGGGCGCGGTGATGAAACCCCTTTGGTGTCGCTCAACAGCAACAGGAACTTCGACAGCGTTTCGCTATGCTGTTGAAGAAGTTCTGGTGATTACTCATGATGCAGCTTCGCCACACGAAAAACCCGGGGCGCCGACTCTCGCTCCGGATTCATTGACTTGCATAACGTCCAATCATTCGAAACGCCGCGTTTTATCCGGGTCCGTTCTCCCAGAGACGAAAAAGCGGACACCCCGAAATCGGGATGTCCGCTGAATTGATTGCTGATGATCTCAGAACTTGAACTGCGTTTCGACCGTCATCACCTTCTCCCAGACGCCGTTGCGGTAGATGGATTTGTTGTCCATCACGAGCATGAATCCGCCGCCCATTTCAAACCCAATACGGTATCCTGCGACGGTGCCGTCTGTCGATTCAAACAGCTTGTCCGCGTTTGGCTGGAAGTAGTACGCTTCGGCGAGACCGAGCTTGGGAACCAGCTTGGGATTAAGCGAAGCACTTCCGAAGAGGTTCTTGCTTGGGAATCCCGCGCCGTAATCCATGGCCTGGTAGGAGGCATAGAGATTGAACAGGTTCCCGAGAGCGATCCCGGCATCCACGAAGTATCCGGAAGCGGATTTCAGGCTGTTAAGCCGACTTGTCTTTTTCATGTAGTAGGAGCTGTCCGCACCTTCAACCCAGGCTACACGGTCGATTTCGTAGCTGTAGTTGAAGAATTCCGGCATGAACTCCTTGCCGAAGATACGGTACTCGGCTCCAAGGGAAACTGGCCCCAGTCTGAACTTCAAGCCAGGCGCGGAGATACCCATGCCGTAATCGGCGATCTGAGCCGCCTGGCCATAGAGCCAGAGTTGCATTTTCTCGCGGCGAATCAACGGTACGCCGACATCCACACCCATGACAAACGCGCTTGCCTTCCTGTTCTTAAAGTCCATCGACGGAGCCAGAATGTCCTTCAACGCTCCAATTGCGATCAGGTTCCGGATTGCGGCGGTATCCAATTCAGTTGTTCCCGGAATGAGGAATTGGTTCCTGGCTTCCTCAATCTTAACCTTGTCATCGCCCTCGAAGATATCGAACTGGTTGGGAACGCCGTCGCCGTCCTGGTCCTGGATGCCAAGGTACTGGTTGCCATCATAGACCGCCGTGGCACCGAAGATAATCGGAAGCCCAAGCTTCATTTCAAACGTACCACGCAACCCTACAACACCAGGTCCCTGCATTCCGTTGGCCGGACTGAGCTCGTTCAGGTTGTTGGTCATTCCCTCGATCCCGAACGCGCCGATCTTCTGCTGGAAGTGCACACCGGGTCGCCGCACCTTCGGCCATTCGATGGCGTTGGAATAATCGCGCATGATCAAGCCGTAGCCGAGCGTGATGTTCTGCAACGCTCCCACACGGACATAGGTGCGATCGCCGGGCTTGTTGTAGCGCAGGTAGAAGATCTTGTTGACGACATCATCAATTGTCTTGAAATCCCACTCGTCGTTACGAATACCACCTTTCGGGTCGAAATAGAGTGGCAGATCAAGACCGATCCCAAAACGCCAGATGGAAACGTCGGGCCGAAGACTTATGTACTGGTAGTTCCTGCCGTCCTCGAGAATCGTGGAACCCACGGCTCCACCGATCCCGAGACCGCCGCCACCACCACCGCCACCGCCCGAGCCTTCAGGCTCAGCACTCGGCTGTTGTTGCTCTTCCTGGGGTTGCTGTTCCTCAGGCTGCTGAGGTGGTTGCTGTTCCTCTGGGTTCCACGTCGGGACTTGAATCGCCGGGCTCATCGGGCGAGCACTGATACGCCCGGAGGCGCTCGACGTCGCGTATTGACCTACAGGAACCTGAACCGACGTTCCACTGACCAGGTTGTACAGTTCTATGAGACCTTCCAGGGTGATCACAGTCGTTCCGCCGGACGGGTCAACCATGGTCCAGAATTCGGTTCCCTTGACCGAAGCAACCGAGGTGGGGGTGTTGACCTCCATCGACCCCTTCTGCTTCTTCACCTCGGAGAGGAGTTCACCCACCTGAATGGCGACCTTCTTGGACAGCGCAAGATTTTCGCTGCGTACTGCCGTGACGGTCACAGAGGTGTTGGGCCGCAGTTTGATCTGCGAGCCATCATCGGTGAATGCCAGTGCGATGAATCCATTCTCTCCGGTACGTACCTGGTCGCTGTCATTCAGTACAGCTCCGAAGGCGAGCGGGATCCATTCTTCCACTCCCTGCTTCACCTCCGCAGCCCCACGTACGGTCAGTGCGATCGCAATCGACTCATTGGCCGCACGTGCTGTCGATATGACTGACATGGAAATCAGAAGACCCCACACCAGCCAGAAAAACCTCGGAAGCCCTCTCATGGCATCTCCCCCTTCTCGTCCTGGGTTGCCCGTGGTTTAAGTACAGTCCTGTAAAGTCCTCCGGCACACTTCCCACTCCGGAGATCTCCGCTTAATATAGTGTCTCGGTTCCTCACACACGACACGAAAACAACGTTTGCACGATGTTCTAACCGATGGCTCCCCCTTACTGAATGATCGGGAAACCATGGAACTTTTAGAAAGTTCGCTCAGAAAAAGAACGACGGATGTGACCTGCAGCACCAAATGAAAAAAGTCCCCACCGGGACTTTTCAGGATCGAACGAGGGTTTCTCACACTCGATTAATAAAGCGGACCGTCAACCTGGGGCTTCACGCCTGATGGTTCTTCCGTATTTCGCATCATGCTGCGAAGGATCAGCTTCAACTGAGCCTCTTCACGGCCGGAAAGGCCGTTGAGGAATTGATCCGCCACTTCTGCATCGAGAGGGGGCAGGGTCATCGCAAGACGCCGCCCTTCATCAAGAAGTTCAACCTGTACCGATCTTCGATCGGTCGGATTGACCGTCCTGCGAACAAAGTTCTTTTTCTCCAATCGATCCAGTAGACGGGTGACAGCTGAACCGTCCACGCCCAGCGCCTCCGCCAGGTACGAAGGAGTGATTGCGCCATTCTGGTGGCAAAGCATTAATACGGTCCATTGCTGTGCAGTTACGCCGAAAGGAGCGAGTCTCCTCTCGAGCTCAAGACGCATGGCATTTGCAAGTCGGCTGATCATGAAACTGATGCTCTCTTCCATCAGAAACACAAGACCTCCCATTTGGAATTTTTAGCTTCCACATTCTACTTGCCCGAGCAAGTAGATGCAAGCGCTTTTCGCATCTCCAGAAACTTACAACCTCTGAGGCTCCCCTTGATCTTTTCTGATCTGGCACAACCGGTTCTCACTGTTAGGACTCTCGCGATGATGAAACGATTGATCCTTGGGTGCAATGTTGCCAGGAGAAACCCGGCATCACAAAAGAATTTCCCGGGATCGAAGAGGTGTACGGGGGCTGAAGCGGCTGGATCCCGCTGCCGGTTCGGGAGAAACAACATATTGATGGTCTTTCCGGCGCCGTACCAATTCAGGACTCGCTTTTATCCCGGGGAAGAGGTGAATACTCCCGTTACCTCCGGGATGTTTGCTATTCTACAGTCGCTGCAGTGTCCAGTTTCAGCGAAACGGAATTCATGCAGTACCGTTTCCCGGCAGGAGCGGGACCGTCATCGAAAACATGCCCAAGATGTCCGCCACATCGAGGACAGTGGACTTCCGTTCGCACCTCCCAGAGACTGCGATCGTTTTCAAAGGCAACCGCTCCATCATGAATCGGACGCGTGAAACTCGGCCAACCGGTTCCGGATTCGTACTTATCAACGCTGTCGAAAAGCTCCTGACCGCAGGCAGCGCAACGGTACACTCCACGAGTATGAGTGTTCCAGTATTCCCCGGTAAATGCTCGCTCTGTTCCCTTCTGGCGAAGAACTCGGAACTGCTGAGAGGTCAGCCGCTGGCGCCACTGCTCCTCGCTCACCGTGCTGAACACCTGGCTGGTATCCTCTTTCATCCCCTTCTCCTCGTCCTGATTCTTCGTTCCGCCGGAGACCTGTCCCCTCGCGAAAACGACGAGGATCACCACCCCGATCACAACCCCGAGGGCGAGAGGCAACCACGGCCACGCATGAACTGGAGATTTCATACCCGTCCTTTCTCCCCCATGATGTCACGCTTTTTCCCCGCCTCCATTGCAGAACTCCCCGATTTCAGGGAGCCTCTCCGTGGAGATGCCCCTCCGGGTGTTCCGAACCTGTTGACGATCTC
The DNA here is from genome assembly GCA_043801585.1 of bacterium. Taxonomy (GTDB): domain Bacteria; phylum Electryoneota; class Electryoneia; order Electryoneales; family Electryoneaceae; genus JAZDLX01. Next base: position 12,402 of record JAZDLX010000012.1, on the reverse strand, counting down.
CGATCAAACTGCTAATTTTCCGTCATGAAAGACCAGCCCAACGATACGCTGTTTTTACCTTTTCCGGCGTGGGGTCCCGAGGATCTGGAAGTTGAACTATCCAGCCGGGTCGCCAGACCCGTTTCGATCACTCTGACCCGGAACCGCACCAGCATGGCCTCCTTCCTGTGGAAGCGGGGCAGCATCTCGATACGCCTGCACCAGCAATTCCTCAACGCTCCACCCGACCTGATCGACGCATTGGCCTTTTGGATCAAGAAACCCCGAAATGGAGTCCCAAAACCGATACAGGACTTCATCCGGAGCATCCCGGATTCTCCGACCCCCGCCCGCGCAGGCTTCGTCATTCGTCCCGAGGGATGTGTTTACAATCTGAATTTATTGGCGAATCGCGTGAACAGGCGATTTTTCGGGGATTCGCTGGACGTCCGGATCAGCTGGGGCCGAGATATGTCGGGACGAAGTGTGCGGCACCGGCGTCTCGGAAGCTATCAGCACGACGCCCATCTGATCATCATCCATCCTGTTCTTGATGATGAACGGGTACCCGAATTTGTCCTCCGTTCCATCATTCACCACGAAATGCTGCATGCGTTGCAGTCTCCCGGGATGCCGCGGCCCCATGATGCGGCATTCCGCAAAGCGGAACAGGTCAACCCGGACTTCGGACGCTCCGAAAAATGGCTGAAGTCACATGTGTCGTTGATTTATCGCGGCAGAAGGCATAAAACCCATTAAATCGGATAAAACCATCCGATTATCGCTATCTCTTTAATTTATTGATTAAAAAGGTGTTAGCTTGCCCTCGGGAAGTAGATGCGGAAGGTGGTCCCTTCGTTGGGTGTACTGTCAACAAAAATATAGCCATCGTGTTGCTTGACAATTCCGTAAACACTTGACAACCCCAGACCCGTCCCTTTCCCCTCCTCCTTGGTCGTGAAGAAAGGATCGAAAACTTTTGCCAGGACCTCTTTGGTCATCCCGATACCGGTATCGCTGACCATCAGAAGAACGTATTCACCTGGAACAACCATCGGATGGTCACGGATAAACTCCTTGTCCAGTATCTGATTGGAAGCCTTGAGTGTCAGGATTCCTCCATGCGGCATGGCGTCGTTTGCGTTGACAGCCAGGTTGACCACGGCATGCTCGATTTGCCCGGGATCCGCTTTGATTTCCCAGAGAGTCTCACCCTTCTCGACTTGCAGGTTTACTCCTGTGAGAATGATCGGCCGCAACAGCCTTTCCATATCCGCGAGCAGAGTGTCCAGAACAAGCGGGCGAGGATCGTGATATTGGCGGCGGCTGAACATCAGCAACTGCCGCACAAGATCCGAAGCTCGTCGAACGGTTTTCAGGATGCGGTCAAAACTCGCCTTTACCGGTTCATCCAGCGACATGGTCATGATCGCCATGTCCGCCTGACCCTTGATGATTGACAGCAGGTTGTTGAAGTCGTGGGCGACTCCTCCTGCCAGCCGTCCGATGGTCTCCATTTTCTGCGAAGCCAGGAACTGTTCAGAGAGATGCCGTTTTTCCTCCTGCTCCGTGCGAAGCTCAGTGATGTCCCGGAAAACACTGAGTACTCCCATCTCCTTTTCTTCTTCATTGAATTGAAACGGTTGCGCTGTGACGAGTCCGGTGACAGATTTGCCATCCTGACGTTTCAGCGTCAATTCGTAGACTTCCGTGTGGCCGCCTTTCCTGCGTTTGATCGCATCGCGTACAACACGTTCCTGTCCCACATCGATCGTATTCGTCCAATGTGTTCCGATCAGTTTTTCAGGTGTCGTACCCAACAATTTTGCCATCGCCGGATTGACGAAGGTGAAATGCCCGGAGCTGTCTTCAACGACAACGCCATCTGCCATGGCATCGACAAGGTTGCCGTAAAATGCTCTTAGCCGTTCGACTTCCTTCTCGGCCGCCCGCAACGCTGATATATCCGTGATGACGCTGAGCATCCCGATCGTGCCCTCTTCAAACGCGTACGGCGTTCCGGTGATAAGCACGAGGATACGATTGCCGTCCCGGTGGAGGAGTTCCATCTCGTAGCGGTCGGTTTCCCCTTGCAGTCGGCGGACATTCGCGGATTCGACGAGAATTCGTTGATCGTCAGGAACAATGGTCGTCCAGTGACGGTTGATCAGTTCACCGGCTTGATAAGCAAGAAGTTTTTCAAGCGCAGGATTGACATAGAGGATGATGCCCTCTGAGTTTTCGAGGACAATGCCATCCGCAATATGATCGGCGACCCGTGCACTCAGGTCTTCGAGTCTCATCATTTTCATCCTCAAATATACACACAAGCGAAGCTTACATACGTATCACCGCAGCTACAACCGCCGTCGGCGATCTCACCAACTTTACGCTCTGTCCCTCCCGCCTGTGGCAAATCGGCTTGACTCGTACACACCCTTGAAACATCTTGATTTTCTTAAGAGCCGTTCATACCTCAGGACCTGACGCCTGGGGGAAATTGACAGGAGTTAGCGACGATGAAACGAGTATTCCTGCTTGCAGGACTCCTGATGGTCACCTCACTGTCCATCACATCCTGCGCTTCCAGCACAAAGAACACGCAAAAGATTCCCGTCACGGAACAGGCGCAACAGTTCCTCGACAGTTATACGGATCAGTATCTCCAGCTTTACGCCGCTGATGAGATGACTCAGTGGGAATCCAACATTCACATCGAGGCGGAAGATACGACACGCTCCGCTCGGGCAAAGGAAGCTGCGGAAGCCCTCGCAGTTTTTACCGGTTCGACAACGAACATCGAGACGGCGCGTAAGTACCTCGACCACGCGGACGAGTTGACATCCATACAGGTCCGTCAATTCGAGGTGATTTTACGCCTTGCCGCGAACAACCCGGCGACAGTTCCCGACCTTGTGCGTCAACGGATCGCCGCCGAGACGGCTCAGAATGAGGTGCTATACGGTTTCGATTTCCGCATTGACGGAAAACCGGTTTCGACCAACGAGATCGACGATATCCTGAAATTTGAAAGGAACAACCTGGACCGCAGGCACAAAGCCTGGGAGACCTCCAAGCAGGTCGGGGTAGCGATCAAACCGGGACTTGTTGACCTGGTTCGCCTGAGAAACGCGACCGTTCAAGCCCTGGGTTACGACAATTACTTCCAGTACATGGTCAGCGAATACGGAATGACGCCCGAAGAACTCACCGGCATGGTTGACCGTTTCAACCAGGAGCTCCGCCCACTCTACCGAGAATTGCACACCTGGGCACGGTACACCCTAGCGGAAAGGTTCGGCCAGCCAGTTCCTGATCAGCTCCCGGCGGATTGGCTTCCGAATCGCTGGGGACAGGACTGGTCGCCGCTGATCACGGTCGAGGGAATGGACCTTGACCAGGCGCTGGCGGACAGCAGTGCGGAGTTTGTGGTTCAGACGGCGGAGAAATTCTACGTCAGTCTTGGCTATCCGAAACTACCGGAATCCTTTTGGGAACTATCATCACTCTATCCGTTACCCACGGATGCACCGTACAAGAAGAACAACCATGCTTCGGCCTGGCATATCGATCTCGACAACGACGTCCGCAGCCTGATGAGCGTTATCCCGAACGCCGAATGGTGGGAAACCGCGCACCATGAGCTCGGACACATTTACTACTACCTCGCCTACTCGAATCCGAACGTGCCTCCCCTGCTTCGAAGAGGAGCGAATCGGGCATACCACGAAGCGACAGGAAGCCTCTCCGGTCTCGCTTCGATGCAGGCTCCGTACCTCGAGCATGTCGGACTGATCGACTCGAGCGCCAGGGTGGATCCGATTCAGCCGTTGCTCCGTGAAGCGCTCAGTGGGGTCGTCTTTATCCCATGGTCCAGCGGAGTGATGACACACTACGAAAAGGACCTTTACTCCGAACCTCTTTCGCCGGACGAATACAATGCACGCTGGTGGAAGTACAAGACACTCTATCAGGGAATCGTGCCACCGGAAGGGACACGGGGCGAAGAGTACTGCGACGCGGGATCGAAAACGCACATTACCGACGATCCGGCGGCGTACTACGATTATGCAATCTCCTACATTCTTCTCTACCAGCTTCACGTTTACATTGCACAGAACATTCTGCAGGAAGATCCTCATGCCACGGACTATTACGGCCGTAAGGACGTTGGAGAATTCCTCTGGTCGATCCTTGACAAAGGTGCGACCGGCGACTGGCGCTCGATGTTGATTGAGAAAACCGGCAGTGAACTTTCGGCAAAAGCGATGCTCGATTACTTCCAACCGCTCTACGATTGGCTGAAAGTCCAGAACGAAGGGCGCATCGCCACGCTGCCGGGACTGGGAGAATAACCAGATGCACCCCATCGAGATCGACGTGTTCCGGGGACCACAGGTGCCTCGCCTTCTTGTAGGCTTGGGCGAAAGACCAAATGACATCCCGGAATCTGCGGTGGACCGGAACACGCCGGGCTTGCCTCTCGTGGTTCCCGGGAAATCCTGCTGCCGCAACGGTCCTGGGCCGGCGATCAAGGAGGAATGGTGAGATGAATCGTGAACCTGTCGTCATCCGTCGCTATACGACAGTAATCGAAGCTCAACTGGCTCAATCCTATCTGGAAAGCTTCGGGATATCCAGCTACGTGATGAAAGACGACGCCGGCGGTTTTCATCCCCATCTGCAGCAGGCCATCGGCGTTAAGCTGATGATCGCCGGGGATGACGAGGAAGCCGCAGGCCGTTTGCTCGATGCTGGAGGAGATCAGAACTGAACTACCATGATCGTGATGACTCGGGAGATATAAAGGCAGGTCCTGTTTATTCTCATTCTTGCCTTGCCAGTTTGTGCAACCTTGCGCCATTTTGCACACCCGGACGTTGACGACGGAGGTAGCTAATGGATGAATCGGATTTTTCCACCAGTCCTCCTGTAAATCGTTTGTGGTACAATCGAATCACGAGTTTCTTCCTTGTCAGGATCATCCTTGCTCTCGTCATCATTTCCGTTCCCACCGGTGGGTTGAACAGGTTGTTGCATCTGCTCGACCCGTACATCCCGGCAAGCCTCATGGAACCCTGGCGATTCTTCCGCCTCATTCTCACCATTCTTTTCATGCAGGGGATGTACATCCTTTACGTCCGAGTGTTTGAGAAACGGCGGGTCCGGGAATTCGGAAGCCACAGATTTCTGGGAGAGTTGGGACTGGGTGTCGCTGTCGGATTTGGAATCATCGCCATCAGCCACGGAATCCTTGCCCTCGCCGGGGTCTATTCGATAGGGAGTTTCCATTCGTTCTCGAATCTGATCTTCTTCCTGTACATCAGCATCATGTCGGGATACGTGGAAGAATTGTACATGCGAGGAGTTCTCTTTCGACTCGTTGAACAGGGTCTCGGATCGTGGATTGCGTTGATCGTGAGCGCCCTGGTGTTCGGTTTCTCACACTTGAGCAATCCCAACGCGACCGTGCTCAGCAGCACCTTCATCTCTGTTGAAGCGGGACTTCTCCTGGCCGCCGCCTATATGTACACGCGCCGCCTCTGGTTACCGATGGCGATCCATTTCACATGGAACTTCACGCTCGGAGGGCTCTTCGGCACACCTGTATCCGGCATTGCGGTGCCGGGCCTGGTGGAAGGAAGGTTGAACGGTCCGAAGCTCCTGACAGGAGGGGAATTCGGCCTCGAGGCCTCTCTGATCACGGCGTTCATCGCCACATCCGCCGGAGTGGTTTTCCTCGTCCTTGCTTACCGGAAAGGGTTCTTAATTCCGGTTCCCTGGCGCAGGCCGAAAGTCAACTCATCGAACGCGGAAGACCAACAACTGGAAGTTCCTGAGACCTACCAGAGTCTCGATGGCACTGAACAAACAAACGGGGAATAGTCTCAACTTCCCGGGGAGAGACAGCACTTTTTGCTCGTCTCGCTTCGTCAAACCGTTTATCTTGATTGACATTTGATAACGGGCGTTAGACCCGTTGAGACAACGCAAGACTTCGTACGAAAGGATTCGTAACGATGAAGCGCTGGAAAACGATCATCTCGGTCGGAATCTTGGGAATGATGATGACTGGACTTGCGATGGCGAGTGACATGCCGGAATTCAAGGCTGACACCTACAAGCTGGACAACGGACTGACTGTCATCCTGTACCAGGATCGGAGCAACCCGACCGTCGCCGTGAACTTCTGGTACCATGTGGGTTCACAGAACGAGAAGGCTGGCAGGACGGGGTTCGCTCATCTCTTTGAACACCTGATGTTCAACGGTTCCGAGCATTATCCGGAGGATTACTTCACTCCCCTTCAGAAAGTCGGAGCTACGATCAACGGATCGACGAGTGAAGACCGGACGAACTACTTCGAGGTTCTCCCGAGCAACGAGCTCGAGCTGGCATTCTGGATGGAATCTGACCGGATGGGTTATCTGCTTCCCGGCATCGACCAGCAGAAGCTGGACATTCAGCGGGGAGTGGTAAAGAACGAGCGCCGCCAGCGTCTCGACAATCAACCCTATGCAAAAGGGTACGAGATCGGCCTCGAGATGATGTACCCGCCGAGCCACCCCTATCATCACTCGGTGATCGGCAAGATGGACGATCTGGATGTGGCGAACCTGGACGATGTCAAGGAATTCTTCCGTCTCTACTACGCGCCCAACAACGCCTCGATCGCCATCGTTGGCGATTTCGACATGGACCAGGCAAAGTCGCTGGTAGAGAAGTATTTCGGATCGATCCCGTCGAGTCACTCTTACGAGCGATACGTACCGACGGTCCCTGTTCTCGACCGTGATTACCGCTCTGAAGTAGAGGACAAGGTAAGCCTGCCGCAGATCACGCTCGACTGGCACACTCCCGGACTATTCCAACCGGGTGACGCTGAGTTCGATGTCCTCGGTTCGATTCTTTCGTCCGGCAAGACCTCGCGTCTCTACAAGGCGCTGGTGTATGATCGCCAGATTGCCCAGAACGTAAGAGCCTATCAAAGCTCAAGCAAACTTTCGAGCCTTTTCGAGATCTCCGTGGACGGAAAGCCGGACAGCGACATCGGTGAGATCGAAAACGTCGTCAACGAGATCCTCGCCGACCTGCTCAAAAACGGCATCACTCAGGAAGAAGTGGACCGTGCGCGAGTGAACTTCCAGACGGACTATGTCCGCCGCCTGCAGAGCAACAACGGCCGTGCTAACAACTTCAACAACTACCTGTTCAATCTCGGTGATGCGAACAAATTCCAGTGGGATTATGACCGTTACACCAATACAACGGTGGAATCGGTGATGGAATTTGCACGCAAGTACCTTTCCGAGCATCGTGCGGTGACGGTTATCGTTCCAGAGGGGGCGCTTGGCAACAAGGGTGAAACCATCGACAAGAACACCCAGGAGGCGGCTCCGCTGGCAACAGTGATGACCGAACCCGAAGACACGTATGCGAATGTCATGCTGCCTGAGAGCACCGTTGACCGTGACAATCTTCCAGAGAGTGGTCCCGAATCGATGTTCACGCCTCCGGCGATCCAGGAAGGGAAATTGAAGAATGGTGCGCGGTTGCTGGTGGTCGAAGATCATCGCTTTCCGCTCATCCAGACCGACCTGGTTCTGATGTCCGGGTGGTCGGCGGATCCACAGGGCAAGTTTGGCACTGCCGCGATGACCGCCGCGCTGCTCGACGAGGGTACGAAAAGCCATGATGCCCTTCAGATCAGCGATGCGGAACTGTCCATCGGCGCGGATTTCTCAACGGGCAGTTCCTTCGACAAAACACAGGTCTCACTGAACGTGCTCAAGAGCAAGTTCGACGAGGGACTTGAGCTGATGTCAGATGTGGTCATTAACCCGACTTTCCCCGAAATGGAACTTGCGCGTCTGCGTAAGGAATACCTCGGCAGGATCGAATCGGAGAATCGCCAGCCGTTGCGAACAAGCCTTAAAAAGGCCGGGACACTGCTGTTTGGATCAGACAATCCCTATGGCCAACCCTACACCGGATCGGGCACGGAAGCCACGATCAACGCTCTGACCCGGAAAGACCTGGTTGATTTCTACAAGAGCAACTACAAGCCGAACAACGCCACTTTCGTCGTCGTTGGCGACATCACCCTGAATGATGCCAGGAGTTATCTGGACAAGGCGTTTGCGAAGTGGAAAAAAGGCAAAGTGAAAACCCTTGCTGTGGCGAAGGCTACTCCCCCGGAAGCCACGACGATCTACCTGATAGACAAACCCGGCGCCGCGCAGAGCGCAATTGCGATCATGAACCTCGCTTTCCCTTCCAACAGTGCGGATGCTGTGACTGCAGATGTGATGAACAATGCCCTCGGCGGCAAATTCATGAGCCGGATCAACCTCAACCTTCGTGAAGACAAAGCGTACACCTACGGTGCTCACAGTACCTTCAGGGAACTCCGGAACACCGGCGCATTTATCGCCTATTCGGAAGTGCAGACGGAAGTAACCGACAGTGCGCTCTACGAATTCTTCAAGGAGTTCAGGGACGCAAGGGGCGATCGGCCGATCGTTGGCGACGAGCTGGTTTATGCCAAGGACAACAGCATCAAGGGCTTCCCGAAAAACTTCACGAATATCACCACAACGGCGAACACGTTGGCGGATCTCGTTGCCGAAGGAGTATCGCTCGACGACTGGCAGACCTACGTCAACCGTGTCAACAACGTGAACGAAGAGAACGTCAAACAGATGGTGCAGAAGTACGTGACGCCCGGGCACATGGTGGTAGTCGTTGTCGGAGACAAGGAGAAGGTAGAACAGGGATTGAAGGACCTGACTCTCGGCGAAGTCAAACTCATTGAACCTTAATCCCTGATTAGTTCGCGACCCATCGGGGACAGCCTGCGGGCTGTCCCCGATTACTTTTGTTGTGGCGATCATTCCAATGGAGAACAATTAGGGACAGTCCCCCAATAAGCTTTTTGGGAATGTCCCTAATTGTTCTCCGCATCTTTTTATTGTGTCGGGTCCTTCTTTGTTCCGTCAGGTCGTTAGCGCCCGACCGGGTGGCCCGGAAATTCATTCCCGGGTTTCATGCCTTTCAATGTTCCGGCGGTTCGTTAGTCCCGAACGGTCGGGACGGAGACCTGACGGAAGAGTGGCAGGTCTCCATCAGTCAGCCGACTGATTCACGACCTGCCACAACGAGAATTTTCAGGTCTCCATCTGATGGCTGGAGAGGTGATGAATCCATGCGTTTTCAGGCGAATGAACTGCTGAACTCAAAGATCCTTCCCTCGAAGGGTCGGGGTTAGAACGACGTGTGCGAGAGAACCGTCAAGAGGGGCGGACCCCACTGGGACCGCCCCTCTCTTCTCGGTGGAACGCTTCCGTTCCTTCCGGCTCCGTTATTCATATCGCAGGGCATTTACCGGATTCGTGGACGAGGCACGCAAGGCTTGCCCACTTACCGTAGCCACCGCAAGCAGAAGCGAAAGACCTGCCGTTGCCCCGAAAAGCCACCAGGAGAAATCAATCCGGTAGGCGAAACCGTTCAGCCAGTTGCGCATCAGATACCACGCCACCGGCCAGGCGATCAGGTTTGCCACGGCAACCAGCAGCAGGAATTCCCGCACCAACAGTCCAACAATTTCCCCGGACGAGGCGCCAAGCGCCTTTCGGATTCCGATTTCCTTGGTCCGCCGTTCCGCCGCGAAGGTCGCCAGCGCGAACAGGCCAAGGCTGGCAACAAAAATGGCCACGAGAGTGAACAGGTTGAAGAGATCGCTCATCCGTTGTTCGGTGAGGTAGCGGGAATTGTATTCCTCATCGAGAAACGAGTACTGGACCGGAACCTCAGGGGCGAACTCCTTCCACATCTGCTCCAGTTTTGCCACCGCCTGCTGCTCCGTCCCCGGCTGTAAACGAAACAGCAACCAGGGTGGATAGCCTTCGTAGATGCGCAGAAACATCGGACGAACCTGATCGTGCAACGATTCGAAATGAAAGTCCTTGACCATTCCGATGATCGTCAACTGGCTGAATTTGACCGGATCAACCGATTCGTAATCGTCAATCTGTTTGCCGACGGGGTCCTTTCCATATCCAAGATATTTCGCCGCGGCTTCGTTGACAATCACCGCCTCAGTACTGTCGGTTGAACGTTCCGGATCGAAATTGCGACCAGCAATCAGATGCATCCCCATCGCGTCGATGTAGTCATGATCCACCGACTGGCTGGCGATAAACACCTGTGCGTCCATGGGTGTTCCGGGAATATGATAGATGCTGTTATCCCCCGACTGGAGCGGTTTATCGTCTGCTGTAGCGGAGGCTGTAATGAAGGGAAGTTTTCTGAATTCATCGTAGAGAGCACGATACCCGGTCATCAAATCCCAGTTTCCAAGTCGCACCGTCAGCACCTGGTGCCGGTTGAAACCGAGATCCTTAACCCGCACATAGTGCATTTGCCGGAGAACCACGAGACTCGCAATGATCAGAACCACCGCGATCCCGTACTGCAGGACAACCAGGATCGAGCGCAATCTCGCCCCACCTCGCCCACGCGACATTTCCCGCTTGATCACTTTCGCGGGTTGATATCCCGAGAGGATCAGCGCCGGATAAAATCCAGCGAGCAGTCCGACGATGACCGCGGCCAATACGATGACAATCAATAATTGAGGCTCTTTCAGGAGATTGAAACGGAGGTTCGCATCGACGAGGTTCGAAAACCTTGGAATAAGCAATACTGCAACCACTGCCCCGATTGCAGTTGCAAACAGGGACGTGATCACAGATTCACCGAGGAACTGACGAACCAGCGCGGTTCGTGACGCTCCCAGAGTCTTGCTGATCCCTACAAAGAGCCCCCGGCGGGTGCTCTGCGCCGTTGTCATGTTGATGTAATTGAGGGATGCGATCAGGAGAACCACAAGGGCGATGGCGGCGAACTGGATGACGAAGTTGATGCGGCCATAGGTGAATTCCGCACCCTGGTAATTCCCATGAAGGTGGATATCCCGCAGCCACGTCAACGTCAGATGGAATTCACCACCTATTTGCCGGAGCAGTTCACCTGTGTGGCGTTCAGTCGAGGCGTCAAGCGCTGGCTGAAGGTCTTTGAGAATTGTTCCCTTCGCAATCTGCACCAGCGTGAGCCAGTTCACGCTGTTCAGCCAGGGCTGGTCATCCCTGATGTTTCGTGTGTTCCAGGAAATGATGTAGCGAACGTCCTGAAACATGCTCGGAAAAGGCATGCTCTCGATGACACCGGAGACATTCAACTTTTGCGTGTTGCGATAACGGAGTTCCTTGCCGATCGGATCGGCGTCTCCAAAGAAACGACGGGCGGCGTCCCGGGTGATGACAACAGAGTTGGGAGCGGCAAGAGCTTCGTTCGGATCGCCCTGGGAAAGAGTCAGACCCGTGATCTGAAAGAAACTGGAATCTGCCCAGATGACTCCTGTTTCGATAAACCTGGTTTCACCGCTTGTGATTGGTATTTCATTCAAAACGTGCCCGTCGATCCTGCAGTAGTTTTCGATTCCGGCTACATCGTTTTTCAAATCCACGGGCATCGGGGCGGAAGCGTTTGGAATCGTAATCACCTGATCGTTGCCGAGCCGGGCATCAATCCCAAGAATGGCAAGGTGTTCAGAATTCGGAAGACTCTTCTCAAATCCCAATTCATATCGCAGCAGGAGCCCGATCAGCAACACTACAGCCATCGCAATCGCCAGACCAGAGATGTTGATGGTCGTGATGAGCCTGTTGTGTTTCATCTGGCGGTAGAGCAGTCGCAGGGTGTTCACGGACATTGAATGTTCCCCGTGTTGGATTGGTTGGCTCACCTCTTTGACGGGAGAAATCGTTGCCGGGTTACACCCTGGAAGTCCGGGAATGCGAAAAGAAAGGCGTTGTATTACATGGTTTTAAGGTCGATTCTCCACGGCACGGGAAACTTTCCTGCTCAGTCTGATCGTCCCACTGGATACGGTCAGCGGGGATCCAACCGGCATGGGCGGTTCAACAGCCGGGGCGTCAGGTCATCTCATTTTTGGAAGAAGCGGTCCCATCTTTTTATATCTAATGAGTTGCAGAGATCCAGAGAACGAGAACCCTGCTGGGTGGCCCGACTTGCTCGTCAAGTCGGGTTTTCCCTGTTTAATCTTTCATCGTGAGGGCGTGGACCGACTTCGTCAGAAGTCGGGGGCGGTGTGTGGCCTGGCTGCTATGCCAGCCGGGTTTCACCTGGGGCTGCCCGTTAGACGGACGGGTGGCCCGACTTGCTCGTGTAGTGACCGGAGACATAGGTGACACATTGTACGGAGACATGGGTGACACTTTCTGAACTTGCATGATGGTTCATCGTAAGGAGGATCATCATGCCCTGGCGGGAGGTAACATCCGTGTCTTTGCGTTTGGAGTTTGTCCGTCTGGCGTTGCAGGAAGGGGGTCAGGTAAGCAC
>JAZDLX010000205.1:0-5668 GCA_043801585.1 bacterium | reverse complement strand
AGGCTCTGGGTGTGGCCGAGAACGGCGGCCATCGCCTCGACGCAGGTGCGGACGACGTTGTTGAACGGGTCCTGCTCGGACAGCGACCAGCCGCTGGTCTGGCTGTGGGTCCGCAACGCCATGCTCTTCGGGTCCTGTGGGTCGAACTGTTTGATCAGTTTCGCCCACAGCAGCCGTCCGGCGCGCATTTTCGCCACTTCCATGAAGTGGTTCATCCCCATCGCCCAGAAGAAACTGATGCGCGGCGCGAACTCGTCGATCTTGAGCCCGGCGGCGAGTGCGGCGCGGACGTACTCGACGCCGTCCGCGAGGGTGTAGGCGAGTTCGAGGTCTGCTGTCGCGCCCGCCTCCTGCATGTGGTAGCCGGAGACCGAGATGCTGTTGAACTTCGGCATGTTCCGGGTGGTGTACTCAATGATGTCGCTGATGATTCGCATGCTCGGCAGGGGCGGGTAGATGTAGGTGTTGCGGACCATGTATTCTTTGAGGACGTCGTTCTGGATGGTGCCGGAGAGCTGCTCGAGGGTCACCCCCTGTTCCAGCGCGGCGACGATGTAGAAGGCCATCACCGGCAGCACCGCGCCGTTCATCGTCATCGAGACGGACATCTTGTCGAGGGGGATGTCGTCGAAGAGGATCTCGGCGTCGAGGATCGAGTCGATGGCGACTCCCGCCTTGCCGACGTCGCCGACGACACGCGGGTGGTCGGAATCGTAGCCGCGGTGAGTGGCGAGGTCGAAGGCGACCGAAAGCCCCCGTTGCCCCGCCGCGAGATTGCGCCGGTAGAAGGCATTGGACTCCTCGGCGGTGGAGAACCCGGCGTACTGGCGGACCGTCCAGGGACGGATGACGTACATGCTGGCGTAGGGGCCGCGCAGGAACGGCGGCAGTCCCGCGAGGTAGTCCAAGTGCTCAAGGTCTTCGCAGTCGGCGCTGGTGTAGAGCGGTTTCACGCCGAGCTGCTCGTTGGTCATCCACTCGAGTTCTTCGAGATCTTTGCCCGCCGCAAGACTTGCTGCCCTGCTCCAGCTCTTCAAATCCGCCGCCTTTGCATTCTGTTTCCCGGTCAGCGGAATGTCCGTGAAGTCAGGAATCCGGCTCATGCCAGCACTCCAATCGTTTGCGCGAGTTGCAGCAGGGTTTTGTAGACGTTGCTGCGTGCATGGATGAACTCGTCCACTCCGGCGGCGAGGTAACCGTCCATGATCTCGGACTCAGGCTTGCCAGCCACGATCACATACGGCGGTTTCGGCAGTGACTTCAGCGCTTTCGCCAGGCCGGGGACGGTCTGCTCGCAGGTTTCGTCGGTGCCGGTAATGACGACCACCGGGCTGCCGAGATCACCCGCTGCGTTCACCGCATCGTCAATGGCGTCGAAATGCTTTTCGCTCTCGACGGAAAATCCGCCGACGTGGAAGAAAGACCGTGTGAAGTCAAGGCGGGGCATGTATCGTCCGTGCGGTCCGATGCAGGCGAGGAAGATCAGCGGTGGCGCATCGGGATGCCGGTCACGCCAGACCAGCACGCTCTTGCGCAGTCGTTCGAAAAGGTCGGCGGCGCGTCGCGGACGGATTGCCTCCACCTGTGGGCGTTCGTCGTCGAGGTGGCGCAACGATTTGGTGAACTCGCCGATCGTGGCGCCCATGTGCGCGGCGGCGATCACGCGTTCTACTACCTGGCGATCCTCGGCGAGGAGCACTTCGTTGAGCGATTCGAGCACCTGCAACTCGGCGAGATCATTGGAGGCGGTGCGGGCGGTTTGCATCTTCGCGGACCGCTCCGCGTACAGTTCCGCATAATTGGGGAGATTGCTTTTGGGCAGTCCCTCGATGGGATTTGGATAATGGGTCGTCCCGACGAGCACTTCCTTGCGGAACTGAAGTTCCGCACGCCGTTTCTCGTCGATGGCCGTGATTTCTCTCTGAACCCAACCGGTGACGAGCGCGGAACGGATGCCGCCCTGCGCCCCCACCTCCTGGAACTGTTTCCAGACGCCTTCCGCGAGTTGATGCGTCAGCGACTCGACAGCCCAGGAACCGCCCGCCGGATCAGTGACTCGGTCGAAGTGGCTCTCCTCGCGAAGAATGAGTTGGGTGTTCTTTGCCAGCCGCCGGGCGAGCTCGCCTGGCAATCCGAGCGGTTCGTCGAAGGGATCGACGTGGATCGCGTCGGCACCGCCCATCACCGCCGCAAATGCCTCCACAGTGCCGCGCAGGATGTTCACATGGGGATCGAACTGGGTTTTGTTGTAGCGGCTGGTGCGGGCGAGGATGTGCATGGACGACGCGGTTTCGCCGGCTCCGCTGACCTCCAGAATGCGATGCCAGAGCAGGCGCGCAGCGCGAAGTTTCGCGATTTCGAGGAAGAACCGTGTGCCGACGGAAAACTCGAACTGCATCGCCCGGGCGGCAGCGTCCACCGCGATACCCCGTTTTTCCATCTTGCGCAGAGCGGCAACAGCCGTTGCCATGGTGAAGGCGAGTTCCTGCACGGCGTTGGCTCCGCCCTCGTGCCAGACTGTTCCCCGTGCGGCGAGCGTCCGGAGTTGCGGCGCCTCCTCACGTGTCCATTTCGTCAGCAAGGCGAGTTCGTCCCAACTCCGATCGAGCGACAACGGAAGCGAGCCGTTTTCCGCGAGTCCCGTGATGGGGTCCGAGCCTACGCTCCCGCGGAGTTTTTTCAAATCCATGTCCCGCTCGCGGACGAGAGCGACGACGAGAGCGAAGAAGGGGAGCGCCGCCGATCCGGGCTGAATGTAGAGCGGTGTGGTTTCGAGATCGACGCCTTCAAGGGCGCGGTCCAGCTCGGACATCGCGGCGATCGAGGTTCCATCCCGGCCCACTTCACCCGGCTGGGCGTGGTCGGGGTCCAATCCCGCCTGCGTCGCGGCGTCGAGCACCAGATGGACAGCGTTCTGCCCGCGTTCGAGATCGTAACGGAGCGCCCGGTTGAAACCTTCGGGAGTCGGGAAACGGTGTTCCTGGGCGATGTCCCAGGGCCTTTCCTGGTAGCCGAGTGGCGAGGTTCCCCGCAGAAAGGGAGCGATTCCGGGCAGGGAGTCGATGGCAGCAATTCCCTCGAGATCCGCCTGCGTGTACAGGGGCTGCAGGGTTATTCCCTCGAGAGTCTCGGTGCACATTTTTTTATCAAAGGGAGCGCCCTTGAGCAAACGGACGACCTCCTCGTGCCACTGCTGCATCGACGGCGCCGGAAACTCTTTCAGCAACCGGGATGATTTGTTCTTTCCTGACGTTTTTGCTGCCATGGTTCGCCACGTTGATTCGCGCGATGCGCTGATGAATGAAATCGCGGATCGTTTTGCGGGTTATCGAGAGCGTGAAAATTGCCGCGATCAGCCATCCAATATAAGAATAGCGTTTTCGACCTTGGGGTTTCGCGAGCAACGAAAGAGACTTGCGAGAGGGCGTGTATCCGCCAGAATGGAGCGAAGTTCTGATGAATCGGGGGAGAGTACTCAGGGGTGCGCCGCCGCACTGGAGCGTCTTTGCGTCAGGGCTTCCACACACGTACATTGCGCTTCACAGGACCGACAACAGATGGAATTTGACGAGGGATTGGTCAGGATGAGCATGATGCGCGAGCTTGAAGCGCCCGGAAAGACTACCGTTTCGGAAGCGCTCGTTTCAGCGGGAATTTCCCTGCTGCTGATCGTTGGATTCACCCTGCTGACAACCCTGGGTGCACAGCTTCGGATTCCCCTGCCCTTTACACCGGTGCCGGTGACCCTGCAGACCCTGATGGTTCTGCTCGCCGGGGCGATGCTCGGCGGCACCCGGGGTGCATTGAGCCAGGCGCTTTACGCGGGATGGGGCATCGCGGGGGTTCCCCTTTTCGCCTATGGGACAGCAGGATTGGCCGTGATCGCCGGACCGACCGGCGGTTACATCATCGGCTTTGTCATCGCCGCGGCTCTGGTTGGACGGTTGATCGGACAGGCTCACACGCTGCTGGCCCAAGTGGTGGTTTTCAGCGTGGGAACTCTGGCGATTCTGTTCGCAGGCTGGCTGCACCTGACGCTGATCTACACCGGCGGAGATGCGGGACGCGCTTTCGTTCTCGGCGTGCTGCCCTTCCTGCCCGGTGGGGCGCTGAAGGTCATTGCAGCCACCGCGATCTGGCGGGCATGGAGTGTGGTCCTCAAAGGCCGGTAAATAGACATTTATTGATTTTAAATCGAGTAAATGGGACGGTTTGAAAAGAACCGTCCCATTTTTTCATGAGTACGGACGCAATCTGGGGTATTATCTCCAGTCGAGGACGAAGCTACTAATACTATCTTGTGCGGTATGGGTTAGGGTGTCGACCAACCCGGTTTGCAGATCAATAATGCTTACATCAAGGCATTTATATTTCAATCCTTCAATCACCGGACCGGGATTCGATACTGCGATTTTGTCGCTGTTCGGACCCCAAGCATATTTGTAATTTTGATATTGATTGTAGCTTGAATAGAAAGTCAGGTGATGAGGGATTCTGTCCTCCATGCTAAACCAATAAAGATTGCTGGCAGCCCAAGATGTATCATAACGGGCTCTATAAACAACTATATTTTTGTTCGGCGATAATATCGGATTCCATTCAATCATCTCTTCATTGTGTAACAGGTAATTTCGTTCTTTGTTATCAATATTGAATTCCATGATTTCGCCATATTCGTGCGTTTGCGTTCCACTTATATCCACACCATAGATCATCTCGGTCGATAACCAATTATTTTGATCGAAAAAACTATTGAAATAGATGTTTGTGCTGTCTGTTTGCGAATAGACCATCCTTTCTTCCATATCGTGGATGTTCATCCTGTAGAGATCGTACTGCACGGAGAAATACCCTTTTGCCCTTGTATAGTATATCGTCTCGTTGTCATACCAGATGACGTCCAATGCGTTCCACGTCAATTTCCTGAGAAAACTGCCACTCGAAGTCAGAAGCCAAATAGGGTAGTATTCCAATGTCGATCCCGGACCGCCGATTAGGGCGATGTACCGTTTGTCAGGGGACCACTTTGCGGTGACATAGGATTCGAAATTGGAGGGAGTGATTTCGGTAATCTTGAAGCTGCAAATTATACGCAAATCTTGACCATATGGGCGAATCGCACAAATTTGAATTTCTGATGGAGTATAGCGAAGAAGTAGTATTTCTTCGTATGCTGCATACCCACCGTCTTCTCCATCCGAATTGCTGTTAAGAAATCCGCACGAAGAAAAAACGATCAGGATTGCAGCGATCATTAGACATACTATTTTTCTTGTCACAGTTGAAGTCCCCTTTTTCAGATTCGAGATCTATTGAAATATGAATCCGGTGGACAGTGCAGAAAACACTGTCCACCAGGTCAGAAAGAGTATTTTAATGCAAATAAAGTATCTTCTGCGTTTCAGTGTAGGTCGAATTTGAAATCTGAGATTTTATATTCGTCCTTACAAAATATATTCCAGAGGAGACCTTCTCACCATTATCATTATTGCCATCCCAGATAATGGTGTTACGTCCCGCTGGTTGTGAACGATCAACGAGAGTCTTAACTACTCGTCCAGAGATATTGTAAATCAAAATCGAAACATCACTAGTTTCAGGTAGCTGGTATCGAATAGTGGTGGTACTGTTGAAAGGATTTGGGTAAGATTTGCCTAGAGCATAATGG
>JAZDLX010000200.1:0-82620 GCA_043801585.1 bacterium | reverse complement strand
CCGGATCCGGAGAGATCTTCGGCAATCGTTGTTCGTCCGTCATAAGGAGTGAAATTTCGCTCGCTGAGGCGGGATTTCAGGTAGAGCGAATTCTGCAGGTTGATCCGATGGCCGAGCGAGATGCCCAGGTAGCGGTCCCGGGCCTTGATATTGTTGCGGTCCCTCAGGTACCGAGGCTCGTTTTCCGTCACACTTCCGGCGTCAATGAGCAACGACCAATCGGCCTTGTTGTTCACCAGGTAAGGGATCGCCCATTCGAACTCGAAACCGTGAGTGAACCCCACCCGGGCGTTCAACGACAACCGTTCACGGCGTCCCCGGAAATTTTCGTGTGAAATGATCAGGCCGTAGGCGATGCGGCTGGGGTCCTGCTCGTCGATGGCGAGATACAGCCCGGGCCAGATGTACCAGAGCTCGGTGACATCGACCAAAAGGACGTTTTTTCCGTCGTTGGTGTGGCCGAGATCGAGCCGGGCGTGACTGAACAGTGCAATGGATTCAAGCCGCTCCTGGTCATCACGCATGGTTTCCACATTGGCGATGGATCCCGGATGGAGCTCGATTTCGTTGAGGATGACAAACCGCTGAGTCGTTCGGTTGCCTGTGACGATGATCGTGTCGATGCGAGCGGGAGGTGCGATTATTGTCAGCGGTGGTATCTGCTTCGGAAGAGCCATCACTGCGGAGGACGCGAGGAAAACAAGGGCGAGAGTAAGCGGAACCCGGACGGATCTTTTCATTACCCGCGATCTCCTACCACTGGTAGACAAGTGAGATGTCGATTCGGTCCAGCCGTGCCGGCCCCCTTCCCGCCGAGTCTTCCACCTTCTGAAGGTTTGTGTCGATGATCAGCCGGAGTGGATTTCCCCAGCCGGTCTGGATGCGCAGAAAAGGCCCATAGACAAGGTAGGTACGGGAGCGTGTTCTTTGTGTCCCTCCTGCCGGATTGACAAGGTAGCGATCCTCATAACGCCGTTGAATACGGTACCCCGTTTTCAGAGAGGTACGATGGATAAAATTGCGTTGGATCGCCGCTGATAGATAGACCGCATGGATTTCATCTGAGAGCTCCTGCTGAAATTGTACCCAACGCAGACGGCCTCGATCCTCAAGATCGTACCGTACAGTCGATTCCAGCGTAAGCATCTGGCCAGCAGGAAACCGCAACGTATCCGCGGCTGACCACCGTCGCAGAACGTTGCTCCGAACCTCGCCGCTCTCCACATCCTCAAAATCGTACGCAGTGTAATTGGCAAGAATTTCGAACGAAGCGCAGTTGCGCCAGCCGGGCGCTGGCACCCATTCCACGGATGGTATCATCCGAAAGACACGGTTCCAACGGTTCTCGCTGGATCGGTCGGCGTTGATGTAGACGAGGTGATCCAGCACGACCAGACCTTCCACGAGTACGCGGGTGCTCTCTCCAATTGGCAGGATGGATCGGACGACGACCCTGTGGATCAGACGGTCATGGTCGGACGTTTCGAGCGTGTCCGGGGAGTCGAACATCAGTTTCTGAGTGGATGCGTACAGTCGGAGACTGTCCTGCCTGGCACTGCCCCATCCGGCATCCATTGCGAGCACCTGGCGACGCCCGAGGATCAGGTTTCCGGCGTACTTGCGGTCTTCGATGTTGTACCCGTAGGAGAGGGTGCCATCATAGGGACCGCGGTATCCACGGATCGCCACCTGGTTGATCAGGTCAAGTTCGTAGCTCCGTCCGGGGCCTCCACCCTGGTAATCCACCGTGCTTCGCCGATACCCGAGGTTGTAGATCCCCCAATTGTTCGGATTCAACGGAGTCGTCAGGCGGTTGTCGACACGTGTCTCCTCGCTGATCCGGCGGACAACGTTGTTCTCGGCACCGAGAAACAAATCGTAACGGCGGTTTTGCCAGTGGGCGCTGAGGTGGTCTTCCGCATCCCCGATCGTGCGCTCGGTTGTTGCGCTGGCAGATGTCTCCTGTTGACGACGGTCGCCGTAGGAATCAATCCAGCCCGAACCCTGTATTCGGGTCAGGGCGTTGTCGGGATCGGACCAGCCGACCTCAGCGCGTCCGGAAAAGCCTTCACCCGATCCTTCCAGTTGGCGATCCATGGCGCTTCCGCCGAGCAGCGAAACCTGCCAGGATCGGTCCGGTTCCCAGCGTGTCCCACCACGGATGGCCGCACGCGAGATCCGGCTGTTCTGTCCTGTTACAGGGCGCAGTGGAGTTGTCGGGAGAGCGTTGACGAGGGGCAGCGAGCCTTCCGAACCAAGATCAATCCTCAACGACGCTTCACTGTCATGAAAATCCTGTCCGTCGGATTCCAGCACCGCTGTCCAGCCTGGGGCGATCAACCGTTGTGCGCTGAGGTCGAAGCCGACATCCGATTTCCATTGAGGTTCATACTTTGGAAGCGTGCGTTCAGTAATCTCCGTTCGGCCTTGAGTATCGACAATCCAGTCGGAGGATGACCTGAACCAGCCGCCGAAAAATCGAAGAGAGCGTGTGTTCAATTCCTGGTGAAAACGCAAGAGAAGTGAATCTGCCTCCTGGGCCTGTGCTGTGGACGTGACCAGGAGGCTGGCGAACAGAAGCTGCTTCCACGCCGCTGAGCTCACGGTGAAGTTGTCTCTCCCGGAGTGACTGGTCCCAAATTGATTCCCAGGCGCCTTGCCGCTTCCGGAGACCCTCCCCCTTTCTTCGGGACGATTGTGCCTCCTGAAATAACGAGTTTCAGCGCCTCCTCAACAGAAAGATCCACGTATGTGACGTCACGTTTCGGCACGAACAGAAGGTATCCGGATGTCGGGTTCGGTGTCGTCGGGATAAACACACTGATGACGTCCTCGGAGATGGCGTTCTGTGCGGGCCCACGAGTATCCTGAGTGACAAAACCGATGCTGTAGACGTCATCCTTGGGGTATTCGATGAGCACGGCATATTTGAATACCTCTCGCTGCCCCCCGAGAAGCGCCTCCGATAATTGAAGGAATGCGCTGTAGACTTTGTTGATCAGGGGAATGTGTTTGATCCAGCGATTGATAAGATTGACGATCTTGCCGCCGAGGTAATTGCGTGCAAACCAGCCTGCCAGCAGAATCAGGATGAGCAGCGAGATCAGGCCGATGCCGTAAATGGTCTGGTCGTGGAAGAACTGAATGTCCAGAATGTTGCCCAGCACGTAGCGAATCGGCCGTCCCAGGAAGTTATCCGCGAACAGGAAAAGATGAACGACGATCCAGATGGTGAGTACGATCGGACCAAGGACGATCAGCCCGGTAAGAAACAGAGTTCTGAACCGTTTCATCAGCGAATCCGTACTGCCAACCTGTTCGGAGGGATTCTTCTCCGGAGTCTGCTCGGAATTCACCATCCCATTCCTCATTACGAATACTACCCTCCTGTCCGTTCATCCGAACGGATGAACGGATGTCGCCTGCCAGGTCCTCGTCTCCTCCCCTCGATACTTATTTCAGATATTTGAACAACACAGAATTCGGTGGCAAAACGATTGTCGTCTTGTCGTCCAGCGCCTTCCTGTACATCTCCAACGTGCGGCTGAAATCATAGAAATCGGGATCGCGGTTGAACGACTTTGCATAGATCTCGATAGCCTCGGCTTCTGCATTGCCGCGAATGATTTCCGACTGACGGTAACTCTCGGCGATGATGACTTTTACCTCTTTGTCGGCCTGGGCACGAATCTTCAGCGCTTCCTCTTCCCCTTCGCTGCGGTAGAGGCTCGCGATGCGGTGGCGTTCCGCCTGCATGCGCCGGAAGATGGCATCCTCATTTTCCTGCGGCAGGTCTGTTCGCTTGATCCGCACATCGAGGACTTCGATGCCGTAGTCTTTGGCTTTCACGTTTGCGTCGTTGGTGACGGTCTCCATGATTATTTCGCGGTTCACCGATACGATGTCGTCAAGATCATGCTGTCCCAGTTCCCGCAGCAGGTCGGAATAGATGATGTCGTCCAGACGAGCCTGGGCTCCCGGTTCCGTGCGAACCGTCTGGCGGAAGAGCAACGGATCGACGATCCGCCATCTCGCGAAAGCGTCCACGACGAGATTCTTTTTGTCCTGGGTGACGACGACATTCGGCGGGCTGTCATAGATCAGCAACCGCTTCTCGAATACTTCGATGGTCCTGAACGGAGGTGGAAACTTGAAATGGAGTCCAGGATGATCGACGACCTGCAGCGGTTTTCCGAATTCGAGCACCAGCGCCTGTTGGGTTTGATCCACCTTGAAGGTGATCAGCGAAATCAGGATCGCGAAAACAACCACCGCGGCGAGGAAGATTTTCATGGATTTCATCGCGAACCTCCCTGCGTTTTGGTGCTCGTTCCACCATCCGGTTTCACCAGGCCGGGGCCGATGACGTTGATCAGGTCGCTCCCCTGGTTGGTCTGAAGGATGTACTTGTTCAACCCGGGAAGGACCACTTCCATGGTTTCCAGCAGCATCCGTTTGCGCGTCACATCCGGTGCGCTGTGATAAGCCTTCATCACCGCCAGGAAGTTTTCTGCTTCACCCTGGGAACGTTTGACCCTCTCCGCGGCGAACGCCTCGGCCTGGAGGACCATCTCGGCGCCTTGTCCACGAGCCTTGGGGACATTATCGTTTGCGTATCCCTGCGCTTCGTTGATCAGGCGCGCCTTGTCCTCCTTGGCGGACGCGACCTCGCGAAATGCCTCCGCCACCTCATCGGGTGGCAGCACGTCCTGAAGCTGTACCTGGTTGATCGTGACTCCGCACTCGTAGCTGTCGAGGATATGCTGGAGCATGATCACCGACTCCGCCTGGATCACTCCTTTGCCCGTAGTCAGTGCTTCGTCGATGGTGTGCTGACCGACAACCTGCCGGATTACAGCTTCGGTGGCGACACGTACGGTTGTCGGAACGTCGCGCACAAGGAAGAGGTACCGGACCGGATCGCTGATTTTGTACTGCACGATCAGGTTCATGTCCACGATGTTCAGGCTGCCGGTGAGCATCAGCGATTCTTCCGGGACTTGGACGAATTTGCCTGTGCGATGATCCATCCGGAACCCGATCTCGATGCGCTTGATCTCGGTGATTTTCGGTCGATCCACACTTTCTACCGGCCATGGCAGCCGGTAATTCAGCCCTGATGTTGAGATGCGGGTGTATTTGCCGAAGGTACGAATGACTCCGACTTCGTCCGGACCAATCATATACACGCCACTCGCCAGCCAGATGAGAATGATCAGGGCGATCAGCCAGAACCCGCTTCTTCTGAAGATCAGGCCGAAATCCGGAATCCGGATGATATCCGTTCCGAATGCGACTGTTTTGTAGGGGATCTTCATCGTCTTCCTTCCCTTGTAGTTGACCTGATGGAATGCTGGCAATGTACATCCTGCTGAGTCCCGGCGAAACGCTCCCGGTGATTGACGTTCGATCACACGCTTCAGGAAAGCGTCTCCCAACGGCGTGCTGCTCGGATGGTTTCGGCAGAACAGGAACTTGTCGTTCCAGGATGTGGAATCTACCTTCCCCGAAACGGTTCGCCTGAAAGGAGGGATCGAATGAACAGGAAACCTGTCTGGAAAAGCATTGGACCGGGATTGCTGTGGGCTGCTGCGGCAATTGGCGTATCCCACCTCGTCCAGTCCACAAGGGCTGGCGCAGTCTATGGCTATTCCCTCATCTGGGCGATCCTTCTCGCTAATCTCTTCAAGTATCCCTTTTTTGAATACGGACCGCGGTACGCCTCGGCCACCGGAGAGAGCCTGCTGGAAGGGTATCGTCGTCTCGGAAAGGGGCCGATCGCCCTTTATGCGGTGGTTTCCATCGGCACCACGTTTTCGATCATGGCGGCGGTCACCATCGTTACCGCCTCCATCGCGACCCAGCTTTTCAGCCCTGCATTGTCACCCTTGCAATACACCGTTTTAATCATGGTGTTTTCCGCTGCGCTCCTCTTTTTTGGGAAATTTCCGGCGCTTGACACCCTTGTCAAAGCGATCATTGTCGTACTGACGGTTTCATCGCTTGCCGCTGTGACGATCGCTTTACGGCATCCCGCTCGACCAGAAACGAACTTCATCGCTCCACACGTCTGGACGATGGCGGGTGTCAGTTTCCTTGTGGCGTTGATCGGATGGATGCCTTCGGCCATCGACATCTCCGTCTGGCACTCCCTGTGGACGCTGGAACGGGCAAAGCAGACCTCCCACCAGCCAACCGTCCGGGAAGCGTTGATTGATTTCAACATCGGGTATTTCGGGACTGCGATTATCGCTCTTTTCTTCCTTTTGCTCGGGACATTGGTGATGTACGGGACGGGCGAAACCTTCTCCTCATCCGGCGCCGGTTTCGCCGCACAACTGATAGGACTTTATACACGGACACTCGGCGAGTGGTCGCGGCCGATTATCCTGATTGCAGCGTTTACAACAATGTTCAGCACGACTCTCACCTGTGCTGACGCCTTTCCCCGTGTGCTGCGGCGATTGACACATATCATCCTTCCCAAACGATTTTCAGGCGAGGAGCAGAACGGACTCTATTGGATCTGGATGGCGATCGTGATGGCTGGCGCCCTGCTGCTGTTGACGGTGCTGAAAGGCGGACTGACCTTCATGGTGGATGTCGCCACCACACTTTCCTTCCTCACCGCGCCAATACTCGGCTATCTGAACCTTCGCGTCGTCACTTCCGGGAGTATGCCGCCGGAAGCACGGCCCGGCAGGGCGATGATTGTGTTGAGCTGGCTGGGAATCGTCTTCGGCACAACGCTCGGAGTGGTCTACATCGTGTGGAGGATTCTGTAGCAGGTTCAAGGGTCCGGACTGGCTGGAGTGTCATCCTGACGCTGCATCCTTCGTCATCCTGACCCCGCATTTCCAGTCATCTTATCGGCGCATTTATTGTCATCCTGACGGCGAATTTCTAGTCATCCTGATGGGGAATTTATTGTCATCCTGACGGCGAAGCCGGAGGGATCTCTCGACGTGGTACTCTCTAACGTTCTCGAGGTACTCACGGTGAAAGATCCTTCCCTGACGGATCGGGACAGCCGCTTCGTTCAGGATCCGTTTTTTCAGAGTTGTGTCGGAGTGAATCCGCTCGTGGCGAACGGAGAGGGAGTAAACAGGAACTGCGGCATTCCCTATTGCGCATATCCATGATAATTGCATCGACAAGAACATCGAATGCTCGCTGGAGCAACACGTCTATCTATCTATTATCTAATGCGTTACTAATCACAACACATTCTGTTTCAATTGGTTTTTCAGTGCGAGCGATGTTGGGTTTGTTGACGATCGATTCGTGTTTTCGATTCTTCGAGATCGTTTGATTGAGCAGGCTACTCAGACATCCGCAGAATGCAATTGCAGGCACTATTCAAATTGCGGCGACTTTGACACCTGTTTCGGCATCCCTTTTTCATCCAACGCAACGAAGGTACAGGTTGTATGGACGACTGTTGTCGCGTCAACTATACCTGAAATATCAAAGGTAATGCTGGATTTTCCCAGTTTCGGTTTGGTGGCGAAAAACCGAACAATCTGACCGACTTTTACCGGATGTTTGAACACGATCTCGCTGAAGCGAACGGTAACAACGTGGGATTCACCGGTGTACTCGCGGGTGAAAATAGCGGCTGACTCGTCCATCCAGGACATCATGATGCCACCAAATAGGTTGCCGTGGGTACCGACATCCTTTGTCATGCACATCTTGGCAGTTATTGGGTATCCCTGTTTACCAGGCATGGTTACATACTCCTCTTCAAGTAATCTCTCGGGTGCTGTCCGTGCGGAAAGATAGTGTACGGAGGGGTCTTGTCGATAGCGTGTATTCTGGAAAGATAATTGACGGAGCAGCCAACGCTCTCGGGGCGATTTCCCCGGGTGCAACGGTAGCATCGTTCCCCGTTGTATCTTACTCACTATTGCTGAATCGCGGAACCAGAAACTTGCAAGGTCAAACAGAACCATGAAAGCAGAATTCCAAGCCAGAAAAGTCGCTGAAAACGTGTATTGGGTTGGTGGGGTCGATTGGGAATTGGCGGATTTTCACGGATACGCAACTCCGCAGGGCACCACCTACAACGCTTTTCTCGTTCTGGACGAGAAAAACGTGCTGATCGACACGGTCAAAGCCCCCTTCTACGACGAAATGATGAGTCGAATCCGTTCCGTCATCGATCCCGGGGAGATCGACATCATCGTTTCGAACCATTCGGAGATGGATCACAGCGGAGCGCTGATCTCCACCTATCGTGAGATCCAGCCGGAGGCGGTTTACGCATCCGCGAAGGGAGTGGACGCCCTGAAACGGCACCTCAACCCGGATTTTGAACTGCAGGCGGTCGTCGAGGGCCAGCAGCTTTCCATCGGTCAGGCGACGCTCACCTTCATCATGTCCACGATGGTGCATTGGCCGGACAGCATGTTCACCTATTTCGATCTCGAAGGCGGGATCCTTTTCAGCAATGACGCCTTCGGAATGCACGTCGCCTCCACGGAGAGATGGGCGGATGAACTCGATCCAGCCCTGATTCGCCTTGAAACCGCTAAATACTACGCGAACATCCTGTGGCCGACCTCGAAAGCGGTCCAGGGTGTGATGAAGAAGCTGCGCGGTTTCGGCCGTCCGATTGGGATCATCGCTCCCGATCACGGTCCGCTGTGGCGGCGGGATCTGGATACCGTCCTCGACTGGTACGACCGTTGGGCTTCCGGGACACCTCACGGCAAGAAAGCGGTGGTCCTCTTCGACACCATGTGGGGGTCCACGGCGAAAATGGGACGGGCGATTGCGGAAGGACTGGGACAGGCTGGGATGTCGGTGAAGGTGTTGCCGTTGAGCAAGTCGCACCGCACCGATGTGGCGACGGAATTGCTGGAAGCCTCGGCCTTCATCGTCGGCAGCCCCAGCTTGAACGGAGGCATCTTCCCCACCATCGCTGATGCCCTTACCTATGTCAAGGGATTGCGCCCGTCAAAACCCACCATTCCGGGGGTCGCTTTCGGTTCCTTCGGCTGGAGTCCTGCGGTACACAAGAAACTGGCGGAGGAGCTTGAAACGATGGGCATCGAACTGTTCGAGGATCCGCTGAAAGTGCAGTATGTCCCGGGACCCGACGACCTGGAGGCCTGCGCGGAACTCGGCAGACGGATTGCTGAAAAGGTGCTTGCGGGTCCGACGGAACAGCCAAGCGAAGAGCCGCAGGGTTGACATTATCGGTGTGAATTAAGGGGACACATTACTTAATTCTATTCTATATCGATAATAAACAATTTGTTAAGTCATTGGAAATGAATTAAGTAGTGTGTCCCCTTAAGTCTATTCACAAAAAAGCCCGTTGTCTGTCAGACAGCGGGCTTGATCGTTCAATTGAGTGGTCTGCGAGGATCACTTCTTGTCGTCATCCTCGTCCACGACTTCGTAGTCGGCTGTTTCGACGTCAGGTTCGTCCTTTTTCTTACCTGAGTCGTCGGTTGCGCTTTCGGCACCGGCCTGAGCACCAGCCTGCTGGTACAGCCGTGTTGACACATCAGACCAGGTTTTGGTCAGATCTTCGTTGGCGGCTTTGATCTCGGCGCTGGTGCCGCTTTTCAGAACCTGCTCGATCTTCTCGATCTTCTCCTCGATAGCCTTCCGATCCTCTTCCCGGATCTGATCCTTCAGTTCCTCGAGCTGTTTGCGGGACTGATGGGCACGGGCGTCCGCCTCGTTGCGCGTGTCAACCTCTTCACGGCGATGTTTGTCTTCGCTGGCGTGTTTTTTCGCCTCTTCCCTCATCTTTTCAACGTCGCCCTTTGAGAGACCGGATGACGCCTCGATTTTGATTGACTGCTCTTTGTTCGTTGCCTTGTCCTTGGCGCCCACCGAAAGGATACCGTTGGCATCGATGTCGAAGCTGACTTCAATCTGCGGGATGCCACGCGGTGCGGGTGGAATCCCTGTCAACTGGAAACGTCCGATCGTTTTATTGTCGGCTGCCATCGGACGCTCGCCCTGGAGGACGTGGATGTCCACCGTGGTCTGGCTATCGGCGGCGGTGCTGAATATTTCGGTCTTCTTCGACGGAATTGTTGTATTCGCCTCGATCAGACGGGTCATAACCCCCCCCAGGGTCTCGATGCCGAGAGAAAGCGGAGTGACATCGAGCAGGACCACGTCCTGAACGTCGCCGGCGAGAATACCGCCCTGAATCGCAGCCCCGACCGCGACCACCTCGTCCGGATTGACGCCCTTGTGAGGTTTCCGCTGGAAGAACTTCTCGACCTCTTCCTGGATCGCGGGAATACGGGTGGAACCACCTACGAGAATCACTTCGTCGATGTCCTTGATCGAGAGTTTCGCGTCTTTCAACGCACGCTTGCACGGATCGATGCTGCGTTCGATCAGGTCCGCGACGAGGGATTCGAGTTTGGCACGGCTCAAGGTCATGTCGAGGTGCACCGGGCCATCCTGGTTCGCCGTGATGAAAGGCAGGTTGATCTGGGTCTGTGTCGATGACGAGAGCTCGATTTTTGCCTTTTCAGCGGCCTCTTTCAACCGCTGCAGAGCCATCTTATCCCTTTTCAGGTCGATGCCGTTGTCTTTCTTGAACTCCTCAGCCAACCAGTCTATGATTCGCTGATCGAAATCGTCACCGCCGAGATGTGTGTCGCCGTTCGTCGATTTGACTTCGAAGACGCCATCGCCGATGTCGAGGATCGAGATGTCGAATGTTCCACCGCCGAGGTCGAACACGGCGATCTTCTCGTCTTTCTTTTTATCGAGGCCGTAAGCGAGAGACGCGGCTGTCGGTTCGTTGATGATCCGCTCCACCTTCAGCCCGGCGATCTCACCGGCGTCCTTGGTCGCTTGACGCTGCGAGTCGTTGAAGTAGGCCGGAACGGTGATCACCGCACGGTCCACCTTCTCGCCCAGATAATCCTCTGCCGCCTGTCTCAGTTTCTGGAGGATCATCGCGGAAATTTCCGGTGGTGTGTAGGTCTTGTCGCCGATTTCCACCTGGGCAAGGCCGTTCTTGTTCGCAGAAACCCTGTAAGGCACTTCAGTGATCTCCGTGCCCACTTCGTCCTTGCGGCGGCCCATGAAACGCTTGATTGAATACACCGTGTTTTCAGGATTGGTGATTGCCTGGCGTTTCGCGGGTGCACCGATAAGACGTTCGCCGGATTTCGCGAAGGCGACGACCGACGGCGTTGTGCGCGAGCCTTCGGCATTCTGAATAACGACAGGCTCGCCACCTTCCATCACCGATACAACGGAATTTGTGGTTCCGAGGTCAATGCCAATGATCTTGCTCATGATACATCCTGTTTATGGTTCATGTTTTCTGAATGTTTCGCCTTGATTGCCGGCATTAGCAACATTTATCGGAAGTAAGGTATGCAACAGCTGTGCCACCTCAAGCCGTTGCAAATTGTCTTCAGGAACGGCGAAATGCCTCGCGTGGGCAGATTTTCCAGAAACGAAACTGACATTATAATTATTTGATTATTTTTGCACTTACAAGATTATCCTGAAAAGGATCTTCGGGACTTTCAACGGACATGAAGAAAGCGGGGATTGAGATTCACGGGGATTGATAAGACACTGTAGCTCCGCAACACCCGCCGTGCTGTCAGAATTCTGCCATATAGGCATAATATTGGCAGTGTTCACGCGACTTGATCGAGCAGCTCCCTGGCTTCCCGCGCGGCATCGGTGGCATTCAATTCCGCTGCGATCCGGTCCAGCAGCAGGTTCAACTCGTCCAGCGAAACACCCACTCTCAGCGCTCCACGCAGATGGCTGAACAACTGTTTTGAACGCCGTTTCATGATGAGCACCGCGACGGTGCCGAGTTCACGGGTCGGAGTATCAAGAATTCCACGACTGAGTACCTTGCCGTACCCCTCAACGACCATCCATTCGGCCAGTTCCGGACTGATTTCCGCGATGTTGCTCCTGGCACGATCGGCAACGTCACCGTAAACCTCACGAAAAAGCTTTTCCCCCCGATCACGCCACACCTTGTAATTGTCGCAGTTTGGATCATCCACGGGGTCAGGGTCGCCGGGCCAGACTTCCGCAAGGAAGGTCATTCCCTCCAGCGCGGTTGCATATCCATCATGGAGGTAACTCTGGAGGATCATTTCGCGCACGGCTTCCCGGCTGACGCCTTGAGCGCGGAGCGTTTCGATGGATTCGCGCACAAGATCGTTGCGCCGGGCAACCAGTGCGGCAACGACGAAGGATAGCTCCAGTGATCGGGATCTGTTCCGTTCAGATTGAGACATGATGCACCCTGGGTGTAAAAAACGCCGGTCCCTATAACCGGAACCGGCGCTGAATGATCTTTAATCCAAATCAGAATTCGCCCTTTAGAAGCTTGATCTGGTACTCGGCGGACTGGCGGTAGGCACGGTCATTCAACGCCTTTTCGTAAGCCGTGATTGCCTGATCTTTCTTGCCAAGGTTTTCCAGTGCCCAGCCCAATTCAAACCATGCTGCCGCGTAGTTTGAATTAATGCCGGTGGCTGCCTGGGCGGCGGTCGTCGCCTCGCTGTATTTGCCGAGACGGTTGTATTTTTCAGCGAGTGCGGTCAGGTACTTATGGTTGCGCGGTTCGAGTTCGACGGCCTTTTGGGTTGCGTTGACGGCAGAGTTGAAATCCTTCTTCTCGGCGTAGGCTTTGCCGAGGTTGTACCAGGCATCCGCCGAACTTGCATCCATTTCCACGGCCTTTTCGTAAGCGCGGATGGCATCGTCATATTTCTTCTGACGGAAATGTACGAGCCCCATGCCCGCGTATACCTCCCCCAGATCCTTCGGATCGGCGTTCTGCACCGAAATGGCGTCACGATACTTCTTGAGAGCTTCATCGAGACGACCCATCCGGCTGAGTAGAACACCCTGGGCATAGTAAGCCTTGATGTAGCTGGGGTCGATTCTTGTAGCCCTGTCGAACGAGCCGAGTGCTTCATCATACTTCTTTTCATACTGCAACGCCATCCCGAGGGAGTAGTGCGTGCGCGGTTCCATTCCATTCAGTTGAATGGACTGCTTAAAGTAATTAACTGCTTCGCTGTAACGGCGTCTGCGAAGGGCATCGTTTCCCTGGTTGTACAACGACACGGAGCGTGCTTTGGATTCCTTATCGGCGTTGTACTCCTTGACAAGCGCTTCTGTCTCGGTGCTGAGCTTGTCGTACTCCGCTTTCAGTTGTTCGTATTGATCCGGCGAAGCACTGCCCATCTGCGCGCGGAGTTCTGCAAGTCGCGTCATGTTCTTCTCGATTACCGGTGTTTGAGCGAGAACCTGTCCGGTCATCATCACAAGCGCTGCCAGCAGAATGAGTACAGTGACGACGATATTTTTCTTCATGATACCATCCCGTGTTTCGCACTTTTCACGTTGCAAGTGGGTGAATATAGACCCCTTCCAAGGGTATCCGCAACGCCGACCGTTCTGTTGCAATCCTTCCCCGGTTCCGGTGTTTACCTTTGTTACGCATGATCGGTTGGGTCGTTCCGTGTGCATCACCCCACACGCAGGGCAATCGTCGGCAATCGTTCGATGGTATCGGCGGTCAGCATGCAGACGCCGTGTTCACGTTCGACATGACCGGAGATACGGAAGGGTCCATTGCCGTGCAGAATCGGTGCGAAACGTCTGTAGGTCTTTGGAAACACAGTGACTTCAAACGTTCCGGTGAGATCCTCCATCGAGATGAATTCCATGGTCTCCCGCTTCGAGCGCGTTGTAATTCGTTTGTGAGTGTAAGCCCAGCCGACCATGTGCACCCTCCGTCCCTCGTGACGCTCCATGTCCCGCGCTGAAACAGTATTGTCCGTGGGAAGGTCGAGCAGTGCCAGGGGGTGTGTCCCCGGAGAAAACCCGAGAATGCGCCGTTCCGCGAGATATTTCTCTTCCTCGCTCCAGTCTTTCGCTGGAGGGAGGTCGGCGAAGGGATCCTCGGTGTCCACGGCGAGAGGACCGGGCCCGGCGAGGTAGGCGTTGAATCCAGCCCGCAGGTTTCGCAGCAGGGTCGGGCGGTTGATGTCAAAGGAATCGAATGTTCCACATGAAATCAGCGCCTCCACCTCATCAATCGCAGGGTGAAGACGCCGCACGAAATCACCGAGACTACTGAAGGTTCCATTCCTATTTCGTTCGTCCAGCAGTTGCTCGACGGTGTTCTCCCGCAGGGCGCCGATGCTGGCAAAACCGATACGGATGGCGTCGCTCCTGCCGCAGGGTTCCGGACCGCTCTCGTTGATGTCGGGCAGCAGAACGCGCACTCCCTCCCGTTTTGCCTGCTCCACGTACGCCGCCTGGCTGTAGAAGCCGCCGCCGTTTGCCAGCACGGACGCCCAGAATTCCGCCGGATGGTGGGCTTTCAGGTAAGCTATCTGCATCGAAAGGACCGCAAACGAAGCGCTGTGCGCCTTGCAGAACGAATACCCGGCAAAGGAGGCGATCTGTCGCCAGATCTCCCGCGCAATCTCAGGTTCGACGCCATTTTTCCCGCACCCCTCGATGAATTCATCCTTCAGTTTGATCATGCCATCGAGGCTTCGATGTTTTCCGCTCATCGCCCGCCGCAGCAGGTCGGCACGCCCCAGGGAAAGTCCGGCGACGTGGTGGGCGACCTTGATCACGTCTTCCTGGTAGATCATCACACCATGTGTTTCGGCAAGTAGAGTTCGCATCCTCGGGTGCAGATATTCCGCTTTGGAAGGATCACGGACACGCTCGATGTACTGCTGCATCATCCCCGATTCGCTGACGCCAGGCCGGATCACCGAACTGGCGGCGACAAGCAGTTCGAAATGGTCGCAGTCGAGTTTTCGAAGCAGCGAGATCATCCCGGGCGATTCCACATAGAAACAGCCCATGGAGCGCCCTTCCCGGAGCAGTGACCGTGTCGCCGGATCGAGGAAAATATCCTCAACGTCGCTCACGGGAGGTTTTTCGCCGGTGTTCCGCTCGACCATCTCCACCGTATCCTTGAGCACGCCCAGGGAGCGCTGGCTCAGCAGGTCGATCTTGACAAGTCCAAGATCTTCAACAGGATACATGTCATATTGGGTGATCACATACCCCTTGGATGCCCGCTCGAGGGCAGTCCATTCGGTGAGCGGACCGGGGGTGATCACAATCCCGCCGGCGTGGATGGAGAGGTGTCTTGGCAGACCGAGAAGGCCGTTCGCTTCCCGTGCGATGGACGTCCATGGTTCCCGGTCGAGCGGAAGCTCACGACAGGCGGGCACCTCGCCGGGCAGGTCCTCCAGCCGTTCAACGTGTGAAAACGAGGGAATGCGTTTGGTGATCCGCGAGATTTCCTCCTCCGGCAAACCGTGCGCGAGGGCTGCCTCATGAAATGCCGCACGGGCCCGGAAGGTGACGGTTGTGGCGATCATGGCGACGCTGTCATGGCCGTAGGTGTCGTACACATTGTGCAGGATACTGTCACGGTCGCGCCAGGAGAAATCCAGGTCGATGTCGGGGGGACTGCTCCGTTCCGGGTTCAGAAAACGCTCGAAGTAAAGGTCGTATTTCAGGGGACAGATGTCTGTTAAGCCGAGACAATAGCAGACGAGGCTGTTCGCAGAAGACCCCCGTCCGAGCGTCCGGATCCCCTTTCCCCAGGCATCCCGTGCGATGTCGTGAACGACGAGCATGTACCCGGCAAATCCAAGGTGTGCGATCACTCCCAGTTCGTAGGCGAGGCGTTCGCGGGCGGGTTCGGGCGGTACGGGTCCATAGCGCCTTCGGAGTCCCTCTTCGGAACGGTGGCGCAGTTCGGCAAAGGGATCGGTTCCCTCCGGCAGCAGTGGCGCGGGGAATTTCAATTCGCCGAGGCGCAGGTCCACATCGCACTCCCGGGCGATCAGGTGGGCGTTGTCCAGCGCGTCCGGAACATTTCGGAAACAGCGTTGCACAATATCCGGATCGTCCAGCGAATAGACGGGATCGTCCTTTCCCTGTTGGAGGACTCTGCGCTCCCCAATCGCACGCAGCAGCCGTGCGAGTGACGCCTGTTCCACCGTTGCGCTGGTGATCGGCGAGGTGGCAACGACCGGAATGCCCAGGGCGCGGGCGTGATCGTAGGTCTTCAATGCGCGGATACGCTGCTGGCGAGTCGAAAACGCGCGAAGATTTGCGAAAAAGGTTCCCGGAGCGAGCCGGTCCCGCAGCGTTTCGAGCAGATCACAATCCGCGACCGCCACGATAGTCCCCTGCCCCACGGACGAGATCGCATCGACGAG
Source organism: bacterium (assembly GCA_043801585.1). GTDB lineage: Bacteria > Electryoneota > Electryoneia > Electryoneales > Electryoneaceae > JAZDLX01. Next base: position 66,385 of record JAZDLX010000200.1, on the reverse strand, counting down.
ATGAAATTCCGGTTCAAGCTGACGGCTGGTGGCGAGACGGCAGAGATCCCCATACCCGTTCAGGTTCCGCGCCCAGAGGAGTGCGTATCGATCCGGTTTGCCGGGTTCATCAAGCAGCAGGCCGAGGATCGGTCGCAACCCGGCCTCGCGCGCCGTTTTGTATCCCCGCACAAGCCCGCTGACACGGTTGCGGTCCGTGAAGGCGATCGTCTGCGAGTTCTGGGACCGCGCAACCTCCACCACCTGCTCAATGCGTCCCACTCCTTCATAAAACGAGTAGGGTGTCTGCACGTGAAGCATCGGGGGCGTGCCCTGTGTTCGCCGCCGTTTCACGTTTCGCTCTCGCTGGGGATGGGATGTTCTCGCGGCTGCATCGACGAGGCGAAACGCACCGCCATTCCGCCGAGGCGCTGACGGATTCGCCGCACGGCAACGGTCAGCAGATGGTCCCGCTCCTGCTGGTATTCCGGGACAAACAGCGCCAACTGGTGGGTTTCGGGACGCCCATAGAGGATGGTCATACGGACTTCTCCGATGCGCACCCTCCGCTTCCAAAGTTCCGAGGCGAGACGGTGTGCCACAGCCTGCCAGTGTCCTTCGTGCTGCAATCCCTCGGGACGGATGGAGCCTGTCGTTCGCCGGCGATCAGCGTAGATGAGGGTGAGCAGCAGCGTGCCGGGGCGGTGTCCCGACGCGTAAATCTCGCCAACGCCGTCCGCTGTCAGATCCGCGACCGCCGCGTGGAGCACCGCCGGATCCTCCGCGTCTTCTCCAAGACGGCGCAGTCCCCGCCATTGACGGCGCAGGGACGGCCGATGTCCACTCAGGGCGATTTCGCGAACGAGTGGGCCTTCCGGTCCGAACAGGCGATGCAGCGCGGTTTTCGGGAGCCTGGCGAGGTCTCCGAAGGTGTGTACTCCCATCTCCTGCAGGGTGCTTCGATGGCGCGGGCCAAGATCCGGCAGCAGAGTGAGTGGGAGTGGATCGAGAAACTCCCGCTCCTCGCCCGGCGGCACAGTTCTCGTCTCTCCTTCGCGGGCGTACAGTGCGGCAATCTCCGCGCAGGCGAGCTCCGAGGCGACTCCCCATGAGCCTGTAAATCCAGAAGTTGCCACACGCAGGCGAGCTGCTTTCAGCGCGTGTGGGAGATAATGGACGCCTCCCTCCCACAGCGCTGCGAAAATCCCGGGGCGGAGAACCCGTACTTCCGGCAATTCTTCACTGAGCGCACGCAGAACGCGATTGGTGCCATCCGTATATTTTCCCGCCGAAGCGGGGATAATCTCGAGATCGGGAATCTGGATGTCCGCGAGGCGCATGCCGGGACGCACACCTGCTCGCAGCGCGAGAGGGCATCCGGAGAGGACAACCGCACGAAGCCCGATTCCCGCGCACACGACGACCGGACGGGTGGCAATCGCTGGATGGAACTCCTTTTCCAGGCTGGCGTAAAAGCCAGGAATCCGCAATACGACATGGGTGCTCTTCATGCTGACAAGATACTGAACATTTGTGCAGTTGTCCAGTAGAGATGACGGTTGGAAATCCTCTCGGAAGCCCTATCTTGAGTGCTATGAAAGCGCTGACAACGATCCTGCGGGACCTGAAGCAGGAGACGAAAAAACGGCTGCTGTGGGTTGCCCTGTTCGCGGTGGCGATGGGCTGGCTCGAGGCAGCCGTGGTCGTCTATATGCGGCTCCTCTTCTACCCTGAAGGCTTCGCATTCCCGCTGAAAGTGATTCCGTGGAATGTGGGGGTGATCGAGCTGGTGCGCGAGGTGGCAACGATTGTAATGCTGGTGACTGTGGGAGTGCTGGCGGGGCGGCGACCGCTGGAGCGGTTCGCCTGCCTCCTGCTCTCCTTCGGGCTCTGGGACATTGTGTATTACGTAGGACTGAAAATATCGCTTGGATGGCCTGAATCGCTGCTCACATGGGATCTGCTGTTTCTGATTCCTCTGCCCTGGGTAGGCCCGGTGATCGCGCCGGTGCTCGTGTCGCTGGCGATGATCGGAGCGGGTATCCTGATCGTCGTGCAGGAGGATCGCCGCCGGCCGTTGAACCCGATGGGTCTGTTCTGGGCGCTCGAAATAGCGTTTGGCGCTATCATCATCGTCTCGTTCATCCTTGATTTCAGGATGGCGTTTACGGAGGGCGTACCGGATCGTTTCCACTGGGGAGTGTTCCTGCTCGGATATATCCCGGGGGTGCTGCTTTTCCTGTACACGTGGTGGCACGCGGAAACCTACCCGGCTCCCAGGGAGGGAACCGGAAAAAAAGGAAGTGGTGTGGCCCGTTCACGCAAGGCACGGCGTTCATGACAGAAGTCGCCGTCCAATATTGAAATACAGAACCCCCGACGATGGAAGCCGGGGGTTCTGTTTAAGTAACTGTTGTTACAACGTGATTTCACCGCGTTGCAGCCGTTTCTCCTCTCCCTTCGCTTCCATGGCGGCGAGCATGACGGGAATCAGGAAGAGCGTCAACGCCGTCGACACAACCAGGCCTCCGATAGCGACAATCGCCATCGGGGCTCGAATTTCGCCACCGGCGCCGAGACCGAGCGCCAGCGGTAGCATTCCGAGCGAGGTGGCCAGGGTGGACATGATGATCGGCCGCAGGCGTATTGGACAGGCGGTCAGGATTGCGTCTTTCAATCCCTTGCCCTTACTCCGCAGCAACTGTGTGTAGTCGATCAGCAGGATGCCGTTGTTCACGACAATTCCAACGAGCATGATGATCGACATCATTGCGATGATCGAGATGGATTTTCCCGTAATCACCAGGCTCATCGAGACTCCGATCAGTGCGAGCGGCAGCGTCATCATGATGATCAACGGGAACCGGTAGCTCTCGAGGATTGCCGCAAGCAGCATATAGGTCAGGATAATGGCGAGAACCAGCGCCTGCAGCAGACTCGAGAACGACTCCGACATCCTCTCCGACTGCCCACCGAAAAACACTGTCACACCTTTTGGCAGGCGGGGACTGGGTTTCGGCGCCGCGCTGCTCTTGCCGGTAAAGATGTCCTTCATGATCTGAGATGGCGGTGTCTGCGGGAGTTCGAGCGCTCGGGCAATCTCCTGCTGTACTTCGCCAATGGTCACGTTGACTACGTTCGCGGAAATCGTGACCATTCTCCGTTTGTTCTTGCGTGTCACCTGCGTCGGTCCCGTACCGTATTCGATGTCGGCGATGTCCTTCAATGGCACGAATCCGGTCGATGTCGCAATCAGCAGGTCTCCCACCCGGTCGATCCGGTTGCGGTCTTCCTCCTGTAGTTGAACACGGACGTCGTACTCGTCACCTTCCTCGCGGTAGTGAGTGGCTATGGTACCCTCGAAGAGGGTGCGAAGGGTCATGGCCACACTCTGCACGTTGATGCCACGGTCGGACATCCGGATGCGGTCCGGTTTGACGACAACTTCCGGTTTGCCGACAACCCAGTCGCTGCGAACATCGACGGCGTTGCCCGTTCCACGAATGATCTCAATCGCGCTGTCCGAAGCGGCGGCGAGTTCGTTCATATTCTCGCCCTGCAACTCGATCTGAAGGTCTGCACCGCCGCGACCACCGAACTGGGTCGCCTCAGCCACAACGATCTGGGCAGCCGGGATGTCAGCGAGTTTCGTGCGTAGATCCTTCACCACCTCGCTTGTCGGTGGGTAGTTTCCTTCTTCCACGGGCTTCAAGGCGACCAGTACCGTGCCATATTGGACACCCTGGGCGCCCCCCAGACCGCCGGAGCTGCTCAACCCGAGAGACGTGTAGATGGTGTTCACTTCGGGGTACTTCGCCACCACTTCTTCGATGTGGTAGAGCACGCGATTCGTCTCTTCGATGCGCGATCCAGCCGGCATCTCCACAGATGCGGAGAAATAACGTTCATCGTAGGAAGGGAAAAATTCGCTTCCGATGAAACCGAAGAGCACCAGTCCAAAGAGGAACAGCGCCGTTATGGCGGCAAACACGATTTTCCGGTGGTCCAACGTCCAGCGCAGACCGATTCGGTAGTCATGCTCCAGTTCGCCATACCACTTGTCCCACCAGGCGGCGAACCGGTCAGCCCACCCAAGCCGCTGAGCCATGAGCGTGAACAGAACAACGACGGTGGTGATGATCGTTGTGGTAAGGCTGAGGAACGCCCAGACGGCGACGATCATCACACCGCCAACCACGATGTACATGCCCTTTCGAAGCGGGCGGCTGGCCATCATCGGTGTCAGGGTATAGCTGATCAGCAGGCTGAAGATGGTGGCGAAGGCCACGGTCAACCCGAACTGGCGGAAGATCGGACCGATCATTCCCTGCATGAAGGCCATCGGGGTGAACACCACGATGTTCGTCAAGGTCGCCGCGGCAACCGCCACGGCAATTTCCGTCGTGCCTTTCGCGGCGGCTTCCTTTTGGCTCATTCCCTCTTTTTCGAGCCGTTCGATGTTCTCGAGAACGACGATGGCGTTGACAACGAGAATGCCCACCGAAATCGCCAATCCCATCAAAGACATCATGTTCAAGGTGAAGTCCGCCGCGACGAGCAGGGTGAACGTCGAGATGATGGAGATCGGCATCGCCACTGCGGCGATCAGGGTGCTGCGCCAGTTGTGCAGGAACAGGAACAGCACGATCGCCGTAAAGAGAATGCCCAGCAGCAGGTTGCCGAGTACGTCCGACACGGAATTCCGAATAAACTGGCTGCGGTCCGAAGCGATATCCACTGATACCCCGGGCGGCAGCAGCGGGCGGATTTTGTCAAGAGCGCGATAAACGCCATTTGCCACCTGGACGGTGTTTGCATCGGTCTGTTTCACAAGGTCCATGCCGATGGACGGCTTGGAATTGAACCTGGCGAGTTCACGCATCTCGGCAAAATCGTCTTTCACCTCCGCAATCCTGTCAAGGCGGATCGGGCCGGATGGCGTCGAGATCCGTGTCGCTCGAATCGCATCGACGTCCGCGAACTCGCCAGCGAGACGGAGCGTGTACTCACTTCTCCCCCGTTCGATACGACCAGCCGGCAGTGTCAGGTTTTCAGCGGCGAGGGCGCCCACAACCTGCAGTGGACTCAGGCCGTACGCCTTCATCAACTGAGTCGACAGGATCACCTGGATCTCGCGTTCCTTGGCGCCAACGATCTCGACGTTCGCCAAACCGCTGATGCGGAGCATCTCCGGTTTGATCGTCTTGTCCACCAACTGGTAGAGATCCTCGATAGGACGGTCACCGGAGACAGTCAGGCTGATGATCGCCATGGCGCCCATTTCAAATTTCTGGACGACCGGTTCCTGAATGTCGGTCGGCAGATTCATCCTGATCGCGCTGATCTTGTCCTTGACGTCGATTGCAGCGATGTTCACATCCTCACCGAGCTGCAACTCGATAAGGACAACCGACACACCCTCCTGAGCGATCGAATTAGTGTTTTTGACGCCGCTGATCGAGGAGACCTCTTCTTCTAGCGGTTTGTTGATCAGGGTCTCGATTTCCTCTGGGCCCGCTCCCGGATAGACAGTTACTATGGAGATGAAGGGAAAATCAATCCGTGGGAACAGGTCGATCCCAATCTGGGCCACGCAGAAGAGGCCGACGACGACGAAAACGAAAACCACCATCGTCATCAGCACGGGCCGTTTGATCGATATATCGGATAGGAACATCGTTTGTTGTCCTCGTCACATCGGCTGTCAGCCGTTGTTTGCCGTCTTCTCTTCCTGGATGATCCTGACCTTCTGACCCTGTTCCACGGATGCGTGGCCGTAGGTCGCAATCGTCTCCCCAGCCTTCAATCCATCAAGGATCTCCACGTTCGCGCTACCCGCGAGGCCGAGTTTCACCGGGCGGACATTCGCAATGCCGTTCACGATGACAATCAGCTCGGGACCCTTGCCTCTGCTAAGTAGAGCCTCGATCGGGACGGCGATCACATCCTTTCGTTCGCTGATCACGACATCCACCGCTGCCAGAACACCGGGGTACACATCCCCGGATCCTGGGATGTCCACGTACGCGGTGAAAAGCCGTGTCTCTTCCGCGGTGGCAAAGGATACCTTCGCCAGGTGTCCCATGATTCCCTTGCCTTCTTTGGTACGGACAATGGCTTGCAGGCCCGGTTTCAGCATCACCCGGTCCTCCTGCGTGGCGTCGAACTGCACCTCGTAGGCGTTGTCATTGACAATCTGAACGAGGATGTCGCCGGGGTTCGCCAACGCGCCTTCCGCGAAGTTGACACGGGCGACGATGCCGCTCAACGGAGCGGTCACCTCCACGCTGCTCTGGGCCGTTTCATAATTCTCTTTTGCGACCTCGTAGCCGAGATTCACCTGGTCGAAGGTCTGCTGGCTGATCGCGCCGTCCTCGAGCAGTTTCTTCATCCGCTGGTAGTCGCGCATCGCATTCTGGTATTGAAGCTTCGCCTGTGCGACCATGGCGGCGCTGTGGGAAGCGTCAAAACGGACGAGCTTGTCGCCCTTTTGAACACGATCCCCCTCATGCACATAAATCTTCTCGATGCGTTCCATCAGTTTTGAGGCAACCAGCGCCTGGTCCTTGGAGCGAACGGTGCCGTAGTAGGTCTGCACTTTCTTGACATTTCCGGGTTCCACGGTCATCGCGAACACAGGAATCCCTTCAGCCTGCTGAATCTTGGCAATGCTTTTCACTTCTTCCTTCTGGCGGGTGCGGGCGATCCCAAGAACCAGAAAGAGGACGATCACCACTCCGATGACAATGCCGATAATCTTCTTCATCGCAATTCCCTGTCACTGTCGTTGTCCACAAACGTTGATCCGCTTGCACGGTCGAAATTCGCACGGGCGATCAGCAGGTTGTACTGAGCCTGCAGGAGATTGACCCGGCTGACGTTCAACTGCAATTGCGCGTCGAGCGCCTCGAGTTGGGTACCCACTCCACTCCGGTAGCGTGTTTCCGCAATGGCATATCCTTTTTCCGCCTGGATCAGGCTCTCTTTCGCGGCGCTCAGCTCTTCCGCGGAACTCTGGTATGTTCTTAACGCTTCAAAAACTTGCAGACGGATGCCACGCTCGAGCTGGGTTCGCTGCAAACGTGTATTTCGTATGTTCACTTTCGATTGCTGCGCTTTCCAGTGGCTGGAGAAACCGTCGAAAAGCGGGATCTGCAGGATGACCTGGCCGCCGTATCCTCCGAGAAATTCGTATTTCCCAAGCTTCAGGTTCGACGCTTGGGCTGACGTTTCCCAGCGAAGCCCAGCGAGCAGATTCGGCCACAGAACGTTCCGTTTGTTCACTTTGTATTCGATTTCGTAGAGGCGCTGCTGAAGGTCCAGTTGCCGCAATTCGACACGCTGGTTCAAGGCTGTCGCAGAAGCGTCCTCGTAGTCGAGTGTTGGCGGTGCGATCGCCTCCTCGAGATTGTCGGTGAGCCTGATCGGACGATCGACATCCAGGCCCAGCAGGTTCTTCAGCGCCTTGCGGACCAGATCACGGTTGGCTTCCGCCTGGCTTACGTTCGGTTTCAGGTTGCTGACAGCAACCTTGGCGCGGATCAGGTCGTATTCGCTCGCCACTCCCTGGTCGTACATCTGCTGAACCTGAGCGGAATGATCCGTCGCCTGTTTCAGACTTTCCCGGGCGACAGCCAGTCCACGGTTCGCCAGAATCGCGCCATAGTAGGTCTGCATCAGTTGAACGCGGAGATCATCGCGTGCCAGTTTCACCTGGTAAGTGTTCAGTTCCCTGTAGGCTTTCGCCGCCTTCAGTCCGAATCCAACCTTGCCCGCGAGCCATAGCGGTTGGGTGAGCTGGATGTTCGCCGCGACGTTATTTTCACTGCCGAACTGAGCTTTAAGCCGTACCGGCTGGCCGGTGGAACTGAACGCAGCAGGCAGATTCAGGATCGTCGAGGGGACTTGAAAATAGTGATTGAAGGTTCCGTTGAAAGCCACAGTCGGCATCGCCGCCGAGTAGGCTTCACGCACCTTCTGGCTGGCGGCCGTTTCGTTGTTGCGGACGATCGCAAGCGATTCGTTGAGTTCGAGCGCCATCTTCCAGGCGCCGTTCCAATCGAGAACGAGAGTGTCCTGGACGGATGGAACCTGGGCGATCAACGGTGGTGCGGCGATGAACGTACCCATGAACAGGATCGCGATCATGGGCAGTGATTTTCGCTTTGCAGGAATCCTCATCATGTGCGTCTCACAACCCTTATCGTAAATGTTTAACAGTTTGTCATCACCTTGAAACTGGACGCAGGCGGTAAGGAGCAAGAAGAACATCGACATAGTGTTCCCAGTTCACCGCTATCTCGTGCATCGCTTTCATTTTGCTGCGGAAAATAAGGGAATTCTTCAGCAGCATCAGCAGAATTATCGCGAACTCCCTTGTCTCTAATGGGCGCAATTCACCTTCTTCGACCGCTCGATCGAGCCGGGACTTCAAGAGTTCAATGAACTGAGCATGAGTTTTCTCATAGGAATTGCGGACCAGTGGATAGATGCTGTTCATCTCGCCGATCAATTCGGTCGCATTCGGATCGACTTGGGCCACCCGTTCCCGCATTCGTTTTTGCAGTTTGACGAGTGCTTCGTTGACAGTCGTCGAATTCGCGAGTGTCTGTTCCATCAATGTCAGGTCACGGTGAAACAGCTCGGTTGCGACTTTCCTGAACAGATCTTCTTTACTTTTGAAATAGTGGTAAAGCGAACTTTTCGTCATCCCGACGATGTCCGCCAGATCGTCAAGCGTCGCCTTCTTGTAACCAAAACGCAGGAATAGATCACGCGCTGCATCGATCAGTTCCTGAATGCGTTCCTCTTTCGCCATATATCTACCATTCGAATGAATTGTTCAAACGTTCGGTAAACTATGTCCGTCTGAAGGTTGACACAAGGGAAGTTGGCGAGTGATGACTCTCGAGGTACTACAAAAAGAACAAAACGCCATTCCATCCTCTGGAAAGGCGCTGCGGGTGCCGAAGGAGGGACTCGAACCCTCACGTCCCGAAGGACACTGGTCCCTGAAACCAGCGCGTCTACCAATTCCACCACTCCGGCGCAACAGTAATGCGGACGGCAAATATAGAGGCGATCGAGAATCTTGTCAAGCAAACGACAGACCGGGTCTCCCGGCAACAGGACCTACAGCCAGGACATCATCCGTTCCGTCATCACCTTCGCCTGTTTAATGTTTGCTTCATACCGCTGCCGCATTTCTCGTATGGCGGCTTCCCCCTCGGTGTGCTGCAAAAGGTGTGGGATGTGATCGCTGATCGTGTTGACATGGATGTTGGGGAAAAACTCGAAGGGAGACAAGGTCGCAGCGAGTCCGATCAACGCCGCTTCCGCAGCATGTTCTTTCGTGTTGTCAGGCGTGTGGTGGTACTCGATCACATGTGCGATGGCATCGGGTAATCCCCATTTCCTCAGGAAAAGGGCGCCGATTTCCGCGTGGTTCAACCCGAGGTAGCGCTGTTCGTATTCGAGACGCCACTCTCCCACTTCGGCGGCTGTTTTCAGCAGGGCTTTCAATTCACTTCGGAAGAATTGATCGATGACAATCCATCCGATGTTGTGCAGCAGCCCGCAGAGAAACAGATCGGGAGATCCCGGCCGCTGCATATCCTTTCGCAGACCGAGACTCTTCGCCAGGAAGGCGGTGGCCAGAGAATGCTTCCAGATGTCGGCGCGATGAAGCTGTTTCTCTTCCCAGCTCTCAAGCGTCTCGATCATGCCAGTGGAAACACAGAGATTGATCAGCTCGTTCAGACCGATTGTGACGATCGCCTGGTCCAGGTTTTCCGTCTTTTCACGCCTCGCGAAAAAAGCGGAATTCGCTGCTTTCAGGACTTTCGCACTCAGCGGAGGATCGGTGACAATAACTTCCTTCAGCTGCCGCGCAGACACGTTCTCGTCCGCGGCGAGCTGGACCACCTTCATCACCACACCTGGAAGTGTCGGAAGGTCCGTCACTCCCTCGATGGTTGAGCGCACGCGTTTTTGAAGTTCTTCTACATCTCCAATCGAGGGATCAACGAAAGGTTCTGGGTGTTCATTCACTCAAATTCTCCTTCAATTTGAGAAACAACTCCTCTCCCAATTCAGAATGAAGATCGACCTTGCATCGGAAAAACTCATTCGCAATAAACTGCTTCGCCCTGTTCCAATCCGGTGCGCCTGACAGCTTGGCAAGGAAGACATCAAGGAGAGTCGCGTCGCCGCTATACATCTCCCGGACTACCCTCTCACGAAACTCACCGGATCGAATCACCGCAAAACGGTCTTTCTTATCACGCACAGGAGATGGCGAGAAGACATCTTTCAACCGCTTCTTCCGCGCTCCTTCATGCTCATCTGGAGTCTCTTTCTCAGGTACTCGAATCGCAGCTTTGCTCGGAGGGCTCACTACCTCCTGTGCTTCAACAGGGGAAACGGCTGATTCTTTTTCCTCAACTACTTGTTCGGAATCCTCATCAACAACGTCAACCGCGTGATGGATTTCTTCCACTGCTTGTACTTCCGATTCGGCATTGCCGAACAATTCCTCCGCAGCTTCCCTGTCCTCTTCGCTCGGCTGGTTAAAAATGGATTCCGCGGGTTCGAGGGCCTCCACTTCAGCGTCCTCTTCAGAGGACTCGGATTCTTCTTCAACATCAGGTGTCTTTGGCTCTTCCGGTTCCGGCTCAGTCTCGACGCTGACCAATGGTTCCACCTCCGGTTCCGTGCGGAGTGTTGCGTGCTGAGCAGCAACGCTTTCCCCTTCAATCCCGAGATCAACGCTGATCGTTCTGGGCTTTGGGGGCTCCGCAAGCGCCCCCTCCCTGCGAACGATCAACGCATACCGTTTCAACATGCGAATGAGGTCTTCTCGAACTGCTGCTTCCACTCCAACTTCCAGTTCGAGTTCGAGGGCTTTCGCCCATGAAGCGCCACCGCGATGCTTGATCAGGGGGAGAATTTCTCGCAATGAAACTTCCGTTGCTCCGGTTGCACCTGCGTTGACAAGGTCAATCAGTTCATTTACCGCATCTTTCGCCTCTGCCAGACTCCAGTGGTCGTAGGCTTCCCGCCAGGCTGCAAGGAAGGATGTGCGGTCCGTATTTTTTCTCCTGTCGACATCCAGCTCCCTGCTGACGATGCTGATGATTTTCGGTTCCTTTTTCAAATCGAAACTATCCAGGAGATCTTTCCAGGTGCCGTTCACACGGCGGCGAAACGTCCTCGTCGAGAGTTTGTCAAACTCAAATCCGGGGTTGGCTGGCAATTCGTCGAGGAAATCCTCCACGATACGACGTGCCTCCTCGCCCGGAAGCATCCAACATTGCGCCATAGAATCAACGAGTTGACGGATGGCATCCTGACGATCGAGGTCGAGATGGCCGTCTCGAGCGAACTCGTCCGCGCGCCGAACCGCCTCGTCCCGAGCATAATTATCGAGTTTTCTTTTGCAGTCCTTGGGAAGTTCCGCCCAGGTCGCGGGCGAAATCGCAGCTTCCCCGCGATAGGTTTTCAGCCATGCTTCGAGCTGATGTTCCATGTATCGTCTCCGTGGAAACGCAAAGGTTCTTTTTTCATGAAGATGGTGAACTCTATGAACGAAAAAACATACGAAAATTGCATGCCACGGGAAAGAACGACATTCATCCTTCCCAAGCACATCAATCCGTGTTCGAACAGCTGAAAATCGGAATCTCCTGCTGAGAAAAGGCAAATCTTTCCGCCAATGATCCCTTGTTCTTGACGTTCGTTTTACTATAACTCCTTGTATATATAGTACTAATACGGATGGCACGGAATATGCCAATTATTTTCTTGTCAGCTGAGCGAATGACTCACGCTGCCAACTCCTTTCGATCCGAAAGGAGCCCTTGCTTACGGCATGCTTCCCAAAGCATGCCGTTTTTTGTGCCAACTTGTAGCCCTAATCGTTTGCCTTGGAGCAGCGGCCTGTTCTACTTTCCGCCTATGTTCGCGAACATCAACATCCCGGCACCGCATTCTACATGGGTGCGTTTCCGTTTTCTTTTCCCGCTGCTCCTCTTCTCCGCCATCCTGTTGTCGGCTCCGGTTTCATCGGCAAGGGACCGGGATGATCCCCTGATGACGCTGCTCGTTCAATCCAATGACGCTCGACTTGCAGCCGAGGTGGACTCTCTGATTGCGGATGAAACCCCGATGGAATCCCTGCATGCTCAGCTCATTAAACTGGAGAAATGGAGGAAACATCCCCGCAAGCCCTGGGACAGGCTGCGCTGGGTAAACCGTGTCCAGCGTGCGGAAGGCAGGATCCATTTCAGGATCGCGCACCTCTTGCTTGGAACCGAAAAGCGTATGGAAGAGGAAGCCGCAGCAGCGAGGGCAGTGGATCTTGATGGATCCGCGGACACCTACCTCCTGCTCTCTTCGATCCTTCGAGATGAGGAGTATCCGTCGGAAGCGCTCGGAACATTGCTGACAGGATGGCTGCTGACCGGCAACAACGATCTACTCACCAGTGCGAAAGAACTCTACCTGGCGCAGGAATATCCGGAAGAACAGTGGGACGCGTACCGGCGGCAGTATCAGAAATCGTCAGTGGAGCTGATCCTGCGAAACGCAGAACGACACGCCTCGTCGACTGAACGAATCTCAGTCCCACGGTCGTGCAGACCGAAAGGACAGACGGACGAGAGGGTGGGTGTTGTTGTTCTCTGGGATGAGGTTGGCGGCGATGATGAAGCCTCCATCCTTCGCGAACTCGACTTGTATTTTCTCAGCAGCGGGATTCCCCATTCCTTTTGTTTTGCGGGGATCAATGTGGACGCAGGGCGAGCAGCGGCGCTGGACTGGGGGCTGGATATCACTGTCAAGAAGATCGGCTTTCGGAGCGGTCGCCTGCTGGGATTGGGGATTCGTTCCCTCCCTGCCGTCATCGTGATCCGTGGAGATTCACCTCCCCTTCTGCTCGCGGATGCGACGCGACTGCTTCCCGGGCTGGTGGAGAAGGTGTTGCTGGCTGCACAGTCGAATCGACCAAATCCCGTATCCAAGGAGACGGAAGATGAGTAGCTCGGTAAGAAGCTGGAAGCTGGAAGAACTGCTGACGAGTGAAATCGGGGAGCTTGTTCCGAAACGGATTCATCGGGTGATGATTCCCTGCGGAGCGACAGAGGCGCATGGCGCAGCGGGAGTAGGAACGGACACGTTGATCCCGGAAGGACTTGCTCTTCGCATCGCCCCGGCATTGAACGCCCTCGTCGCACCCGCTGTCGCCTATGGAACGTTGCGAACGCTCAGCCGGTATCCGGGGTCGGTCACCTTGACTCCCGAAACCTACACCCGGCTGCTCGTGGAAATTGGAACGGGCCTTATGGACAGCGGTTTCAGGGAATTGCTTTTCATCAACGGTCACTCGGGGAACATCGACAGCATCAAAGCCGCGGCCTTCGAGCTGCACCGGAAACGAGGGGCGTTCGCCCTCTCCTACGACTGGTTCCGTGAGATTCCCGGGAATGAACCGGGGGCATATGAAGCACTCGGCGGACATTCAGGCACCGCGGAGACGGGACTCGTTCTTGCCATCCGGCCGGAAGCCGCACCTGATGGCCAGTGGAAAAAAGAAGATGCGGGGATCCTGAACCCGGCAATCGCCGCTTATCCCGGCCCCTTTCCGATCATCCTGGAACATGAAGGTGAAGGGTTCCCGGACTATGACCGGGACAAAGCGGAACGATTCCTTGATGCAGTCGCGGCACGTGCGGTGCAGAACCTTCAACGTGTGCTTGATCGCTGGGAAACACTGCATCGATGAACGGCGACAATATAAAAGCGCCGGGCTTACGATCGGATGCCCGGCGCTTCTGTATTCAGATGGATTACGGCGGGAGTGCTACTGCCCTTCAATCTTTATCGTCACTTCCATGACAAACCGCATTCGATCCAGTTGGAATGGAATGACGATAATGGGCGCGTTGACCTTGCTGGTGATCGTATGGCTCTTCCCTACGATAACGGATGGAATGGAGATGTTGAAGGATAAGCCTTCGGCAGCGAGAACGGTTTTTGCGCCACCGGCAACGATGTTCGTCAATTCTCCGATGCTGTCTTCAACGTCACGGGTGATGCGAAAGATGTTTTCACCAGTCATTGCATTGTAAAGTATGATCGCGGTTTCTTCGGGAAAACTGAGAATCACCGATCCGATGATGTTTTTTTCCGCGAAACCGATGACACCGCTGATATCTCCCTGGGTTGTGAAGTTATCCTTGGTGTAGGGTGTTTTCGGTTCAGGGGTCAATCCCGTCATCATTTCGAGCGTATTGATCGTTGCGTTGATGAAAGGATTGATATATCGAACATCCATAAACAACTCCGATGCTGTAAGCTCAGCCTTGGGTCACTTTTTCAATTTTCTCCAGCAGCACCTGCTTGGTGAACGGTTTGACGATATAGTCGTTCACACCTTCCTTCAGTGCCTCGATGACCTCTTCTTTTGCACCTTCTGTCGTGATCATGACGATCGGAATATTCGCGAATGTCGGATTGCCGCGAATCTCCTTGACCAGGCTCAACCCGTCCATCACCGGCATATTCCAATCGGTTAGAACAAGATCGATACCCGCCATGTTCGCAAGTGCTTCCACGCCGTTCCCCGCTTGGATAATGTCTTCAAAACCCGATGTTTTCAGGTTGTTTTCAATGATGCGGCGCATCGTCGCAGAATCATCAACCACAAGAATCTTCATGCGTCACTCCCGCTACTTCGAATTGCGATCCTGTTCAAAGCCTTTAGCACCAAGGATGACAGTAAATGTATAACCTTCGATAGTATAATCAAGTTTGTGAAGCGTTCCTCGAGGCATGGGGACCTCTTGGTCGCTCGAACCCATTCCTCGAATTGGCAATCCTAACTCGAACTCGGTGTGATTGCCGATCAAGCCGTTCATCACTCTTCCGGCGACGACGTTGGAGGTCTCGGCGATGGCGTCGAGCATCACTTCGTCCGAGATCTTTTCCTCTCCCATGGCCCCGAATATGATTTCCGTCAACATCTGTCCAAGTTCCGGAGGCATGATCAACAGAATCTCTCCTTCAAGAGGTTTGATAAACGGTGTACGTGCCCATGCTACGCTCGTTCGAGGTTTCGGAGCCTGCTCTTCCGGCAAAAGTGGTGTTTTTTCATCCAGCAGAATCGCTTCAACGAAAGCGAGTGATTCAAGAGATTCAGCCACCGCTTGCGTGAGTGCCTTGTAAAGGTTGGCTTTTTCGAGGACCATTGACTACACCTCCAGTCGCTGCAACGTGTCCGCCATTATTGCTGGTGAGATCGGTTTACTAAGGATGAAGGACGACCCTTGCTTCCGAAACACCGCCTTCTTCGCCTCGTTTCCCGTGCTTGTGATTACGACGTCCGGCACGACGCTGTATCCTTCCAACAAGCGCACACGGTGAAGGAATTCCTTTTCATCCATCTCTGGCATGTTCAAATCGGTGAAGATCAGATCAACGTTTGTCTCTTTCAGCGTATCCAGGCCTTGATGTCCGTTTCCAGCCTCGACGAATGCGAAGTCAGGCAAACCGGCGATCTCCACCCAGCGTCGAATCATCATTCGAGCGGTTGCCGAATCATCCACAATGAATACCGTTTTGACCATTTCGCCTGTCCTGTCTAACTGAAAAGCGAATGCTCCACCTTCGAGTACTTTTCCAGTACCACAAGGATCAACTCCGAGATGTCCCGGCTGTTGAGTTGGTAGCAGGCTGGGTACCCATCGTCCAACGTATAAGAAAGAGATTCGGACCCGATCCCAAACCCCGCCAACCGAGTCTGCAAGATGCAGCGTGTACAACAGGGCGCGATACTTCTCTGGAGCCTTGTATGGATGATGGTGATTCTGAATGCCGATGATCAACGACTCCGGAATGATCCATCGTTTTGCGAGCTCGCCTCCGGCCTCAGCGTGATCGAACCACAACGCTTCACGCTCGAAATCCGTGAAATCCGCGTGCTCAACGAAATCGATTCTGTGAATAATATCTCCGGTGTGTTCGACCATGGTGTCCGATCACACGGTCATTCCGGTGTCCATCAGAAGAACGCCGTATACGCCTGATCGGGCTGCACCTGTCCCTTGGACCGCATCGCCAGTTCGCGCGCGGCGAAGGCAACCTGGAGACAGTGTTTCCTCATGGCTCCTTCCGGACCGTCATATCCAACCAGTGTTTTTTCAAAAAAGTTCCCCGGTGCTTGCACCGACGACAATGCCAAGAACCAACGTTTCTCCGATGTGAACCAGGGCACGCTGGATCGACGTAATCTCGTGACCACTTTGATTGCTGGATCTTTTGAGAGTCCCTGAGAGAGAATCTCTCTGAGACGATGGCGGAATCATTGACGATCAATACGCGGACACGATTCTCCGCGATTACCCGATCCTCCTGTAGATCGCAGGTTTGATATATTGAAACAATGAATTCGTTCTGCCCAGAGTCTCTGAATGGCCGATGAAAAGCGTCGCACCTTTATCCATGTACGCATGAAATTTTCTGATCAGTGCGTCTCTCGTGGGGCGGTCAAAGTAGATCATCACATTTCTGCAGAACACGACCTGGAAGGATCCTTTGAATGGAAAATCCGGGCGCATCAGGTTCAATCGGCGATAGACGACCATCTGCCTGATCTCGTCCCTCACTTCCCAGTTGCCATCAGGCAACTGTTGCATGTAGTTGATTTTCAATTTATCGGGAAGATGATTGACATTTTCCGGGGTGTACACACCACGGATCGCTTTTTCGAGGGCAGTCACCGAGATATCCGTGGCAAGAATGCCAACGTCCCATTGTGGCAGATCCTTTCCCAGCATTTCTCGCATCAGCATGGCAATGAGGTAGGATTCTTCCCCCGAGGAACTCCCTGCAATCCAGATGCGAAATTTCTTTTGAGAAATCGTGCGCAACCGCTGCACCCAATCCGGAAGTGTAGCGTTAGCGAAATACTCGAAGTGATCCGATTCACGCCAGAAAAACGTGTGGTTTGTCGAGATGCGATCGATGAGAGTCGATAATGCTTTCCCGGACGTGTCATCGGTCACATAGTCGTAATACTCCGAGAAGGTGTTGAACCCCTTATCACGGAGTACCTTGTTCAACCGTCCGAGCACAAGGGCGCGTTTCTGATCGGTCAGGTTGATTCCAAACTTGGAATACACCAGCTGTCGAATCCGGGTGAACTCCGCGTCGCTCAGTTCAAGAAGATGTGCCAACTCTCATCCTCCCGCTCGAATTCAGCCCCATCAGCGGATTGTTCGGAAATTACTTTCTGTTCATATGACGGGACGTCTGTTATTTTCGCGCAAATCCGCCTGGTAGATCCAGGCACCAGACTTATTTGCATGTGATCGACTTATGCGATCGCCAGTTGCCATTACCACGAATGTTGAAGATATCCAGTTGAAGCATGGTCTAGGAATTTGCCAACAATAAATGTCCAATTACCAATATGCTAAAATAATGTCCTACGTTGAAAACTGCCAGATTGAGATGAATTTCGCAATAGGTACACTCTCACAACGACCCGTATCATCAGATCACAGGTGCGGAATACGTTTCATCGAAAGACTTGATTTCGTGCAAATTGGTGAAGTTATTATTTGAGAAGGTCGTCAGGAAATGTGTGCACGCTGTACCGCTGAAAGAACCAATGGATTCAGACTGTAACTTATCATCGTGTTCCAGAAAGCTGATATACCGGAGCCCCCTTGGATGAATCGTCCTCAACAGCTTAACAACTTAATGTTTAATAGGTTAATAGACGGATTCAGCGAATCGATCGTAGACTTCTGAGTGATGAATGATATTTCTCTTATTATCGATATCGATATTATTATAAGAATAATCTAACATTGTTGAAAGAGAAGATCCTCCCCGTGCAATCTTCATACTCTCTGGTCTCCATTCTCTCCGTTGGCACATCCGGTGGCGATTTATTAATCCTGAGCAGTACGATCGAAAAGAACGAATCAGAAGATTTCATCGGGGGAATGTGGAGGGTTTGATTCCCAGAGCTTCCGGGTTGCCTTGAAAGTATGTGAGCCATAGGTTAAAGGTATTCATCATGGAGGTGACATGTATCGCGTAGAGGAAAGCCGTGAATTGAAGACGCTTGTTGTTGTCCTTCACGGTATGCAGGATGGAACTGAGGCGTATATGATGAGGATTGACCTGTCTCGGCAAGTGGAAAGACTGGACGAGACATGGTCGCTGATCTTTGACTTTGGCGATTTCGAGAGAGCCGCACCCGCAGCGGTTAAGCAGCTGAAGCTTCTGGCTGGTGTACTTGCAGGAGCTTCCTTTCGCAAACGGATTCTGATCCCCTCCGCGGACCCATCCTTAACGGTTCCTTTCCGTGCTGGAGCAAAATACACCGTTGTGGAGGATTTCGATTCAGCCTGGGAACTCGTTGGGGGCTCTGCTCGAAACGTACCCGTGGAACCGCCCGATGATGGGACACGGTATCCGGCAAATACCTTTCCGACATCCACCGCGAAATAATGCTTCGAAGGTGAGAATTCGGTAAAAGAGCCGGTCGAGGAAAATAATTCAAATTGGAAGTATTTAGTCTCTGATTTACCCATATTATATGAAGTTTCACTTGTGGGATGATAGTTTTTATCTTTTTACTATTGCTGCCAAGTGAACCAGATACTTGAGCTTCGAGACTCGGGCACGGGTGGCGGAATCTGCGGAACGAAAGGGTTGTCGCATGACAAGTAAAGAGGTCAAATCGCCAAAACGTTTTACAACCGGTCAAATCGCTCAGCACTGTCATGTCACTCCTGAGACAGTCGCGAACTGGATTAAGGCGGATCGTCTGAAAGCAAGTACTACACCCGGTGGGCATTACCGGGTGAACATCGATGAGTTGGTTCGGTTCTGCCAGGTGCATGGATTTGAAGTGCCTGCCGAATGGGAGAGCTACGCCTCTCCCCCGACGGTACTCGTCATTGATGACGATCCCGATTTGCTTCACGCGTTGATTCCGAACCTTGAGGCTCCGGGTCGGCGGGTTGTTGGTGCGGACGATGTGGCGCATGCAGGGATGCTGCTGATGAAGTATCGACCGGACGTGGTCATTCTCGACCTGCATCTTCCCGGAACCGATGGCATCCGAATCGCCTCGATTTTAAGAAAAGAATCCCAGTTGACCGGCACCCGGATTGTGATTCTCTCCGGATACATTGATGAAGTGGTCCAAGAGGCGATGAAGGATCTGGATGTGGACTACTATGTAAACAAACCGCCTGATTTCGACGAGTTATCAAGAATCATCGACGAACTGCTGGCCAAATCCAAGATGATTAAGTCGGATTAATGCTGGTGATTTTAAGAAAGCATTAACATTGGTGCCGGATGTGGATTCCCATATCCGGCGTTTTTATGATCGTTGACTCCCACCCGCACGTCCGGTACATTCTTCGGTCCGTTTTCCCGATCCGTCAAGAGTAGTGATGCTGGTGAAACCGATCATCCGTGACGAGAAACGCCCATGACCAGAGAGCGATCCTTCGAGAAAATACTGGTAGCCAACCGTGGTGAAATCGCGGTTCGGGTCATTCGTGCCTGCCGTGAGATGGGTATTCGAAGCGTGGCGGTCTTTTCGGACGTCGATCGCAACGCCATGCATGTACAGCTCGCCGACGAAGCATGTGCCATCGGTCCCGCTGCGGCATCCCAGAGTTATCTGAAGCCGGAGAATCTCCTTGAAGCCGCTAGAGAATCCGGCGCTCAAGCCATCCATCCCGGTTATGGATTTCTTTCCGAAAATGCAGATTTTGCCCAGGCTGTTATCGATGCGGGATTCGTCTGGATCGGTCCTCCACCCGATGCGATACGCTCGATGGGAAGCAAAACCGAAGCGCGTTCGATCATGATGAAGGCTGGTGTGCCTGTGGTCCCCGGCACGAAAAATGCCGTCGAGACCGAGAAAGAAGCCGCGGAGTTCGCTCGCGAGGCGGGTTATCCCGTTCTGATCAAGGCGGCGATGGGCGGAGGCGGCAAGGGAATGCGGGTGGTCCGGGACAAAAAAGAACTCCCCGGCGCCCTGGACGCGGCAAGACGGGAGTCGATCAACGCCTTTGGCAGCCCGCTGATCTACCTCGAGAAATACCTTGAACGGCCACGTCATATTGAGTTTCAGGTTTTTGCCGATTCCCGGGGCAACGTCATCCACCTTGGCGAACGTGAGTGCTCAATCCAACGACGCCACCAAAAAGTTGTCGAAGAGTCTCCGAGCCCGATCGTCACACTTGAAATGCGTGAGGAGATGGGACGATCCGCCGTAGAGGCGGCGCGTGCTGTGGGTTACGTCAATGCCGGCACGGTGGAATTCCTCGTCGACGCTCAGCGTAAGTATTACTTCCTCGAGATGAACACGCGATTGCAGGTGGAGCACCCGGTCACCGAGATGGTTACGGGTTTGGACCTCGTTCAGCTTCAGATTCTCGTAGCACAGGGTAAACCGCTGCCCTTGACTCAGGAGCAGGTATCGATGCGTGGCCACGCCATTGAAGTGCGGATTTACAGCGAGGACACACTGAACAATTTCCTCCCCCACACCGGCAGGATCCGTTATCTGCGGCCACCGGATGGTTTCGGAATCCGCGAAGACAGCGGCATTCGTGAAGGTGATGAAATCACCATCCACTACGATCCGATGATCAGCAAATTGATCGCCTGGGGATGGAATCGTTCCGAAGCGATAGCGAGGATGCGCCGGGCATTGCAGGAGTATCGCATCACCGGGGTGCGAACGACGATTCCGTTCGGGCTTCTGGTGATGAACAACGAGTCGTACGGCCAGGGAAACTTTGACACCTCCTTTGTTGACCGTGAATTTGACGTTGAGAAGCTTCAAGCACGCGAGAAGTCCTGGCAACAGATCGCCGCGATCGCCGCGGCATGGCGGCGGCATCACGAGAGCGGAAAAGGCCGGAATGAGGCGGAAGCTCATCATGTGCAATCAAACTCGGGATCATGCACCTGGAAGATGGATGGCCGCCGGAGGGCGATACGATGAACAAGGCTGGCGGCAATCGCAGCAACGGTGCGAACGGTGACGCCTATCGTGTCGAGATCAACGGGGATGTGTTTGAGATCGAATTCCTCGGGCATGAAGGCAGGATTCGGGTGGACGGCGAGGAGATGGTTCTGGATGTCCAACCCAAGGCTGTTCCGGACCACTACTCCCTGTTGCTGGGCGGAAGAAGCGTCGTCCTGGCGGTTGAACCCACGGACATTGCAAACCAATACCGGATCCACACCGGCGGGTATGATTTCAGCGCCGACGTCATCTCCAAACGCGAGGCCTACCTGCGTGAGTTCCTTCGTGCGGCGGGTGTCGGCACACGTCACGGCCGTGTAACCGCGCCAATGCCGGGGCTGATTGTCAAAGTTGAAGCTTCCGAAAATGACCTGGTGGAAGAACACCAGGGCATTCTGGTGATGGAAGCGATGAAGATGGAAAATGAAATCAAGGCGCCCGTTGCGGGACGGCTGAAATCACTTTCCGTGTCGTTGGGGCAGGCCGTGGAGAAAGGTCAGCTTTTGTTTGAGATCGAGTAGCCCTTCCGCGTACAACCCGAATTGGAAGTCATCGATTCACCTGCCCACCAAACGCCAGAGCTCGCCTGCTCGGCGAGAGAATAACGTGTAACAAATTCTTGTAGCAACCGACGTAAACCGGCTACATTAGCCTGTCCGAATGTTGTACCAGTAACCGTCAAGAGGTACGCCATGGAAACCGTTGCAAACCCTGAACATGCGAAAAAGCTCGAACCGCTTGGGCTGATCAATCTCGGCAATTTGTACTGGAATGCCGGCGCAGCTTTCCTGTACGAACAGTCAATACGAAGGCGTGAGGGGTATCTGGCGCACAATGGACCCCTTGTCGTCCGGACGGGCCAGTACACAGGCCGCAGCCCTAAAGACCGTTTCATCGTCAAGGACGAGGCGAGTGTGAATCTGGTCAATTGGGGACCGATCAACGTCCCCATCGAACCGGATCGATTTGAAGACCTGTTTCGGCGTCTGCAGGCCTATACGCAGGGGAAAGACCTTTTCGTTCAGGACTGTCATGTAAACGCGGATCCCCAGTTTCAGAAGCCGATTCGGGTGATTACCGAGACCGCCTGGCACAATCTTTTTGCCCGGAATATGTTCATTCGCAGCCATGAACCGGGCTACTACCATGAGCCGATTTTCACCGTTCTGAATCTCCCGAATTTCAAGGCGATCCCCGAATACGACGGGACCAACAGCGAAGCCTTCATCATCATCAGCTTCAGCAAGAAGATGGTGATCATCGGGGGAACCAGTTACGGCGGCGAGATCAAGAAATCGATTTTCAGCGTGATGAACTACCTGCTGCCACAGGAAGATGTCCTGCCGATGCACTGCTCGGCCAATGTTGGCGTAAACGGCGATTGTGCACTCTTTTTCGGCCTGTCGGGCACGGGCAAGACAACCCTCTCCGCTGACCCCACACGAAATCTTATCGGGGATGATGAGCACGGCTGGTCTCCCAACGGCGTGTTCAACATGGAAGGTGGCTGTTACGCGAAAGTGATTAACCTTTCCGCTGAGGCGGAACCGGAAATCTATGCCACCACGAAACGTTTCGGCACCATCCTCGAAAATGTGGCGATGGATATCAACACCAGGCGGGTCGATCTCGATGACAACAGCCTGACGGACAATACGAGGGCTTCCTATCCGATCACCCACATTCCAAACATTGTCAAGGAAGGTCATGGGCCACATCCGAAAAACATCATCTTCCTGACTGCCGACGCCTTTGGTGTTCTGCCCCCGATCAGCAGGCTGACCCGGGCTCAGGCGATGTACCATTTCATCAGCGGTTACACGAGCAAGCTTGCCGGCACGGAGCGTGGAATCAAAGAACCGCAGCCGGCGTTCAGCACGCTTTTCGGTGCTCCTTTCATGCCGCTTGATCCATTAAAATATGCCGGGATGCTTGGCAAGCGCATGGAACAGCACGATGCCACGGTCTGGCTTGTCAACACCGGCTGGACGGGTGGTCCCTATGGCGAGGGTCACCGGATGGCGATCAAATACACTCGTGCGATGGTCAATTCGGCTCTCGAAGGCAAACTCGACGGTGGTCAGTTTAACCTGGAACCAATATTCGGGCTCGAGATTCCTTCTGAGGTCCCCGACGTGCCAAAGGATGTGCTGCAACCACGAGAGACATGGAAAAACAAAAAAGCGTACGATACAAAAGCCACGGAACTGGCGAAAAAGTTCCATGAGAACTTTAAACTTTTTGAAAAGGATGCGAGTGAAGAAATCCAGAACGCGGGACCACTCGCCGGGGTATAGCGCGTCACATTTTTGGGGAGGATATATGGAAAACACCATTGGTACCGCCGCCGGAGTTCTCTGGCATTATTTGAGCCAGCACGGCTCGTCGAGTGTGGCAAAGTTAAAGAAAGAGGTGCAACTTACTCCATCGATGCTTGATCGTGCGATCGGTTGGCTGGCGCGGGAAGGCAAGATTGTCGAATCGAAGTCCGGCAAATCTATCGAAATCACGCTCAAACATTGATCTGATTCCATAGATCTGCAACTTCAAAGTCGTGGCCGGAAGGTATTCTGGTCACGTTTTTTCTTTATCCACGCGGGTTTCAGTCCTTTTCGGCAAGGAATATGTGAGTGCGCCGTGGTTCGCGTGAAGGAGGTGTCCGCCTGCCCAAACTCCGCCTGTTTTCATCTCCCGCCAGTACGATGGATCGCGACCCGGGTCATCGGGAAGCCAGATAAAATCGGCGGCATATCCGTGAGAAAGCCTGCCGACCCGATGAAAACCTGCTGCCTCAGCCGGATGGCAGGTCATCGCGGTCAACGTCTGTTCAAGGGAGAGTTCTTCTCCCGGCATGCCCTCCCCCGGTTTCCGCTGGCTCATCGCGGCGAAAATCGTTCTGCGCGGATCGGCACTGACCACCGGCCAGTCTGTCCCCATGATGACTCCGCTGCCGTTCCTGAGCAGCGAACGCTGAGGGTAGCTGAATTCGGCCCTCTCGGCTCCGAGGCGTGGCACCAGCATCCCGGAGTCATCCAGGCGGTGTGTGGGTTGGATGGAAGCAAGAACGGAACTGTTCGTCAATTGAGCGATTCCCCGCACATCGATATGCTGGACGTGTTCGATGCGGTGTGGCAAACCGGGAACCGGGAACTGGCTAAGGACCTCCCCCACCCATCTTACCGCCGCATCGCCAATCGCATGGGCGGTGTGAGACCATCCTTTTTCTACAGCACGCTGGAGGAACTGATGATACGTTTTCAGTTCAGGGACCGGACCACCCCGCACTCCCGGAGTATCGGCATAATCATCCAGCATCCAGGCTGTGCGGCTGCCGAGAGCGCCGTCGGAGAATGTTTTAATTCGGAGCCTTTTCAACCGGGGCAGATCGACCCGTTCGATCTCGAGGCATGTTTCATCAAGTTCAAGACAGCGGTGCCAGTGTTCGATTCGCAATGGCATCCTGTTCTCTCGATCAAGAATCCGCAATGCGTCCCATGAACTGTTGTCGGAGGCGTCGCTGGCTCCCAGAACACCCCATTCGGTGAGATTATTTGCCGCCAGCAACAGGTTGTCCTGACGCTGGCGATCGGTCGGCGCAGGGAGCCTGTTCTCCGCCCACCGCACGGCATTTTCGCGCAACAGGCCGGTCAGTTGACCGGAATCGTCCTTGTCGAACATTCCGCCCGGCGGTGGCGGAGTGTCCGCCGTCAAGCCGAGTTCCACCATTCCTTCGGGATTGACGAAGGCGGAATGGTAATCGCGTGTGAACAGGATGGCCGGGCGGCCTTTGGTGGCCCGGTGCAGCTCCTCGTAGGATGGCCATGCCCCTTCCGGCAACCCGATGGCGATCATCCATCCTTCACCAGGCTCTCGTTCATGCGCTAATCGTGTCAGAACCTCTGACGGAGACGTGCAATCCCGGAGTGCAATCCTTGACAGGAATACGCCCCCCAGGTCGAGATGCAGATGAGCGTCAAAAAACGAAGGGAGGATCACCCCCCCGGGGAGCTTGATGCGACGAATGCCCGAGAAGGATCCCTCGTCGAGGGTTCCGGCTGGTTCCACGGCCTCCACGACGCCGCTGTCGATCAGGAGATCACCGAGGGGAGATTCCCAGGGTTGGCCCGCGGTCCAGATCCGAGCTCCGGTAACGAGCAGTCGCTCCCCGTTCATCAGTCAGTCTCCAGCAGAAATTTGCGCGGGTTGGCGATGTCGGTGACGGCGACACGATCCTCTCGCATCGGGGGCGCCAAAGCGCGTAGCGCTTGTTGAAGTTTCCCAATCACCGGCGAGGCATGGACCTGCAGAGTGATTTTCACCGCTTTCCTGCCTCTGTTCATCGCCTCCGTCTCTCCTTTTCTACCGCCGGGTGTCATGGTACGTTAGGCGTCGGAATGTACAAGCGAAAGGCGCAGTGGCCAATGACGGCACCGGTGGAGTCAGGCCACGGCGCGCGGGAAGCCAGGAGCGAACATGAGTGTTACACTGACAGGCAGCAATTTGCGCATTGAGGATGTGGTTCGTGTCGCCCGCGTGGGCGAAAAGGTTATCCTGTCCGAGGACGCCATCGAACGGATCAGGACGTGCAGAGCGTTCCTTCAGAAGAAGATCGACGCCAAAGAGATCATGTACGGCGTCAACACGGGAATCGGGGAATTCTCCGAAGTTGTCCTTGACGAAGAACAGACCCGTGAGTTCCAGCGATACCTCGTGTACAACCATGCGGCAGGGATCGGAGATCCACTTCCCATTGAGACCGTCCGAGCGGCGATGGTCAGCCGGATCAACGTACACGCTCATGGACATTCCGCCTGCCGGCCGGAAATTACCCAGACCTATGTGGACATGCTGAACGCCGGGATCACCCCGGTGGTTTGCAGTCACGGCTCCGTAGGGGCGAGCGGCGACCTCGCTCCCATGTCGCAAATTGCACTGACCCTGATGGGCGAAGGTGAAGTCTTTGTCGACGGTCAACGGATGCCAACCGAAGAGGCATTCCGAAAAGCTGAGATCAAGGTTCCCGGGCTTGAAGTACGTGACGGCCTGGCAGCGATCAACGGCAGCAACCTGATTACCGGCGAGGCTTGCCTGCTGCTCCATGACATCGAACGCTGGATCAAACAGGCGGAGATAGCGGCTGCGATGTCGATCGAGGCGTTGCGCGGCAACATGAAACCCTACGATGAACGGTTGCACATCCTCCGTGGTTTTCAAGGGGCAATCGTCAGCGCCCGCAACATGAAGAAGGTGATGGAGGGGTCGGACCTGCTCACGGGAAAGATCAAGGTCAAGGTGCAGGACGCCTATTCGATGCGCAGTACGCCCCAGGTGATCGGCGCCGCACGGGATCAACTCCGTTGGACACGCCAGCAGATCGAAACGGAACTGAACGGAGTCGGTGACAATCCGATCTTCCTCCCTGATGAGAACACCGTTCTGTCCGGGGCGAATTTCCAGGGAACTCCGGTCAGTCTGCCGTTAGATGTTCTTGGCGCCGCTGTAACGATGGTGTCGGTGCTGTCCGAACGCCGGCTGAACCGTCTGCTCAATCCGGCGTTGTCGGTTGGGCTGCCTGCGTTCCTGACAAAAGGCGCTGGGATGTATTCCGGTCACATGCTCAGCCAGTATACGGCGGACATGCTGATTGTCGAGCAGCGCATCCTTTCAGCTCCGGCCTACGTGCAATCGATCCCGGCGGCGGCGGATCAGGAAGATTTCGTCAGCATGGGTTGGAACAGCGCTCTGAAAACGAGGAGGATCGTCGATAACGCCTACGGCATACTCGGAATCGAATTCATCGCTGACGCGCAAGCCCTTGATTTCAGAGAGTTCACTCCGGGCAAGGGCACCCGGGCGGCTCATCGTGCGATACGGAGGGTTGTCGAGCACCTCGATGTTGATCGCCCACTCTACCCGGATCACAATGCGATGCGGGAAGCGGTGCGAAATCTTAACGTTCTGGAAGCCGTCGAGGAGGAAATCGGCGAGCTTGAAACGCTTTGAAATGAAGCAGGAGAGAATCCAGACAGTTTAGCAGGCAATCGGTTTAAACTGTCTGGATTCTCTCTAAACCGAGCATCACAACACAAAGCCCCGGTGGCAGACCACCGGGGCTGATACTTTCTACTCCCTGCGTAAGATCACTTCGCATATTCCACCGAGCGGTACTCCCGGATCACGGTCACCTTGATTTGCCCGGGATACTCGAGTTCCTGCTCGATTTTTTCAGCGATGTCATGCGCGAGGGCATCGGCGAGATCGTCGTTGATCTTTTCATTCTCGACAATCACCCGCACTTCACGACCCGCCTGGATGGCGAACACCTTGTTCACTCCTTCGAACTTCTCGGCGATCTCTTCCAGGCTGTGCAAACGCTGAATGTAGGATTCGAGCGTTTCGCGCCGTGCGCCGGGGCGTGAGCCGCTGATCGCATCCGCCGCCGCGACAAGCACGCTGATGGGGTTGTCCGCAGGCACGTCCTCATGATGGGAACCGATGGCGTTGATCACCACAGGAGGTTCATTGTACTTCTGCGCGAGGTCCATGCCGAGCTGAACGTGCGTCCCTTCCGCCTCACGATCGATTGCCTTGCCGATGTCGTGCAGCAGGCCGGCACGACGGGCGAGTTTGGCGTCCAGGCCAAGTTCGATGGCAAGCAGGCCGGTGATGTGGGAAACCTCGATGGCGTGCTTCAGCACGTTCTGCCCGTAGGAAGTCCGGTAATGCAAACGTCCCAGGTAGCGGCTCAGTTCCGGATGAACGCCGTGCACCTTCGCTTCGATAAGGGCGTTGCGGCCGAGTTCCAGGACTCGTTCGTCGAGTTCCTTCTTCGCCTTCTCAACAACCTCCTCGATTCGTCCCGGGTGGATTCGGCCGTCCATCACGAGTTTCTCGAGTGCAATCCGGGCGGCTTCGCGCCGGTAGGGATCGAAACTGGAAAGGATCACCGCCTCGGGAGTGTCGTCAACGATGAAGTCGACTCCAGTCGCCTGTTCGAGTGCGCGGATATTGCGGCCCTCCCTGCCGATGATTCTTCCTTTCACATCGTCGTTGGGCAGATTGACCACAGAAACGGTGTTCTCGGCGGTGTGGTCCGCGGCGCTGCGCTGAATTGCCTGGATGATCAACTCTTTTGCCTCGCGGTTGGCTTCCAGGCGCGCGTTGTCACGCATCTCCTTGAGCATCGTTGCGGTCTGTGCCCGAGCCTTGTCGACGAGACTGTTCTTCAATTGTTCAAGGGCTTCCTCAGCACTCATCCCGGCGGTTCGTTCGAGCAGCTCCTGGTTTTGCTTGACCAGTCGATCGAGTTTTTCCTCTTTACCGGCAATGGATTCGGTCTGGTGTTTCAGGTTCTTCTCGAGCTCGCGCAGTTCGCGTTCCTGCTGGCGAGCCCGGTCCAATTTCTTGTCAATATTAACTTCCTGGTCCCTGAGCTGGTTTTCAAATCTGCGAAGCTCATCAAAACGACGATCAATTTCCTTGTCCTTCTGCTGTTTGTGCGCGATCGCTTCATCGCGTGCTTCAAGGCTTTTTTCCCGTTTGAGGTTTTCGGCTTCCTTGCGGGCGTCTGCAAGGATCCGGTTTGCCTCCAGTTTCGATGTCTCAATGCGTTGGTGCAGTAAAAAGTTCTTGATCAGCAAAGCTGCACCCGCGCCGATCACCAATCCTGCCAGTGCGGCGACGATGATCATCTCCATCTCCTTTTTATCCCCCCTAGGCACGGCGATGGCCGCGCGTGGAAACCAAATAAAAAACCCTGCACGCTCACGGAGTAGGATTGGGAACCTACTATTCCACAGTGGGCGTCCTCCCAATCGCGTCAACCTTCCTCAACCCGCAAGCGGGGAGGTCTGATTTTCGCGACCGAAGCCGAACGCCCTTCGATTGAGTGTTGGTTCTCAATCTAGGCCGTGAGCCTATGTGCAGGGATCTATGTTCGGTTCAACCGGCAGATGCCGGTGTTGCCGTCAACGTTTCAACACCAGATCGAGCGCATCAGAAACTGCCTGTACTTTCTCCTGATAGGTCAAGATGACGTCTTCACGTTCTCTACGCATCGTCATCAACTCATCAGCAACGTTCAATGCAGTCAGGATCGCCACTTTCATCGTGGAGTTCGGCTTCATCGCTTCATCGATTTCACGCATTTTTTCATCTACATATTTGGCGATGGCTCGGATGTATTCCTCGTCTTCGACCTTTGCGCGAATCGGATAGCTGTGTCCAAATATGGAAACCTTAACGACCCTGCCGCTATCGTCCATGGGTATAGCGCTCGCTTTCCGTGGCGGACAGATCCCTGTTCACATTCACAACTGCTCCAACTTCTTCAGCAGACTGTGAACTCTCTTACGGATCGCTTCTTCTTTCTCAAGATCCCGCGTTTTGCCTCGGGATGATTCAAGATCTTTAACAACCTGCTCGACTTTGCGAGCGAGGGTATTCTTCTCCTGTTCGGTGAACATCAGCTGAGATTTCAACTCCTCGTTTTCCTTGGCAAGCCGTTCCACTTTTTCGATAACCAAGTGGATCTTACGGTCAATCGAATCAAGATTTACCGCCGCTTGCACCGATGCATCAATCGGATTCACAGGTACTCCCGGTGCGTTAGGCGGACTCTACGACCGCAGACGAACTCCGCCGAGATGTTCGGCCGCTTGGATGACCTCGCGGATGACAGGATCCACCTCCTCGTCGGAAAGTGTGTGGTCCCCGGCACGGAAAATGAGTCGAAACGCGAGGCTGCGTTGATCCTTTTCAAGCGGCTTGCCCTCGTACAAATCGAATAGTGATACATCTTCAAGCAGATCACCGCCGGCTTTGCCGATTGCCGCCAGCAACGTCTCGAAACGAACGGACGTAACAGCGATGAACGCTACATCTCGTGTGTTTGCCGGGAATCGTGAGAAGGCTCGATATCCCTCGGTACTACCCGGCCGTTTCAACATGTCCGATGTTGCCGACGCCCAGCGATCGAGATCGACTTCGCATACATAAACAGGAACTTCGATTCCGAACGATTTGGCAACCTCGTTGACCAGCAGGCCCGCAATCAGAACGTTCTTGCCATCCTTCCCTTTCAGGACAATTCCTTGCTGGATGCTGCCAGGAGTATCATAGGAAAAATCCGGGAACTTGTCAAGCGATAATCCTCGAGAAAGCAAAGCGATAACCCCTTTGATAAAGGGGAGATCGACTGCTTTACCGGAACCATCATATGAAGGTGGCCAGGCGTGGCCTGTGATGGCGAAAGCGAGATGACGGCGTTGTCCGCCTTCAATTCCGAACCAGCCCTTTCCCCCCACCTGTCCCGTTTCAACAAGGCGCAGATCTTCAAAGCCTACGTTCAGATTTCGCTCAATCGTTCGCAAAATGCCAGGGAGCAACGACGCGCGGTAGACACCCATATCAGGGCTGATTGGACGGTCGATGATGTAAGGAGAAAGCCCGCCCTGGAACTCTTCCTGGTCCTTCCCCGATGTCATTCCGGGGAGTACGATCTCCCTGAAACCCATTCCGATCATCAGGTCGATGGCCGTGTCATAAAGTTCTTCACGGGGATCCTGACGAGTCTGCAGAACAACGCGCGACGTTTCGGCGGTGGGCACCTCGTTATACCCGACGATTCGTGCGATCTCCTCGATCAGGTCAACCTCCCGCTCGAGGTCCATGCGGTAAGTAGGCACGGTAACCGTCAGTACATCGTCCCCCGTTTTTTTCGCTGGCAGAGTCAGCGACTCGAGTGATTTTTTCGCCAGGTCAACTCCGATCTCCATTCCGAGAAGAAGGCTGGCACGGCTGGGACGAACTGCAATCTTACGCGGACCAATCGGCTTCGGATAGGCGTCAACTGCACCCTTAAGTACCTTTCCATCAGCGTACTTGCGCATCAGTTCCGCGCACCGTGCAGCGGCGTTCGGCGGCATCGAAGGGTCCGCTCCCCGCTCAAAACGGCGGGAGGCTTCTGTCGAAAAGCCGTGACGTTTGGCGGTGCGACGAATCGTCGGTGGGTCGAAATAGGCGGCTTCGATCAGAATGTCTTTCGTCTCCTCGCCCACTTCGCTGTTTGCACCCCCCATGACGCCCGCCAGCCCGACCCCACGCTCCGGATCGGCAATCAGCAGATCATCGGAGGTCAGGGTGTGCTCGCGGTCGTCGAGCGTGACAAGCTTTTCGCCCTCTTTCGCCAAACGGACGATGATGTGACCGTCCTTAACGAGATGGCAGTCGAAGGCGTGAAGGGGGTGCCCCAGCTCGAAGAGGACATAGTTCGTAATATCGACGATGTTGTTGATCGGCCGCTGTCCGAGCGAATGGAGCAGCGCACGCATCCACAGCGGGGATGGTTTGACCGTTGCACCTTCGACGACACGAGCGACATACCGTGGACCTTGCGCGGGGTCGGCGATTTCCACATTGACCCGTTTCGACACCGGGTCACCCTCTTCCTTGACATTGAAAGCGGGAATGCGCAACGGTTTCCCAAGGTAGGCGGCAATTTCACGGGCCAGGCCCAGATGGGAAAGGGCGTCCGGCCGGTTGACCGTGATCTCGAAATCGAGGATCGTATCTTCGTCCTCCACAAGGTCGTCGAGCTTTTGCCCTGCGGTCATGGAATCGTCGAAGACCAGGATCCCGCTATGATCGTCCGTCAGCCCCATCTCCCGCTCGGAGAGGATCATTCCCTGTGAGGTGACACCACGCAGTGTGCGGGTCTCCACGGTGAGGTCGCCGAGTTTCACTCCCGGTTTTGCAACCGCTACGAGCAAACCTTCCCGGCAGTTCGGTGCACCGCAGACGATCGTCAGGATTTCGCCGCCGATATCGACTTTTGTAACGGAGAGTTTGTCCGCATCGGGGTGCTTTTTCGATTCGAGAATTTTGCCGACAATGAGCCCGCGAAGATGACGCTGAACCTTCTCCAGGTCTTCCAGTTCAAAGGCGCCAAAGGTGACTCGTTCCGCAATCTGCTCCGGGGTTTCATCGAAATCGACGAATGTCCGCAACCAGTTGACCGAGACCTTCATCGCCTGCCTCCGAACTGCGAGAGGAACCGCACATCGTTTTCGTAGAAAAGTCGAATGTCCTCGACGTCGTAGAGAAGCATCGCCAACCGTTCGATTCCCAGGCCGAATGCCCAGCCGGTGAATTCCTCAGAATCGATACCAACGGTCTCGAGCACGTTCGGGTCCACCATCCCCGAACCGCCCATTTCGATCCAGCCGGATTGTTTGCAGATGCGGCAGCCGTCGCCACCGCAAAAGGGGCAACTGACATCAACTTCCGCAGAAGGTTCCGTGAACGGGAAAAAGTGCGGCCGGAAACGCGTACGAACATTGCTCCCGAACATCTGGCGATAAAACTCGAGTACCGTACCTTTCAGGTCCGCGAAGGTGACGCCACGGTCCACGTACAACCCTTCCATCTGGGTAAATGAGGGATGGTGGGTTGCGTCGGGCTTGTCGTTGCGGAAAACCCTTCCCGGCCCGACGATCCGAATCGGCGGTTTCCGTTTTTCCAACACTCGAATCTGGATCGGGCTGGTTTCGGTTCGCAGCAGGTATCCGCTTTTGTTGGCCAGGTAAAGGCTGTCGGAAGTATCCCGCGAAGGATGCCACTCAGGTGTGTTCAAGGCGTCAAAATTGTGCCAGGTGTCTTCGATCTCCGGGCCGCGTTCGATGGAAAAGCCCATCCGTTGAAAAATCCGCTTCGCTTCCCGTTCGATCAATGTCATCGGGTGCAGCGACCCCTCGAACATTGTTCTGGCGGGCAAGGTGGGGTCGAAATCGCTCTCAGCCGACGTGCCTTTTCCGGAGATGAGCAGGGATTCAATCTTTTCGGTGGCGGCGATTTTCAATTCGTTAAGTTCTTTGCCGTATTGTCCGCGAAGATCGTCTGGGAGTGTCGAAATATTCTTGAAAAGTCCCGAGATGATCCCTTTCCGGCCGAGGTAACGTACCCGCAGTTCCTCCGCTTGGTCCGTACCGGTTACAGCGGAAGCATCCTGATCGAACTTTTCTCGGATTTGATGCAATTCGACGAGCTTTTCATGCATAAGGCAAACCTTTGTCCGGGGAGTGTATCGCTGTTCACCTTCACAATCAAGCGGTTAAAATACGCAAAATGCAACGGATAAATGTGCGGTGCGAGTCCCCCCTACCGTTCTTGAGAGGTTAGGAATGCACGATATGACGGTTTTTCTCATCTTTTGCGAGTTTCTCTTCAGAAAACGGCATCCGTCACCCATTTCCCGGGGCAGATGCCCGCGAGGCATCTTGCTCCCCCTTTCCCGTTCGGCTACCTTACGCAGGCTTTGATGTCACCGGAAACGGCAGAAAGAGGAGGCGGCTGCGATGGCTAAGCGGGATTTCCTTCAGATTACGGATTTTACCACTGAGGAGTTGAAAAAGACGTTTGACCTCGCCGTGGAGTTGAAGGGACTCACCAAGCAGGGTCAGTGTCCGACTCCCCTGGCAGGCAAGTGCTTCGCCACTATTTTCCACAAGGCCAGCCTCAGAACGCGTGTCAGTTTTGAAGTCGGCATTGCGCAGTTGGGCGGCACCGCGATGTACATCACGGACAAGGAAATCGAACTGGGGGTTCGGGAATCGATCCCCGATGTGGCAAGAGTCCTCAGTCGTTATGTGGACGGCATCGTTATCCGCACCTTCAGCCATAAAAACATCGAAGAACTCGCGGAATACTCTACGGTTCCGGTGATCAACGCATTGACCGATTTCACCCATCCCTGCCAGGTGTTGGCCGACTTGATGACGATTCAGGAGCATCTCGGGACCTATCAGGGCAAGGTGATCACTTACCTTGGGGACGGGAACAACGTGGCACGAAGCTGGATCAATGCCGCCCGCCGTCTCGATTTCACCTTGCGCATCGGTACCGTGAAAGAGACGCACCCCGGTGAACTGGTGGATATCGCCAAGTCCGAAGGGGCGAAAGTGGAGGTGCTCAATGATCCCTTCGATGCGGTTGCCGATGCTGATGTGGTTTACACGGACGTCTGGGCTTCCATGGGTGAGAAGGAAAAAGCCGGCGCTCGCGCAGAACTGTTGAAAAATTTCCAGATCAACAGCACCTTGATGAGCAAGGCGAAGGAAAGCGCAATTGTTTTGCACTGCCTGCCCGCCGAACGGGGACGGGAAATCACGGACGAGGTGATCGATGGACCCCAGAGCGTGGTCTTTGACGAAGCGGAAAACCGTCTCCACGCCCAAAAAGCCATCCTGGTCACCCTCTGCGGATGATCTGATTCGGAAGCACAAGACCCTATGGACGGCACCCGGTCGGGTGCCGTTTTCTCAGGGTGCCTGTTGCCAGAGTAATCGCCGGTGGTCATATTGGCGTCGTCGCCAGTGATCTTGTGGCTGCATATTGGACAGCGAGTCCATTTCAGGGGAGACCGTACATGGCAGTCAGTGCTGAACCCATTCCAGCCCTGCGTCCAGTGGAAACGTTCCCGTTTGAGGAAAACGGCCAGCAATATTTGATACTGCGCGATCCACAGGGTTTCACCGACAAGGCGATCGCTGTAGCCCTCGGTGCTGCTCCCCTGCTATCCCTGATCGACGGTTCCAGGACAGCGGCGGAAATCGCAAATGAATTCGAAAACAAAACCGGCATTCCCGTAAACATCGAGGAACTCGAGGCGGTAATCCAGTTGCTTCGAGATTCCCATATGCTGGAGACCCCGCAATTCCATCAGTTGAGAATGCGAATGGAAGAGGACTACCGGAAGCTGAAAACCCGTCCTCCCGCTCTCGCCGGTACGGGGTACCCTGACGATGCGGATGAGCTTGCAGCGTTTTTTGACGGACTTCTTGCGTCTCCCCCTGACGATGATCGCGAAGCGGAATTTTCCGCTCCAGGAAAGATGTTGCGCGGCCTGATCCTTCCGCATATCGATTTTGCCCGTGGTGGCATGACCTACGGGCGTGGTTACCGAGAAATCCTTTCATTGATTGATGATTTACGGGATCCAATCCTGTTGGGAATCATTGGAGTTGCCCATCAGGGGGCTGGATACCCGTTAGTTGCTGCATCAAAGGATTTTGAGACCCCCTTTGGTGCTCTGAAGAGCGACACTAACGCACTTCAAGTGTTACGTGAACGTTTGGGCGAGAAGCCATTTATCAACGAATGGGCGCACCGCAGCGAACATTCGGTGGAACTTCAGATCGTCTGGTTGCAACACCTGCTGAAGGGCAGGAAGGTCACCCTTCTCCCCCTCGTCGCAGGCATCCTTTCGCCCTCCGCGTCCGGGACCCCCCGCGACGATCAGGACGTTGAACAGGTGATTGCCGCCCTCAAGGAGATCGAAGAGTCGCATGAAGGATCCGTCATTTGGGTCGCAAGTGTCGATTTTGCCCATACTGGTCCCTATTTCGGCGATTCTTCCGAGGTCAACGATCGAATCCGCACGGACATCGCCCG
The DNA here is from genome assembly GCA_043801585.1 of bacterium. Taxonomy (GTDB): domain Bacteria; phylum Electryoneota; class Electryoneia; order Electryoneales; family Electryoneaceae; genus JAZDLX01. Next base: position 30,891 of record JAZDLX010000200.1, on the reverse strand, counting down.
TTATGACCTGGAAGCCCTGCAGGCGGTGAAAAGTGCTGATGCGGACGGGTGGTGGCGCAGCATCATGAAAGACGACAACAAACGGCGCATCTGCGGTCTGAATGCCACCTATCTTGTGCTCCGCCTGCTGGAAGGATCAAAAGGAGTCGTAGTCGATTACCAGCAATTCGTTTCCCCTGATGCGAATCAGATGGTCAGTTACGCCGCTGCAATCCTTCAGGATTCTTAAAACGAGATCAGATCCATGTCTTCGAAACGTCGAGATACATCCCCTCGCATCCCCTGGCTGGAATGGGGACGGACCTTATTTGAAACAGCTCAACACCAGGACAGACCAATCCTGCTCTACTTGACGACGTCCTGGGGCCACCCCGTCCATCTCTTCGAACTGAACGTGCTGAGGGACCCCAAGGTCCTTGAACTGATTCATGACCACTATTTGCCTGTGCGCGTGGATGCGATGGACACTCCGGATGTCGCCGAACGGTACAACCAGGGGGCATGGCCCGCGCTATGCTTTCTGACTCCGACAGGAGAACTGTTGCACGGGCGAACGGACCTCAGCCTTACCGTGACACGGCAGGCACTGGAGCAGGTGCATCAGTATTACAGGGATCATCGTGAAGAGATCATCGCGGAGATTGAGAAAGCTCCACCTCCGCAACTCCCCCGGCTTCGATCGGGGTTGGATTTCACAAGTGCTGCGTCGACGCTGGACAGCATCCGTCACGATGCAATGGCGTGGTTCGACACGAAATACCACGGTTTCGGGAGATATCCGAAATTCCCACTGCCTGACCTGCTGCTCTTCCTGCTCGAGGATTCATCCCTGGACATCCGCAAGTTGGCCTATGTCACCCTCGAAACGATGCGCAAGAGCCCCTTGCGAGATCCAATTTCAGGTGGATTCCACCGTTATTGTGAGGACGAATCCTGGCGTAACCCACAATATGACAAGATCTTAACCGAAAACATGGCGCTCCTTGAAGCGTACCTTGAAGCCTACCGTCAGACCCAGGATGAGCCTGCGCGAAAAGTGGCTTCCGGCATTCTTCGCGACATGGAGGGAATGCTCGGCGATGAGACCGGCCTCTTCTATGCCGTTCTCGATTCAGACGGTATACCCGGTGATCGCGGGAGCTTTTTCGGGTGGACGGAGAAGGAAATCCGGAAGTCCGTCGATAATGAAACGACCGCTATGGTGCTGATCACCTATTTTGGACTGCCTTTTGGCACCCCGATTCCGGGTGCCGGTGGACGGTTCAGCCTCGAGGAACGCATTACCCCCTACCAGATCGCGTTTCGTCTTGAAATGACGCAGGAGGAGGTTCAAAAGCACATCGAAGAGGGGATAGAAGCGCTCCACCGCACGTCCATGACGCGGCAGATTCCTGCGGTGGAATCCAGGTTTTTTACCCATGTACAGGGACAGGCGATCAAAGCCCTTGCAAACGCGGCTATCTTCCTTGACAAACCCCGCAGCCTGCAACGGGCATTCGAAATCGCCGACCTGCTCTGGATTCAGGGACGTGCGGAAAAGGGCGGCATGCTCCATGAGATTCGAGGCGATGACGCCGATACGTTGTACCTTTCAGATCAAGTTGAAGTGATTCATGGATTTCTTGAATTATACAGGATATCCGGAAGAGCCAAAGACCTCCTTCGGGCGGTTCAATTGACAGAGGAAACCTTTGAAATCGTTGGCGATGATCAGGGACCGGGCTGTTTTGACCATTTGATGCGAGAGCAGGAATACGGCGCTCTGAAGCATCCCTATACGCCGTTCGATGCCAATGCCCGGCTGTCGCATGCCGTTGCAGTGATTGCGACGATCACACGTGAAACAAGCTGGCACGAACGTGCACAGGCTTTGGTGGGTGGGCTGGAAGAGATGCATCCACCGTTTCGCATGCGCGATGCGGTTTATGGACGGGCGCTGCGCAGGTTTGTCGCCACACCCCCTGTGGTTGATCTGTTGACTGGCGATGGAATCGGCGAAATGCGTCGCGAATTACTGAAACGGGCCCCCAGCGGAACCCTTTTCCGTGCGTTCGATCCGGATCAGGAGACCCCCTGGACTCTTATGGAAACCTACCCATCGAACGGCGGCAAAGCGCGTGCAGCGGTGATTGTGGACGGTAAATCCTTCGAGCCGACCCACGACCTGGACCTTGCGTTGTTTCATCTTCTGGAAGGCGAATAGAACGGATTTGACAGCATGGCAGGTTTGAGTGATAAAGTCTCGATATCGTTTCGCGGGGTCATCCTGTGGGTGATTCCATGCAGCCTGCTCGTGCTCTTTTTGGCGAATTCCGCTGAAGCACAGAATGGAATCGCTATCGCGGGAGTGGAAGCATTCTGGGAGGATTCCCTCGCCATCATCCATCCAAAGATTGAATCACCCCTGTCAACCGTCCATGTAAGAACCCTGCAAACAGGTGTGCCGATCCGTTTCGATTTTCAGATACAACTTTTCCGCACCGGTTTCAGCAAGACCATTCACCAGGAAGTGACAGTCGAATACAACGTGTGGACTGATCGTTATCGTGTACTTGCACCGATCGGAGCGTTGGCGATTAAAAGCCTGGCGACGGTGGATAAACTGTTCCGAAACGACCTGATTCTCATCCTCCATCCTGCGGACATCCCCCGGAATGAAGAATGGTTTGTTCGCGTCCAGGTCGAAGCGTACCCGGTTAATGTGGCGGAAGACGGGACGAAACAGGTGGGCTCTCTGGAACGAGAGCTGCAAGGTCTCACGGGCTGGTTGTTCCGCAGGGGACGTTCACGCACAGAAAAGAGCAAGTGGTCGACGACAGCGAAGCTTCCGGAACGTTCTCCTGCCGGGAGTCAGCCATGAAACTGCGCTGGCGCCTGATTATCGCACTGGCTCTCGCCGGAATCCTGCCGCTGATTCCAATGCTGATTGTGGTAAAGTCGGCGGTCGAAGTAAGCGCTTCGAGTCTCGCCCCATCCCAGGTTTCCGATGCCCTCGACTCCGGCGTTTTCCTGACCCGTACCCTTCTCTCAGAAATCAGAAGTGGCATGGATCGACGTTTGAACTCAGCCATTCATACCCTGTCCCCTCCCCCGGCATCCGCGCCCGGCTCCCTGTGGCTGCCCGACGGGGAGTTTCTTTACGCAAAACAGGGCGCCGATTGGTACAACTATCAAGGTGGGAAGTGGGTCCCTTCCGCTCCCGCAGAGACAGAGGAAGCTGCATTTGGAGGTATCCCGGAGGTCCTGGCTTCGGATACCACGTATCGTGGACACGAATGGCGGCTGACTCACAACGTTTCCGATGAAATCCGTACACAGGCGTTGGACCTCCAAAGCGCACGAGCACAATGGACCTTGCGTCGCTACGATCGCAACCGTCTCCTGATGAGCCTCGTCCTGACCTACCTGTTGGCTCACCTCGTTGTGGTTGGACTGGCTGTTGGCGCGGCGCTGATCGTTGTTGTGCCGGCGACACGCCGTATCGAACGGCTTGCCGATGTTATGGACGCCGTCGGAGAGGGAAGCGATCTGCGTGCCCGCGTCGAAGGCGGTGGTGAAGTGCGCCGGTTGGCTTCGGCGTTCAACCTGATGATCGACCGTCTTGAACAAAGCCGGAGACGAGCGGCGGACATGGAGAAAATGGCGGGCTGGCGAGAGTTGGCCAGGGTGCTCGCCCATGAAATCAAGAATCCACTCACACCGATCCAGCTCTCGGTGCAGCAGATAACGGATTCCTACGATGGATCCGATGAACGGTATGCACGGCTGCTGCAAACCACACGGGAGATTGTCAATGAGGAAGTGGAAAGCCTTCGCCGCCTGGTCCGTGAGTTCAGCGATTTTGCCCGAGCGCCACAGCTGGATACCGCGCCGTGCCCACCCGCACGGATCGTCGAGGAGCTGTCAGGTCTCTACCCGGGCCGGGTAGAATGTGTTCTCCTCGCGGGGGACATGGAGATTCCGGTCGATCGTGAAAAGCTGAAACGAGCGTTGATCAACCTGGTGGAAAACGCATTCCAGGCGTCTGGCGAGAACGTCCCGGTGAGAATTTCGCTTGCGCAGGTGAACGACTCTCTTCGGTTCATCGTCGAGGACAACGGTCCGGGTGTGCCGGACCAGGATCGTCAATCCATCTTCGAACCTTACCGAACCACAAAAAGCTCTGGGATCGGTCTTGGCCTTCCGATTGTGCGGAGCGTGGCGCAGCAGCACGGTGGAGATGCCTGGGTGGAACGGTCAGAAGCGTTGGGTGGGGCGAAATTTGTCCTCGAGATCCCGGCGGAAGGCGTCGTTTCGAAGGCTGAAGGACTCAATGAGGGTGAGAACAAAGTCATCATCCAGGGATAGGAAGAATCCCTACATCGTCAGAATCCCCCGCAGCACCAGGTATACATACACCGACGGCAGCACGATCAGCAGACTGTCAAAGCGATCCAGCATCCCGCCGTGTCCCGGAAACAGATTACTCGAATCTTTCAGGTTGACTGCTCGTTTGATCATCGATTCCGTCAAATCCCCAAGCACTGCCATCACGCCGATGATAGCCCCAAGAACGGCACGGTCGGCGAAGCCAAGAAATGCTTCCGGCATCATCGGCGCCCAGATACCCCAGGCAACAGCAGCAAGGATGCCGCAGATCGTTCCCTCGTAGGTTTTGTTCGGTGACAGTACCGGGGACATACGGTGGCGGCCGAGATACGATCCGACGAAAAAAGCCGCGGAGTCCGCAATCCAGACGCCCGCCATGGCGAAGAGCAGCAGCCATCCACCGCGGATGACATCATTTTCAATTCCAGAATTGCGGAGAAGAATCATGGCACTGAACAGGATGCCGCTGTAAACCACGGTAAAAACGTTCAGCATGATGCCGGCGAATCCCTGGGCAGGAGACTTCAGCAGCGATGAAATGGAGAGCACGAGAACGGTCAGCAGAAAGAAAATCATCATCCCACTCACTCCCCACAGCATGCTGACGACCGGCATGGCTGCGGAAGCGATCACTGCAATCCAGGGGGTGGTTTCGATGGGAATTCGTTTGGCGACACGGATCAATTCATAGGCGGTGCCGGCCGCGATGATCGAAATCACGATGGTGAACGTCCATCCGCCGAAGTAAATGACAACGAGAGCGAATGGAATGCCGATTGCCCCAACGAGGACTCGCTTGAAAAGGTTGTTCACATGTCTCCCAGGGCGATAATCTGCGCTCGGACGATGCCCGTGCCGATCTCGTACATGCCAAGACGCCGGGCCGCCTCAACGCTCAAGTCGAGGATACGTCCGCGTTTGTACGGGCCGCGATCGTTGACCCGAACGACCACCGTTTTGCCGGTTGGCATGAAGGTAACGCGCAATTTCGTGTTGAAGGGAAGGGTTTTATGGGCACACGTCAAGTCGTTCTGATTGTAAGTCTCGCCGTTGGCGGTCAGTTTCCCGTGAAATCCGGGGCCATAAAAACTCGCTTCGCCAACCAGAACCTGTCCAATGCGGAAACTCTCGGCCGATTCGAGGCCCGTCGAGTGTCTGTTCGTCGCCGGGGGTGATGCTGTACCCGTCCGGGTTCCACGATAGACAGGAGCCGGAGTACACGCAGTCAGTCCGATCAGCGCATTAAAAGCGATCAGAACCAGAACGGCGTACCTTATTATCGCACCGATCCGCACCATCAACTGGAGACTCCAACCATGGCTGCTCGATCCGTCTTCAGACTTCCAACGATTTCGGACAACGAGCTCAAGCTATGTTCAGTCCCATATTTTGTCAATTCCTCATTCAATTTCTGCGGTATCTGCGGATCCGCATAGAGCGCCGTACCGACCTGTACTGCAGTTGCCCCGACGATCATGAATTCGAGCACATCGGTCCAGGAGACAATACCGCCGATGCCGATGACAGGAATCTTGACAGCATTGCAGGCTTCCCAGACTTTGGCGAGGGCGACGGGTTTAATCGGCGGACCGGAATATCCGCCGGTGATTGTCGCAACCCTTGGGCGTTTGGTTCTCCAGTCGACCGCCATGCCCACAAGAGTGTTGATCAGGCTGATGGCATTGCTGCCGCCCGCTTCAGCGGCCAGGGCGCCATCCTTCACGCTGGCGACGTTCGGGGTGAGTTTCGACGTGAACCACTTGCCGGTCACTTTTCGCACGGTGGAAACGAGTTGTTCCGTGATACGCGGATTCTGGCTGAAAGCCATTCCCCCTTCTTTCACGTTCGGGCAACTGATGTTCAATTCGTACCCGTCGATGGCCGTGCACTCCTCCAGGCGTTCGACCACCTGTGGGTATTCTTCCATCACCTTGCAGGCGACCGACACAATCACTTTTGTGCCGAGTTCCGTCAGTTGAGGTCCTATTTCCTTCAGGAAGTTGCCGACGCCCATGTTTGCGAGGCCAATGCTGTTGATCAATCCGGGGCCGACCTCCGCAAGCCGTGGCGGTGGATTTCCCTTCCACTGTTCCAGTGAAATACTCTTCGTGACAAATGCGCCGAGGTGCGATGGATCAGCAACATCCCTGTATTCGATACCGTACCCGTAGCAACCGGACGCGGCTATGATCGGGCTGTTCATCGTCAGGGAGCCAACCGTGGTTTTCAGGCTAAAGGACACCGGGCACCTCCACGGAAAAGAGATCGAACACCGGTCCGTCCGAACAGGTCAATCTGTACGGAGTCGGCCCACCCTCGGCGACGACCGCGCACCCCTGGCAGACCCCGACGCCACAACCCATCTGCTGCTCCAGGGAGACCTCCACAACTTTCAGATCGCCGCGTGGAATTGTTTTCTGGAGTGCACCGACAAGTCCCCAGGGCCCGCAGGAATAAACCGCGGTGTGTTCGAGGGCGCCTTCGTTGCGCCGCTTCGATAGCAATTCCATGAGAGGCTCTGTTGCGAGTCCCGTCCGGAAATGCTTGTCTTTCGCCTCGGTGACGACGGTGATTCCGCGCAAAAGGGGGTCGTCATCCGCGAGCGGTAGGTCCGCTCTGGATCGAGCGCCAACGATTAACGAGGCGTCTTTCCCGAGCGATTTCAGACGTTCATAGAGATAGACGACGGGCGGGGCTCCGAGGCCGCCTCCAACCAGCAACGATTTGTCCACGTTTGGATCAATCGTGAACGGCCGTCCGAGCGGTCCGAGCAGATCGACAACATCATCGGGTTGAGCGCGCGCCAGGATTTCAGTGCCGGCACCGACAATCCGCCAGACGAGCTCCAGCTCATCTCCATGGACTCGACCGATACTGATTGGACGGCGTAAAAGAGGTTGGAAAGCCTGTGAAACACGAACGTGGACGAATTGGCCGGGGTGCGCTCGTCCGGCAATCCTGGGGGCACGCAGCCACAGCGAGACGATCCTCTCCCGAATTTGGCGATGACTCACAACTGTAGCGTTTTCGAGGGTCTTCACGCTCACCGTCTCTTCGGTAACGGTCTCACGTTAGGTGGTGCGTCGAGGGGCAGCGAAAAGCGGTGTTCAACCCGTGCATCCACCTTTTTGCCATTTTTCAAACCCGGCGCATAATCCATCAATTGGAGGCCACTGATCAATGCGCGAGCCAATCCACGGCCCGGTGGATCTTCGAGGACAACGCGAAAATTGCTGGCACTCCCGTCGGCGTGGACAATGTAACGCAAAAGCACATCACCGCCCGCTCCCCTGAGAACCTCCTGAGGCATCAATCCCCGTGAATCGAGTACGGACGAAAGTGATTCCAGCCCACCGACCATGACCGGTTTCTGATCGAGTTCCTCCTCGGACAGGGTGCTGTTGTTTTCCATGCCGGTGCCAAGGCTGTCTGACATTTCCTTGTCCCGTATTGCCTGTAAACTGGCCAGCAACAGGTTCGCCTGCTGTCCCTGGAGGGTCGCAGGGTACTCCTTCGCCAACTGGTTGAGCAGCTCCTCGGCGGTGACGATATCTCCCATGTCCCGTGCCGCGATAAAAGCGGCAGCGTAATAGGACGGTACGACCAGCGGAGAGGTGGGATAGCGGTCGATAATCCAGCGAAATCGGGAATAGGCCTCTGGACGCTGATCCTTATCCACATAAAGGGAGACAGCCTCTCGATACGCCTCTTCATCCGGTCTGACGAGCTCTTTTGTTTCGTTCTCACGGCCGAGTTTTTTCAGCGCAAAGGTGCCGAACCGGGTGGTTGCATACTCCTCTGCAATCCTGGTTAGCAACGAATCATGCTGCGATTGTTCGCCTCGCATTTTATGGAGGTAGGCGATCGCCAACCACGCCCGTGCACGCACAGAATCGATACCCGAACTCTGTGTCAATTCACGGAAGACCGTTAACGCGCTGTCCTGCTCTCCCATGTCAAACAGCAACAGTTCTCCCAGATGAAAACGGGTCGTTTGCAGCGCGACTCGATCGTACGCAAGGGAATCGAGAACGGATCTCGGGTCGAAAACCATGATCTGTGCAAGGCTGTCCTGAGTGGATGAGGTGTCCGGTGAGTATGCAGTCGAGAGCAGCGGAATGATCTTCAGGCTGTCGAACAGCGTCTTGCTGTAATACGGCTTCTTGATGAGGGCCGTCGTGTCAGCCGGATTCACCGGATCGGCAATCCAATTTTCCAGGATTTGAATTCTCCTGTCGAGTCGCAGACGACGGTTGCTAAGCCTCTGCACCTGATTTATTTGATTCAGCAGAGTGTCGGCTTTCATGGAATAGAACGAACGGGATCGCTCCACTTTCGCCTTTTCCAGATAGCCGCGGGAGTTCCTTCCCGCTCCTTCGTCCTTCAGCGCCCACAATCCAAGAAGGTAGTAGCTCTGGGCAGCCGCTTCCGTCCGAGGTGAGCTGTCAATGACTGACTGCAACTCCGCACACGCTTCGTCCTTTTTTCCAATTTCACGATGAGCGATGGCGCGTTCGATAAGAACCTGGTCGTGGTACTCGAAATACCGTTTATCTTTCAGTAATGAATCAAACTCGTTCAACGCTTTCTGGGGATGTCCCGCTTTCAGCAGGGATTTTCCATAGAGCAACCGAACCTCGATGACGAGGCTTTTCGACAGGGTGTGCTTCAGCGCATTTCGCAAATACTCCGTGGCCTGTTCGTAACGCCCTTCACGAAACGCTGCGTCCCCCGCTCTCCAGTACGCCTCGCCGATCACATCATCGCTTCCGGGTAGCTCGGTGACTTTAAGGAACTGCTCCTCCGCCTTGACGAAGAGTGAATCATCGAAATAGAGTTCAGCAATTGCAAATTGGGCGCCCGAAACGAGCAGCGGGTCCTGGGTATCGCTCATCAATCCGCGGAGTGTATTCGTCGCCTCCTGACGTTTCTTCAGCTTGACAAACACCTTGCCCATCCAGAGACGGGAGTCGTCGAAATAGGGGCTCTCGGGATAATTCGACTGAAGCTCCTCGAATTTTCTCTGGGCTTTATGGTAGTCTCCCAACCAGTAATAGGATTGCCCCATCAGGTACAATGTGTCATCGATGTATTTCGACTCCGGGTAGAATTCAATCAGGCGAGAACCTGCCTCGATCGATTTATTGTATTCCTGGGGTCGCACAGCCTGTGTGGTGGTACTTCCCCGCTTCTTTTCTCCATCTTTGAAATACTTTTTCGTGTTGTAAAAGGAGTTGAAATAGGCGCACCCTGCTGAAAGCAATGCAGCGGCCATGAGAACGGCGAAAAGGCGGTTCGATCGACGCCGTATCATGGCTGTTCCTCCCTCCGATTGTCTTTCAGGGCAGCGACGATTTTCGGCAGAATTTCTCCGGATGCTCCCTGGAAGACGATGTCCGCAAGAGAGCTCAATTCGGTTGGCTTTGGATTGATTTCGACGAGGAACGCACCTGACGATTTTGCCACCTGTGGCAGGGCCGCAGCAGGATAGACGACAGCCGAGGTGCCGATGGAAAAGAAGATGTCGCACCTCTCTGACTCACTCCACGCACGATTCAGCGCCTCTTCGGGCAGGTTCTCCCCGAACCAGACGACATCCGGACGGAGTCTGCCGCCGCAGACAAGGCATTTCGGCAATTCGCCCGAAGTGAATTCATCGTTTGATTCTGAGGAATCCGTTTCGAATACGACATGACAGTCGAAACATTTGTTTCTACGGATATTACCATGAAGTTCAATGATGTCCCTGCTCCCCGCTTCGCGGTGAAGGTTATCGACGTTCTGCGTGATTAAAACGAAGTGAGTAAATAGTAATTCCAATTCTGCCAAAGCTTTATGTCCTGGATTTGGAGAAACTTCAGCCATCAGTTTCCGCCGCCAGTCGTACCATTCCCAGACGAGTTTCGGATTCGAGAGAAACGCCTGAACGTTCGCCAGCTCTTCTGGACGGAACTTGTTCCAGAGGCCGTCCTCGTCGCGAAACGTGGGCACTCCGCTTTCTTTCGATACTCCCGCTCCCGTCAGCACACAAATGCTTTTGGAATCAAGCATCTGCTCCACGAGAGTCATGATTTTGTTGCTTGCTTGACTGTTCATCTTGGCCTATATTGGCGCGTCACAAACGAAACGATTGTCGTTAGGTGGATTGAAAACATGCCTCAGCATAAGTCAAACGAGAAGCGCATGCGGACGTCGGCCCGTGAACGCAGCCGAAATCGCGCGTACCGGGCGAAGATCAAGCAGGCTGTCCGTGCCGTCCGCGAATCTGATAATTCCGAGAAGGCCACCGAGGCCTATGCGACTGCGGTCAAAGTACTGGATCGTGCCGCGGGCAAGGGAATTATCCATAAGAACCGCGCAGCCGACAAGAAATCCCGTCTTGCTGATATCGTGCGCAGCCGCCAGGGCTGAACGCTTCTCAAGCCCGATCAACATCCTTTAAGGTACACAACGGGGAACGCCCAGCGTTCCCCGTATTTCTCTCTCTTGGTGAAGGGACTTCTTCACTTCGCTGAGTAGTTTGGCGCCTCTTTCGTGATGACAACATCATGCGGGTGAGATTCCCGCAATCCCGCGGGCGTAATTCTCACCATCCTGGTATCTTTCCGGAAGGCTTCGATATTTCGACATCCGCAGTATCCCATGGAAGCGCGGACACCTCCGAGAAGCTGGAAGACGGAATCGGCCAGTTCGCCACGGTAGGGCACACGTCCTTCGATCCCTTCCGGAACGAGTTTGTTCGGCTCGTGTTCGTCGTTCTGGAAGTAACGGTCCCTGGAGCCTTTTGACATCGCCGCCAGGCTCCCCATCCCGTGAAAGACCTTGTAGGATCGTCCATCGAAGAGGACTCGTTCCCCGGGGCTCTCCGCCATGCCCGCGAACAGGGAGCCGATCATCACAGTGCTTGCTCCCACCGCGATCGCCTTTGCGATATCTCCGGAATACTTGATACCGCCGTCGGCGATAACAGGGATGTCGTGTTTGTCAGCTTCCTCGGCGCAACGCATCACGGCGCTGATCTGTGGAACTCCGACCCCCGCCACAATCCGCGTCGTGCAGATGCTGCCCGGTCCAACCCCCACCTTGACCGCGTCGGCGCCGGCTTCGATCAGATCGCGTGTGCCTTCGGCAGTGACAACATTCCCGGCAATCAGTTGCAGGTCAGGGTACTTCTTATGAATTTTCTTCACCGTCTCCACAATGCCGACGCTGTGGCCGTGAGCGCTGTCTACCACGATCACATCCACACGCGCATCCACAAGGGCGGCGACTCGTTTCTCCCAGTCATTCGCCCCAACTGCCGCACCAACGCGGAACCTTCCCCCATCGTCCTTCGATGCGTTCGGGAATTGATTCTGTTTCTGAATGTCCAGCACAGTGATCAACCCGGCGAGGGCGCCGTCCTTGTCGACAAGCAGTAACTTTTCAATGCGGTGTTTTTGCAGAATTTTTTTCGCTTCTTCGGAATTCGTGCCGACAGGAGCGGTGACCAGCTCCCGGGTCATGATGCTGGCGATGGGTTGTTTCAGGTTCTCTTCGAACCGGATGTCCCGGTGCGTCAGGATGCCAACCAGTTTGCCGTTATCAACGATGGGAATGCCACTGATGCCATAGCGGCGCATCGTGACCAGCGCCTCGCCGAGAGGACGATCCGACGAGAGGGTGATCGGTTTTTCAATCACAGCACTTTCGGACCGCTTCACACGATCAACCTCGCCGGCTTGTGCTTCCGATGTCATGTTCTTATGGATGATTCCGATACCGCCCTGGCGGGCGATGGCAATCGCCATCTCAGCCTCGGTGACCGTATCCATCGCGGCGCTGATCAATGGCATGTTCAGGCGAATACCACGTGTAAGACGTGTTTTCAGGTCCACATCCCTCGGCAGCACTTCGCTGCGCGCGGGAACAAGGAGAACGTCATCGAATGTCAGTGCGAGGTTTTCTTCAATCTTGGCCATGGATAACATCCATCTGGTTAATCACCCCCTCACCCAGGGGGATATCACATGTGCGTAGAAATCGAGGTACTCCGGCATCGCATAACCACTGCGATAGAGGAGCAGCGCCGTGCCAGCGAGCATCACAATCATGAACAGGAAGATCATCCAGGCAGTTTGTATCGTCACACGGTAGCCGATCCGTATCATCGAAACAATACGCGCGAGGAACCAGAAAAAGAAGATTGCGCACACAAACAGCAGAGCAGGCAAGAACCAGTTGAAATCGAGAAAACGGTAATGGATCAATCCGAGCGGAATCAGGAGCAGAAAATTGGTGCTCGCCCAGGCCACCAGGCTGAATGTCTGTTTCATCGAAAGGGATCCGCGGAAGGGGATTGACATGACTCTCAGGAGAAAGGCCAGCAGGACGAGTCCAAGGTAGTTGATCAGGGTAAATGCAAGGATTCCCTGCAGCGGCTGCCATGCCCATTCCACAAGCCGGGCTTTGACCTGGAAGAATGGAACGACGAGGGTCAGCAGATAGTCGAGTCCAAAATCGGAGCGGCTGTGATGCAACCACCCGGCCTCGAAAATCGCACTCCCCGCGGAATAGAGCAGCGCGACAAGAAACGTCTGTCCCGACTGAAAGTATCTCTTGTCTCGGATGTCGACAAAGAAGCCATGGGTATGCGCAAACATCCGTTGCAGATTGTGCCGGAAGACGTTGTTCTGGCGCATCATGAGCAGCAGGAATCCGCCCACCGCCATCGTCGCAAGCGGGAAAATAATCGGGAATTCAGGTTGGGGCATTTCAAGCGTCGGGGCCTCGATGCGGAGCTGCCCCATCGCGTCCCCAACCTTCTGCCAGGCAATCCGTTTCTCGCGATCGCTGGTCATTAAACCACGCGCGATTTCGTTGTTGAGCCGCTCCCCGCCGGCTACCAGCATCGGCAGAGCACTGAAGCGGTCCGCGTAGCCATCGATGATGAATCCTGCCGAAGGCATCGCCCGTGCCGCTTTCAACTGGTGAAGCAGGGCATCCGATTGGCGGACCTGTCCGCGAATGCTGTCCTCGGCAAGGTTTTGGCGAGTTGCGAAGGAGCCAAGTCCACCAATCAGCCACGGTTCAGCCCGGCTGCGCATCGGTGGAAGAGGTTCGAAAATCAGATAGGGTGAACGTTCCGCGACACCGACGACATGATCGGGAAGGTCACGTGATCCGTTGATTGCAAAACCAACCATCAACGGACGCTTATCCAGCTTGGATATACCTTCGGCGAGTTGGCCGATGTCCGCCACCACGGCGTCTGTCGGCGGAGCCCAACTGATCAATCCCCAGGCAGCAACGCACGGGTGCATCCCCTCACGGCGGACCATGGCAGTGAGCATTTTCGAGAGACGGTCGTGGAAGGGAGCGAAATGGAAGATCGTCTCAGGAACTCCCCTCAATCCCAGTTGGGGAACCAGCAAAAGCCCCAGTTCATCGCAAATCCTGGTGGTCGATGGATGCGGAGGATCGCCAACCACACGGACAAGATTGAACCCAAGGTTGCGGATCCTCTCAAGATCCGCGCGAACTTCATCCGTTGTCAGCGCGATGCCGTGTTGAAACGTTTCCTGCCGCAGGTCAACTCCGCGAATCTGGATTCGTTTCCCGTTGAGCAGCACTCCTTCGGGTTCCCAGCGAAATTCGTTTAAACCGAACCGGAGCGGAATCGACCAGAGACTGTCTTTTTGCTGAAACACGAGTCGGAACGAATAGAGGTTCGGGTCTTCAATCGTCCACAGTCTCGGATGTTCGATGGAACCGTGCACTTCCCCCTGGATGCGTTCTACAGCGTCAATGGTGATGCTGATTGGTTCACTGTGGCCTTTGGACTGGCCATCGGGAGAAACCCACTCCCCGCGTACAGAGAGCTGCTGAACGACAACCGAGTCGATGTTTGCGTTACGATGATTGCGCAGCGAGAACGAGATGGTCCAGTCGGCGACGGAGTAGTTGTCCCTTAAACGGACATCCCAGTCAAGATCCTCCACCCCAATGGTCGGACCGGCGACGAACGCGACATCCGAGAACAGACCGGAATAGGGAACCGAATCGTAGAGTTTCGGTTTCAACGGAATCGATTGCCGGGCGCTCAATTCATCGTGCACTTCGACTTCGAGATCGTTTGGCCGGTCAAACCTCAAAAGCCAACGCGGCAGTTCAACGTCAAACGTGGGCCAGTCAGCATCCCACGCTTCGACAAGCCTTCCGTTCACCTTGATGGAAAGGTGGCGTCTCGCTCCCCAGAAAACGAGATGGAGATGCCTGTCCTGATATTCTTCGGGGATGCGGAAGGTGGTTGACAGAGTGATCGCTCCCTCACCGCTCGGCCAACACCCCGGAACGTCAACCTGGAAGGCCTGATCTTTACCTTTCTGCAGATGCCATGTGCCCGAAAGTGGCTTGTACCAGGTGGCAGACGTAGGGGCAGACGGACCCGTTTGAGGGATATATGGTTGGGAAGGATCCCCAGCCCGATACGCAAAGTCGCGCGAGGCGGCCGCAGGCACCGCCAGAGATAGCGCAAGAAACAGTGCAAGGACGGGGGAACTCGCATTTCGGGCCATGGTTCCGCCGGGTTGACCAAAGTTGAACGTGAATATACACAGTGCCTCCCAACCCTGCAACGATACTTGTCCGGTAACGCTTGCCTCTTCGGAACTCAACGCCTAAGTTTCCCTGCGATTTATGATCATCCGAAACCCATCCAAACCGCGCAGCTTCGCTCGTATCGGAATCGCTGCATTCGTGTTCCTCGGAATGGTGGCCATCGCCTACGCGGAAGGCGTGGCTCCGCTCCCCCACGCTCACTGGACCTCCATCCTGCCGCCCCTCGTCGCCATTGGATTGGCGCTGATCCTGAAAGAAGTAATCGGTTCGCTACTCCTCGGCGTGTTTTTCGGCAGTCTGCTGCTGACACCCAGCGAGCCGGGGAAAGCTTTCGTTCGAATCGCGACGGATTACCTGCAGAACGCTCTTTCCGATCCCTCGCACTCCGCCGTCGTGCTCTTCAGTCTGATGCTCGGCGGGATGGTCGGCATCCTCGCCCGGTCGGGCGCCATGGCGGGGATTGTACGCGCTCTCGGTGCGCTGTCGAACTCGCGGCGTGGCGGGCTCTTTATCGCCTGGATCATGGGGCTGATCATCTTTTTTGATGATTACGCAAACACCCTGCTCGTCGGCAATACACTGCGCCCTTATACGGATCGCCTTCGCATTTCTCGAGCGAAACTCGCCTATATCGTTGACTCCACGGCGGCGCCTGTCGCTTCCATCGCAGTGATCAGCACGTGGATTGGTTTCGAGGTCGGTTTAATCCGGGATGCTTCCGCGGGGCTTGCGGGAATCGGGGACGCCTACGCCCTTTTCCTTCAGGCAATTCCCTACCGCGCCTACAGCATCTTTACCCTGATTCTCGTCGCGTCTGTGGCATTCTGGCAACGTGACTTCGGTCCGATGCTTGCGGTGGAACGCGCAACGGTTGCCGGTAAGGATCCCAGCAAACAGCACGATGTCACGACGGATGCTGAAGAGCGGATACAGTCGGGATTGAATGCGCTGGCGATCGCATTGATTCCGATTGTACTGGTGATTGTTGCGACCTTTACAGGGCTTTACATCTCAGGACGATCAGCCGTCGGTCACGCTGCTCCTCTTTTCGAGATCCTCGGCATGGCGGATTCATCCGCGGTTCTCCTCGGATCATCGTTTCTCGGCATGCTGTCGGCGGCGATCATCGCCGCTACAATCGGACGCGTGAAGGTGGGAGAAGTGTCTCAGGGGCTGATCGACGGGATCCGTTCCATGGTTCCCGCCATGGTGATCCTGCTGCTTGCATGGTCATTGGGGGATATCTCGGGCAGGCTGGGAACCGCTCGGTTTGTCATCGATTCGACGTCCGGAATTCTCAGCCCCACCCTCCTTCCCGCCGCACTCTTTGTGATTGCCAGCGCCACAGCGTTTTCGACTGGAACGTCCTGGGGCGCGATGGCCATCCTGATCCCGATAGCGATTCCGCTGGCTCATCAACTGCCTTTGGAAGCTGGAAGCAGCGCAGCGGTGGTCAATGGGGTTCTGCTGGGTAGTGTTGGAGCCGTGTTGGCGGGTTCGACGTTCGGCGATCACTGCAGTCCGATCAGCGATACGACCATTCTTTCATCCATGGCGAGCGGCTGCCACCATATCCAGCACGTGAACACACAAATACCCTATGCACTGCTATCGGCGGGTGTCGCCCTTTTCTGCGGTTATTTGCCCGCTGGATTGGGTATTTCCCCGTGGATCGGCCTGATTCTCGGAGCTACGGTACTGGTGATCCTCCCGCGATGGTTCAAAAGGTCTGGAACGGAAACGCCGAAGACGAGCGTTGAGAGCTAATCATGATCGCCCATACTGTCACTCCATTTGGATCCCAGTTGAGAACGAATTCGATCGAGAAGGTTCATGGTTTCTGGGTCATGGGTGATATGAAGTGCGAAGTAAACCACGACGCTGATCGTTGCAACGAGCAGAACCCAACCGAATGAGAGATTCAGCACTACTTTCGCCATTCCCGCAGGCACGAGGAACAATCCACTTACTATCGAAGTCTTCAGGAGCAGCCAGAACGACCGCAACAGGGGTACATTTGCCGCTCGAAGCGACCAGGCACCCAGCAACGTCAGCACTACAATGCTGCCAAACGTATAGATCATCAAGGCTGTCCGGGAATTTCCCATTACTCCTCCCGCAACCAATGCGCCAATCTGCACCAGGAAGAGCGCCAGGTTGAAGGTCAATCCCACACCCTGTCGTTCCAGGACATTGTAAAGAGTACCAAGAGGAATGACGACGAGTTTGAAAAAAATGAACGGGGCCAGAAGTGCGGCAAATACTCCTGCTTCACGCCAGGGCGATCCCAGGAAAAATTGAAAAAGTTCTGGGCCGAGTAGACACAATAGTGCAAATGGCAGGAACGTGTAACGAATGACACTTCTATACAGACGTTCCGTCAGTTCTTTTATGCTTTGCCCGTTCGCGTGCAGTGAGCTCGTCTGCTGATAGAATACCTGCTCCAAAGCCATTCCCAACACCGCAAACGGTACCCCCACAAGCATCGCAGCGCGCGAAAAATAACCGACAATCGCTGGGTCGAAAAAGAATGCGAGCAGAATTACCGGGGCTTCACGTCCAGTGGCTTCTAATAATGAATCACTCACAGAGAAAGCTGGAAATTTCCAGTAGCGCTTCATCTGCTGGAAAATGCCGGTGACAGTAATTCCACCCGGAAGCATATGGCTGCGGCGGATCATGAAGTGAATCATCCGCAGAGGTCCAAAGATTTGACCTAAAAGACGAAACCCTGCAAGGTGCATTCCGCTTTGATAACCTGTTGCGCCTCCGGTGATGGCAAAGGCAGATGCTCCTCCCTGTTTCCAGATGCGTTGTTCAGCCAGGACACGATAATTTTCACCCCTCGTCAACCACGCTTGAATCGGTAGCGCCAGAGCGAACAGTGCGACGCTGACAGGGATCCACCACAGCACGGGAATCAGCGCCGAAGCCCCGAGTTTTAGGAGGATCGCCGGACCCCATTGATACACACCGAAAAACAACAACACGGTAATAATCGCCATCCATAGCAACGAGAGAACGAAGAGCTGAGAAGCATCCCTATCCTCCTTTGGCAAAAGGATGGCTTTGTCATACCTTAGCCCGGCTATCGGACCGAAAATCGTGCCAAAGGAGGCGAAGAGTGCTGCCAAGCCAAACGCCTCTGGGGGGAACAACCGCGAAGTGATCGGGGCAGCAAGGAAAGAGAGAAGAAACGAAAGAATCGTGCCTCCTGAAAGGAACGCGATTCCCTTGGCGAGCGTGCTCACATGTGGGATTTGTTTTCTCGTCTTGCTCACCGATGTATCCGTTCAAATACCTTGTTGATACGCAATAATATCAATGACCTAAACAGTACAATACAAACAATAGCACCGAAAGTATACCTTGCGTCCAGCAGGGGCAAGGTTTACCTTTGCAAGCTGGATGAAAGATAGGTTCGCAGAAACGGTAATTCATTGTACTCGGAGTTAAAGATGCAGCCGCGTGAGTCGGAAGACTACAGAGTCACACTCTGGGATCACCTTGCACGTATTATCCGTTGGAGACGGACCTTTATCGTCCTTCTCGGCCTGTTTGCCGTTGCCTCTGTTGTCTACGCACTCCTGGCACAGCAGTGGTTCAGAAGCAATGCTACGGTTCTACCACCCCCTGCGGATCAAATGGGATTGAGTTCCTTATTGCCAGGTTTCGGGATGGGAGCGATTGGCCTTTCCGGATTTGTCGGGAATGAATCTTATCTGGCGATGGCTATTCTGGAAAGCAGGAACCTGCGGGATGCCGTCATTGACAATTTCGATTGGTCCAAGAGATACAAACTAAAATCTCGACAAGCGGCTTACTTACTTTATGAAAAGCTGATCCGCTGGCAATTCACCGAGGAAGGTAGCCTCAAGATTACTGTCGATGAAAAAACACCAGAGTATGCAGCAAATACGGTAAATTTCATTGTGCAGTGGATGCAGGATCACTATGTCATAGTCATCCGTTCACAAGCAAAGAACCAGCGTGAATACATTGGCAAACGTGTAGATGAAACGTATGACGATATTCATAAGCTCGAGGACGAATTTATCGCCTTTCAGAAAACAACAGGGGTCGTTTCCGTTGAGGAACAGGTGAGAGCATCCGTTGAATCCGCCGCGGAGATATACAAAAGTCTCGTTCTCTCCGAAGTTAATTTAAAAGTAATGGAACAGACACTTCCGCAAAATTCGACGGATATCTCGCTTCTTCGCGAGCGAGTGAAGGCATATCGCGGCGAACTCGAACGAATTACGAAGAAGAGTGATAATGACGCGACAAACTACATTCTTACACTGGATGTCGCCCCTGAAATTGGTGTACGCTATTACCACATGGAGCGTGAACTCGAATTGCAATCCATAATTCTCCAGTTTCTTCTGCCGCAATTCGAACAAGCGCGAATTTCAGAACTTCGTGAAAACAGCAATGTCTATGTTCTTGACTGGGGGCAGGTGCCTGATAAACGTATCAGACCGAAACGCGCGTTTGTCGTTATAGCAGGAGTCATGTTAGGATTTATAATTGTTTACACAGCCGTGTCTTTCGTCGAATGGGTAAATCACCTCGAAAAAGGTAATCATGAGAAATATAATCAGGTCAGGTATGTGCTTCATTATCTGAAAATCAAAAACTTTTTCCGCAAAGATTCATTCGATGAATTTTCTTGAGTTTTTCAAATGAGCACAATCGTCCACCAGGCAAAGAAACCTTTCGGATTTCGCAATTATATGGAAGCCACGTTGTGGTTGCTTCTTCCTCTTGTTGTGATTGTGTCAATAAAATATAATGTGGTTTATGGGATCCTCTTCCTAGGCGCGATGTTCATCGCCATTAAGTTTTTGTGGCAGTACTGGTTTTTACCAGTTCTGTTTTTAGTGTACGCAGCAATATTTCCTTCACGCCATTGGGGTGAATCATTTGGAGTGTTCCCGTTTTATTTTTATGACAGCTTAATATTCATCATTATAATATTTTGCCTTTTAGTAGTATATTATAACGCTTCATTTAATAAGAAAAGACATATTAGTTCTTTTATTCAAGAAAATACAATGAATATTCTAATCATTACTTATGTATATTACGGCATTTTTCAAATCATACGGGGATTAGCATTTGGTAATAATCCAGCATATATATTGACAGAATTTAGCCAGTTATTCATGTTATTAGGATTTTATATATGGTATTATACACTTTCAGATAAAAATATATTGAGTTGGATTTTTTATGTTATATTATTATCATGTTTTGTATCTATTGAATATGCATATCTTGTTGTTAGTAAGTTTACTAACATTTTAGATTTATTGATCTATAGACCAATAACTAATCATGCTTATATTGCAATCGTTAGCTTACCGCTGACTCTTGGCTTATTTCACATAAAGAAAAATATTCTTTGGCGTCTGTTATTATTTGTTTTTGGTTTTCTCCAAGTAGTATTGATTATTATATCACAAAAAAGAATGCTTTGGGTGGAGTTAGTATTTTTATTTATGCTATTTTATCTGCTTTATGTTATCAGATATGGTGTGAGCATTAAGAGTATCATTTCTGCCATTTCATTGTATGCTTTATATTTTCTTTTTCTATTCGGTTTGATCTATATTGGAGCTCAGTTATTGAATGTGGATCTTAACATTATTCTGGATCGCTGGCAAGGAGTTCGCAGTCTAAAAGATTATTCGCTCATGATGAGAGTTTTTGATACAAATCGGGCGATGAAGATCATGCAAGGAAATTTCATTTTCGGCATGGGTGGTGGCTCTGAAATTCGATCGGCCGGCTCTGGATATTCTTATAGATTCATCGATAACAGCTTCATCATCGCTTTATTTAAAGGTGGTGTAATTCAATTAGCACTACTATTGGCAATATATTTTGTTGGCTTATATCGTTCATATCAGATATATAGAAAAGCTGAATATGTTGAGTTACGAATAATAGGAGCAGCTTTGTTTACTGCAATAGCTGGTATTATCTTCTCAGGTTTGACAGAAGTCTCATTGTTGTACTTTGCTCATGTGTACATTTGGATGATAATCCTGGCAATGACTGTTATACTTTATGAACGATATATTATCAAATATAATCGCCTTAATGGTGTTTATAATTGTGATGCTAAGGGATGGAAAAGGATATAATATTCTTTAATCTTATTTCAACAGAGTATGAAATCATGCTTATTCATAGAACTGGTTTAATATTTATTGTAATGTTTCCACATTTATCATTTATCGTATTCATACTCTCTTTCAAAGGTGGCAGATCAGTGTGGATGATTTACCAGTTTCCTTCTCGGCGGCTGTGCACTCTGTGGATGGCTATTGGATGACTTTCCTATGAAAAAGGATGCATTAATGGAAGCGTCTTCAGGGTTTCTGCCTGGTAAGCGGGGGTAGAACGTGGCTGCTATTCTGATCACAAGTATTCTGCTCCTTCTTTACTCTCTGGTCCTCTTCCCTGTGATTTTGCTGGTTGTCGCCGCGAGGAAGCGCGAGGCGGAGTGGAAAATTCCGAATGATGCAGACCTGCCGAGCATGGAATTGTTCATCTCTGCTCGCAATGAACAGGCCGCTATTGCTAAAAAGATCGAGAACAGCTTGCAGCTGCGGTATCCCCGGGACCGTCTGCAGGTGACTGTCCTGGCCAATGGCTGTACAGACGGCACCGTCGAGATTGGACGACGCTACGAGGATCGGGGCGTCCGGGTCTATGAATATGGTGAGATCGGCAAAACGGAAGCGCAGAACCGCGGTGTTGACGATTCTCAGGCGGAAATTCTTGCTTTCACAGATGCCAACACCTTGTTCGAGGTGGATGCGCTTGTCCGGCTGGTGGCGCCGTTTGCGGATGACACCATCGGTGCTGTCAGCGGCCGCCACCGTTACAGAAACAACGGCCGAGCCTCGGAAGCTACAGAATCGGCTTACTGGAACATTTTCGAGACCGTTCTGAAACGTGCTGAATCGGCGACTGGCGGACTGATCGGTGCGAACGGTTCCATCTATGCCCTCCGCCGAGAGCATTACATCCCTCTGCCCTCCGATGTCATCAGCGATCTGATGGAACCTCTGCTTATCGCGGCGAAGGGCTTCCGCACTGTTTACGTCGTTGACGCTGTTGCATGGGAGACGGCCGAGGAGGAATTCAAAGCTGAACTTGCACGCAAAGAGCGCATCGTCCGGAGAAGTGTCGCAAGTCTGTTTAAATACCCCGAACTTTTGAATCCCCTGCGTCACGGACGGCTTGCCTGTCTCCTTTGGAGTCACAAAGTCCTGCGTTGGCTTTCACCTTTTCTGGTCGGGATGGTTCTGGTGGGATCGACGCTTCGAATTCTCATTGGCCGCGGCAGGACGGCTGACCTCTTCCTGTTTGGTGGATCGTCGATCGCGGGCTTTTTTGCTCTTCTGGGACGAGGATTGGGTACTGAAAAGCCAATTCCTCTCCTTTCGCACGCTTATTACATTTTCCTGATGCTCCGTGCGGCATTCAAGGGTGTCTATCGAGCCATAGCGTACGGATCTCAGACAACCTGGAATCACACAAGATGAAATGGCTGATCCGTCACCGCGCACCCGCGTTGCTGCTGATCGACCTGATCATGCTGCAGTTCGCCATCTATCTCATCTACATGCTCAGGTACTCATCAGGGTTGTTTCGTGAACCGCTGCAACCGCAGTTCTTCCCTATCGCAGCGGTGTTGAGCGTCTATTGGATTGTTCTATTTGCGTTGCAGGGAATCTATTCGCGAACCATCAGTACGTCACGGTTTGAGGCGGTGGTGAGCGTATTCAAGGCTGTGGTCATTGGGATCATCATTCTTTTCTTCATCAGTATGGACCCGGGGCATCCCGTGACGAATACAAGAATTGTCCTCTTCAGCTACGGTATCCTTCTGTTTGTCTTCGTCGCCGGAGGTCACAGCCTTTTCAGAACCTTCATTCGTCTCCTCTACATTCGTCGCATCGGTCTGTTTCGTTCGGTGATCTTTGGTTGCGGTCCGAGGGCGATGAATCTTTACCGTCACGTCAGCAGTCGTCCCGAATACGGTTATAAAGTCCGCTATATCGTCTGTATCCAGGGTAACCACCCGGATCTCGATGTGGATGTCCCCTGTATTTCGCTGGAAGAGTTCGAGAGGATCGCCGCTGACCACCAGGACGATCCGGATTGTCTCGAATACGCATTGGTCGCACTCGAAACCGAGGACCGCGAGCGCGCTCTGGAAGTGATCGATCTTGCCAGCCGTCACGCCCTGTCAACGATGATCGAACCGGATTTCATGCAGATTCTCGTCGGTTATGCAAAGACACGCGAGCTGTACGGCGTTCCCCTGCTGGAGGTATTCCCTTCACTGATGACGCCGACTGGAAGAATTCTCAAGCGCCTGCTGGATCTGTTCGTTACAATCCTTCTTCTCACCGTCGGTCTTCCGTTGATGATGTTGATTGCGATTGCCATCCGGATCGATTCGAAGGGACCTGCACTCTACCGGCAGAAACGTGTCGGCTATCGGGGCAGGGAATTCACCCTCGTCAAATTCCGGACAATGCGGATGGACGCCGAAAGGGAAACAGGCGCCGTTTGGGCGACTCCGGACGACCCCCGCGTCACACGTGTCGGCCGTTTCCTGAGAAGCACACGGCTCGACGAACTTCCACAGATACTCAACGTTCTTATCGGCGTTATGAGCCTCGTGGGACCACGTCCAGAGCGTCGTATCTTCGTGGAAGAATTCAGCAAGAAGATTCCTTTTTATTCCAGGCGGATGAATGTGAAGCCGGGGATTACAGGATGGGCGCAGATCCGGCGCGGGTACGACACCAGCCTTGACGATGTACGCGAGAAACTCCAGTACGATCTGTTCTATCTTGAGAATATGTCGATATCGCTCGACATCAAAATTCTCTTGAACACATTGTGGGTGATGATCACTGCCAAAGGGCACTGAACGAAAGCTGACAAATTCCAGGATAACAAGAAGATGCATGATATTCGGCGGATACGGGAACACTCGGAAGAAGTGCGCACTTCACTCGCTCGAAAAGGTTTCGACGCGGATGTGGATGGCGTTCTGAAACTTGATTCGATGTGGCGTGAATTGACCAGCGAGGCAGACGGTCTCAAGGCGGATCTGAACCGGGCGAGCAAAGCGATCGGTGATGCCAAGAAGGCTGGACGGGACGCCGCACAAGAGATGGATGCAGCGCGCCGGATTCGCGAGCGTGCAGTCAGTATCGACGATAATAAGCGTGAACTTCACCAGCAGATTGTTGAAATCCTTCTTGAGTGGCCGAATGAACCGGACCCAGGCACCCCAACGGGTGTCAGCGCCGAAGAGAATGTTGTCGTCAGGCAGGAAGGCGATATCCGCAACTATGACTTCGCTCTAAGGGATCACCTCGACCTGGCGGAAGGGCTTGGAATTCTCGATATGCCCGCCGGGGCAAAACTGACCGGAACCGGCTGGCCGGTTTATATCGGCGCTGGTGCTGCCCTCGAACGCGCTCTGATCAACTTTATGCTCGACGTTCAAACACGGGAGCACGGATACACGGAAGTCATCGTTCCCCTGGTCGTCAACCGTGAAACCGCCACAGGCACCGGTCAGCTTCCCAAATTCGAGGCTGATTTATATCGTATCGAAAGTGAAGACTTTTTTCTGATCCCGACGGCGGAAGTACCGCTCACGAACCTCCACGCCGGCGAGATTCTTGACCCGGAAGTTCTGCCCAGGAAATACTGTTCCTTCACGGCGTGTTTTCGCAGGGAGGCCGGCGCCCACGGACAGGATACCCACGGATTACGGAGAGTTCACCAGTTCAACAAGGTCGAATTGGTCCAGATCGTCACTCCCGAAAACAGTCAGAAAGCGCAGTTGGAAATCCTTTCGCATGCCGAAGCGATCCTCAACAGGCTGACCATCCCCTACCGTATCGTTGACCTTTGCGCCGGAGATTTGAGTTTTGGAGCTTCGAGATGCTTTGACATCGAAATCTGGGCTCCCGGCTCGAACGCTTGGCTCGAGGTCAGTAGTGTGAGCAACTATGGTGAATTCCAGTCAAGGCGGATGAATCTGCGCTTCCGTCGTGAGAAAGGGAGCAAACCCGAATATCCACACACTCTGAACGGGTCGGGGTTGGCGACGAGCAGGCTGATGGTTGCGTTGCTCGAAACCTTTCAGACACCTGAGGGGCGGATTCGAGTTCCAAAACCCTTGCAGCCGTATCTTGGTGCTGTCGATCAGATTACCGGAGTTTCGCTTTGAACATTCTGATCATCGGTGCGGGAGAGGTCGGTGGCCATCTGGCGAGGTTGTTGAGTCAGGAGAACCACAACATCACCGTTGTTGACCACGATCCCGAACGAATTCAGCATATCTCCAATACTCTTGATGTTCTCGCGATCGAGGGGTCGGGGACCAGTCCGGCCGTCCTCAAGGAAGCAGGAATTGAAAACGCGGACATGCTGATCTCCGTGACCACCGTGGACGAGGTGAACGTCCTCACCTGCATGATCGCCAAACAGTTCGGTGTTAAAACGAAGATCGCGCGAGTCCGCAACCGCGATTTCTCCACGGGCGGCAGCTTCCTCAAACCGGAGGACCTGGGGATCGACCTGATCATCCACCCGGAACTGGAGGCGACCCGTGAAATCGTTCGCCTGATCCGTTATCCGCAGGTTCAGGAGATGATCACTTTTTCAAGGGATGAAATCGCGATTATCGGCCTGAAAGTGGTTGAGCGCTCCCCCGTTGCCGGGAAAAAACTCCAGGAAATCACGGAGCTGCGAAAATTCGCATTCCGTCTCGTTGCGGTCAACCGTGATAATCGCACGATCATCCCCCGCGGCAGTGATCACATCGAAGTCGGTGACGACATCTATATCTCCTGTCACACCAAACACCTGCAGGATGCTTTCGCGCTTGCGGGGCATCAGGATTGGGAAACCCACCGTGTCATGATCTATGGCGCCACTCCAATCGGGAGGATGGTTGCCAAAGAGCTGGAAAACATCAAGGGCATTCACGTCAAGTTGATCGAAAGAAACCGCGACAGAGGGCTCATCGCGGCGGAGGATCTGGACAACACGGATATCGTCGTTGGCGAGGCGAGCGACATCGACCTGATCACCCGTGAAGGAATCATCGACATGGATGTCTTCGCCGCATTGACTGACGATGACGAGGACAATATCGTCACCTCCCTTCTGGCCCGCCACCTTCGCGTGCCCAAAACGATCACTCTGATCGGAAAAACTCAATATGTGCCGATTGTCAAGACAATCGGCCTCGACGTCGCCATCAACCCGCGCTTCCTCACGTCCAATGCGATTCTGAAATTCATTCGGATCGGCAGGATTATCAGTTTGCGTCATATGGTTGGCATCAATGCGGAAACCTATGAATTCGAAGTCGATCCCGGATCGAAAATCGTGGGCAAGAAACTTCGAGAAATCAACTTCCCGAGGGGATCGATCGTCGTTGCGGTCGAACACAAGGACAGTGGGGAAATTCCTGTCGGCGACACACCGATTTACGTGGGTGACCGGGTCGTCGTATTCTGTATCCCCGAGTCGGTTCCCGATGTCCTCAGACTGTTCAGCTAAGGCTGTTCCATGAACCTGCGCGCCGTTACTCGTCTGGTAGGAACCTTGCTTCTGCTGCTGGGGGCTTCGATGCTCCTTTCAGTCGGCGTGGCACTGATTTACAAGGATGGTGACGCGGGTGGAATCCTGGTCTCCGCCGTGATCGTCATGGCAACCGGCGCCTTGATGATGTTGGGGCAACGAGGCAAGGTCGACCTGAACCTTCGCGATGGCTTCGTAGTCGTCAGCTTCGGCTGGTTTTTCATGTCTCTTGCAGGTTCAATTCCATTCATGATCACCGGCGCGATTCCGGCGTTTACGGATGCCTTCTTCGAGTCCGCCAGCGGTTTTACCACCACTGGCGCCTCCATCCTGACGAACATCGAAGGTCTTCCCCACGGCGTTCTGTTCTGGCGCAGTTTCACCCACTGGGTCGGGGGCATGGGAATCATCGTCTTCTCCATCGCCATTCTGCCCTTCCTTGGGATCGGTGGAATGCAGATGTTCAGGGCGGAGTCCCCCGGACCCACAGCGGACAAACTCACTCCACGCATCCAGAACACCGCGGAGATTCTTTGGGGTGTCTACCTGCTCTTTACGTTTGCCGAGACCGTACTGCTCACGCTGGGAGGCATGCCCCTGTTTGACAGCGCCTGCCACTCCTTCGGAACCCTTGCCACCGGCGGTTTCTCGACCAAGAATGCCTCCATCGGATACTACGATTCAGCGTACATCCACTGGGTGATCATCGTCTTTATGTTCCTTGCGGGCGTCAGTTTCAACCTCCACTATCATGCCTTGCGGGGGAAACCGAAGAAGTACATCGAAAGTTCCGAGTTCCGTTTCTTTGCCCTGATCATTCTTGCGGCGATCGCGGCGATGACCGCATTGAGACTCATCGAGGGCGATCCGTTCGAAAAATCGCTGCGTGAGTCGGCGTTCACAGCCGTGTCGATAACAACGACGACAGGGTATACCACGGCGAACTTCGAGCTCTGGCATCCGGTGGCGCAAATCGCCCTCGTCCTGCTGATGTTTATGGGAGGGATGGCGGGTTCCACGGGCGGAGGGATGAAAGCAATTCGTATTCAATTGCTCTTAAAACAGGCACGGGTGGAATTGCACAAACTCGTCCATCCCCAGACCCTTTACCCCATTCGCCAGGGACGGAGAATCATCCAAGATGACATCATCTGGAACGTGCTGGCTTTTGCACTTCTTTACGCGGTGTTGCTGGCGACTGGAACATTGTTAATGTCGCTGATCAGGCTCGATCACGTGACTGCGTTCACCAGTGTCGTTGCCTGTCTCAGCAACATCGGTCCCGGACTTGGAGGCGTGGGACCCACGGACAATTATGCCGCGATTCCCGGTTTTGGAAAGTGGGTGTTGAGCACGATGATGATCATTGGCAGGTTGGAAATCTATACGGTGCTCGTCCTGTTTACACGGACGTTCTGGAATTGATGGCGTTGAGTAAATTGAATGGCTTCGTTGCGTCGTTCAGCATGACCTATGGATGGTGTTTTACTCAGGTCGACTCATAGATCCTTCGCTTCGTTCAGGATGACATCTCCTTCACTTTGTTCAGGGCGACTTCTCCCTCACTACTCGCCGTTGGATCTGGGGACGAATCCCTTATCGTCCTTTTTTGGCGACCATTCCGGTTGATTGACCAGATCCGCGAGCAGTTTTCTCGCTTTTGCCGTCAGGTGATCAGGAAAATGGTAGTGAATGTGGACGAGAATATCACCGGTACCTCCACCCGCCTTGGGAATCCCCTTTCCCTTTACACGAAGAATGGAATCCGGAGCGATTCCCGGTTTGAGTGTCAGCTTCACCTTGCCTTTTGGAGTGGGCACTTCCACGTCCCCGCCGGCAACCACATCGAGCATATTCAACGGCAGATGATAGATCAGGTCGTCCTCGTCCCGTTCGAAATAGGAGCTATTTTTAAAAAGCAGCTCGATTAACAAGTCGCCGGGCTTTCCCCGGTAAAGCCCCGCATTTCCCTGCTCACGCAGACGCAGCACTGATCCTTCCCTGCTGTTCGCGGGGATGTCGACAGTGACCGTTCCGGAACTGCGGACAATGCTACGCCCCCCACAATTGAGACACCGTTCCTTGATGATCTGACCGGTCCCTTGGCAATTGGTGCAGGTGACAAAAATGGTCTTCCCCGCCTTGACCCGGGGTACCTCGCCCAGTCCCTGGCAAATGGTGCACTCGTGCAGGCCGTGTCCCGGCTTGATGCCGGTACCTCCACACACCTCGCAGTTGACGTCTCGTTTGACCTTGAGGGTACGGCGAGTACCTTCCGCCAGTTCAAACGCGTCCAGTTCAAGGGTAATTTTCTGGTCTTTGCCGCGCACGGGTGAGCTGGCGGTGACCCCACCGGTGTCTCCACCAAACCCGCTTTGGAATACCTTCTTGAACAACTCCGAAAAGCTTGCAGTCGGTTTTTCCTTCTGGGCGGCTTTCGCGCGGGTCCGGACCTCTTCCTTCTGGTGATAGACGATTCGCTGGGCGGGATCGGTAAGGATGCGGTAGGCTTCCCCAACACGTTTAAAGCGTTCTTCCGCCTTTTTGTCTCCGGGATTGCGATCGGGATGGTACCGTTTGGCAAGCATTCGGTAGGCATTGCGAATCTGATTGGGTGTCGCGTCCGGCTGAACGCCCAATTCGCGATAATAGGAATGACGCTTCTCTTCGTTCAATTGCCAAATCCTCGCAGTCAATCTGCGAAGGTACACACCCGAAGTCTGAGCGGCAATGGCTTACGAAAAAGGGGCCACTAGGCCCCGGAATGGAATTTCTGCAGAATCAGGTTCACCCCCGCCCCGGCTCCCGTTGAATGCCGGGCAGAACTTCCCTGACTATGTTCTCGGCCGTCCTGTCGATGACTTCGGGACGGTCATAGAAGCCTTCTTCGCTCCGGCGCTGGGCACGTTCGACTTCCGTTTCATCGGTTGATCCCTGCACAGTTTTCGCGATTCCACCGGCAATTTTGTCCAGCACTTGAGGCTGATCGTAGAAACTTTCCTGGATCCGTTTCTTGACTTCGGCGAGTTTTTTCGTCCGGTCTGCGGAACCGTATGCTTCGCGATGAAGCCGAGCCATCTCCTGGTAACGGGCTATTTCCGCAGCGGAATCGGAAATTCTCGCGGAATCCTTGCCCGTTTCCGCAGGCACATTCTGTTCTATCTCACGAGCCTTTTCAGCGTCCGTTGGCGGAGTCGGATCGATCGGTTTTTGTCCGAGTGGGCCGGCAGCACCAGCTTTTCCGATGCCATCAATCATCGTGGCAACTCCTTTTTATCGGCGCAAGCCGATGTTACTTCAGCGTTACCTGCTTACGGACTTCCACCCAGCCATCCCGCAATTCCTGCAACATCTTGATCACGGGATCAAGGCGATCAGCATCTTGATACGCGTTCGCCATGGTGATTTCACGGATAAAAAACTCGTACAGCGAGTTTAACTTCTCCGCAATCTCGCCACCCTTCTCAGGGTTCAGCGATTTCCGCAGCTCGCTGATCAGTTCAAATGAAAGATCGACGTTCTTGACACGATTCCGTATGTCGTTTGACTTCAGGCAACGTACAACTTCTTTCAACGATCGAATCGCTGCGTCATAAGTAACGATGACGAGCGACATCGGATCCGCTGTCCCAAAAGTGACGTTGTCATACTGCTTGTAAGGATTCAGTACGGGCATGGCACGCACCTCTTCAAGTGTACTGGACCGCCGGTACCGACGTCAAGTCCGGAGTGATGAAACTGTTTATCCTGACAGGGCACTTGATGCCCAATTTGCCTGGTTCTTGGCCTGCGAAACTGCCTGTTCCATCGCAATAAACTGATTTGTCAACATCTGCTTTTTTTGTTCCAACCGTGTCTCGTAGGCTGCTATCTGGTCTTCCAGATTCGTAATCTGATCAGAATAGCTGTCCTTGACGATTTTAATCAAACCATCCACGGAATCCGTGAGTTGTTCCACCTGATCGCTGGCGACGATGGACAGGCCGTTGCCGATACGAATGGTTGCTGTCGCTGTCCCCGCCGACCCGGTTCCCGGACTGTTGAACCAGATGCGCAGTCCTTCGACAGACGTTCCCTCCTTGCCCCGAAGGATGTTGGAACCTTCCACAGTGGCGGCGAATCCCGCAATGGTATTGGTGCCACTCTTATTCAGAGTGCCGTTCGCCTTGTAGGTGGCCACAACGTCATAAGTGCCACCTTCCGTGTTGGCTGTGGAGGACTGATACTCCAGGGTTGCACTTGACGTCGATGTCGAAAACGCAAACAGGCGTGCAACTTCAGCCG
>JAZDLX010000162.1:0-12902 GCA_043801585.1 bacterium | reverse complement strand
CTGAAAAGAAAATTAAAAGGTACGTGTCCCCTTTTTAATTTTCCTTTCGAGAGCTACTCCTCGCAGAGAGGCGTGATCCGTTCAATCGTTCGCGCCGCCCATGAACTGTAGTCTCCCGCCATAATGTGATTGCGAGCTTCTCCCATCAGACGGTAGAAGAATGAGAGGTTGTGCACGCTGCCGAGTTTCAGCGCGAGCAGTTCCTGTGATACGTAGAGGTGGCGGATGTACGCCCGGCTGTACTGAGTGCACGCTGGACAGGGACATCCTTCCTCGACGGGGCGGTCGTCAGTCGCCCAGCGCATGTTGCGCATGTTCATCCGGCCGCTCATCGTGAACAGCGTTCCGTTGCGGCCGTTGCGCGTCGGCACCACGCAGTCGAAGAGATCGATTCCCCGCCCTACCTGGTCGAGCAGATCCTCCGGTTTGCCGACGCCCATGGAATAACGGAAGCGGTCTTCCGGGAGGATCGAGGTCACAATGTCCACCGCCTCCCTTGTCAGAGATCCCTCCTCGCCCACTGCCAACCCGCCGATGGCGTAGGCCTTGGCGTCGAGCGCCGCGTAACGTTCCGCCTCGCGCCGGCGCAGCGGTTCGTAGAAAGACCCCTGGACGATGGGCAGGAGTGTCTGCTCGTGTCCGTAAAGCGGTTCGCTCTTCTCGAAGGCACTGATCCCACGTTCCAGCCAGCGCCAGGTGTGCTGCGCCGCCTCATCGGCCTCTTTTTCTTTCGCGGGCCAGCCGACGAGATGGTCGAGTGGCATGATAAAATCAGCGCCAATGAAACGCTGGATCGAGATCACCTTTTCCGGGGTAAAGAGGTGCTTGCTGCCGTCGATGTGGCTGCGGAAAGTGACTCCCTCTTCCTTCACCTTGCGAAAGTCACTTAGAGAGAACACCTGGAATCCACCGCTGTCCACAAGAATCGGCCTGTCCCACGCCATGAATTTGTGCAGCCCGCCCATCTTCTCGAGAACCTCAGTACCTGGTCGCAGGTAAAGGTGGTAGGCATTGGCGAGGGTGATCTGCGCGCCGAGTTCCAACAGTTCACGGGTCTCAACTCCCTTGACCGAGCCGACCGTGCCGACGGACATGAAGTTGGGCGTCTGTACGGAACCGTGATCGGTTTCGATCACGCCACACCGCGCACGTCCGGAGGTTGCCGTGATGGTAAATTTCATGACTGGAATTAAGGGGACACATTACTTAATTCGGTTTTACTGCTTAAATAATAAAGTTACCTGTCGAAATCGAATTAAGTAATGTGTCCCCTTAATTATCTCCTCTTTGGACCAGGTTTGTGCTTCAGTAAACTACGACCTGTTATTTCCTCAACACGTACAAGGAAAGTGGTATCGCCAAGGGGCCTTCCTGTCGACAAATGACGCTCGAGATGTTCGAATACCTTGTCATCAATCCCGTCGGCCAGGTACCCTGCATAGTCATCCACCAGACTCACGATTGGCTCGATGTTTATCAGATCGTTCTTCAGGCGGCCAAGGTGCACACGTGCACTGCTCCACGGATAGGAGTCTGGCGTCGCAGTCATCCCGGCACGAACAGGATTCAGTTCGATATAGCGGACAGCTCGCAGAAGGTAGGCTTCATCCATAGGAAACGATTGGAAACGACCTTGCCAGAGATAACCGCTCCATTCCTCGCGACGGTTAATCTCCTTCGTGTATTGCCGGTGTGTTTCGGCCAACGCCATCCGCAGGCCGTCCGTATCTGAGGGGACCAGAACCAGATGCACATGGTTGGGCATCAGGCAGTACGCCCAGATTTCCACATTTGCTTTTTTCGTTTCTTTGTGAAGCAGATACAGGTAGAAACGATAATCCTGGTCTGTAAAAAAGACCGGCTGTCTTCTATTCCCGCGCTGGAGAACATGATGTGGAATCCCAGGGACCACAACACGTGCAATACGAGCCATATTCGCCTCCATAATTAAGGGGACACATTACTTAATTCAATTCACCAACACAGTTATTGAACTTACGTTCGAAAAATGAATTAAGTAATGTGTCCCCTTAATTCTTTTAATTCGACGCTACCTCTAGCGCTTCTTCCAAAGTTTTCACAGGAATTACCTTTAACCCCTTGGGCACATCACCCTTCCATCCTGCTGGAATAATTGCAGTTTTCAGTGAAAGGTGAGCCGCTTCGGAAAGGCGGCGGTCCATCGCCTGAACCGCACGGAGTTCTCCGGTCAACCCCACTTCGCCGATCAACACGGTGTTTGCCGTGAGGGGACGGTCGCGGAGGCTGCTGAAGATCGCCGCGCAGGCGGCAAGGTCGGCGCCGCTGTCCTCGAGTCGGACACCGCCGGTGGCATTGAGGAAAACGTCACGCCCGGCGAGCCCGAGGCCAACCCGTTTTTCGAGCACCGCGATCCACATCGCCATGCGCCGGGGATCGACGCCGGTGCCATTCCGCTGGGGACTCGCGTAGAGGCTCGCGGTGACCAAAGCCTCGATTTCGATGAGCATCGGACGACTGCCACGGACCACCGCAGCCACAGCGACTCCACTCACCGGTGTTTCCCGGATGGCGACAAACCTCCGGCTCGGATCGGAAATCCCGGAGAGACCACCTCCAGTCATCTCGAACACTCCCAGTTCGCCGGTGGGGCCGTGACGATTTTTCAACGTTCGCAGGAGACGGACGCTGCCAAGGTTGTCGCCCTCGAACATCAGCACGGCATCCACGAGGTGCTCGACGACACGGGGTCCGGCAACCGCACCCTCCTTCGTCACATGCCCGACCAGCGTCACCGTCGTACCCGTGCGGTGGGCAAAATCGGACCACAGCGAAGTGACCTCTCGCACCTGTGTCACCGTGCCGGGTGCACTGTCGAACTCCTCCCGGCGGCAGGTCTGGATCGAGTCGACGACGATCAGACCCGGTTTCAGTTTCTCCGCCCAGGCGAGCGCGGCGTCGGCGTCGCCGTCACCGAGCACCTGGAGGTTTCGGCTGGGGAGTTCGAGCCGGTCGGAGCGAAGACGGATCTGCCCCGGCGCTTCCTCGGCGGAGACATACAGCACGCCAACGCCTTTCGCGGCCATCTCGGCAGCCGCCTGCAGCATCAGCGTGGACTTGCCCACTCCCGGGTCACCACCGACCAGCACCGTGGAGCCGGAGACAAATCCCCCACCGAGCACACGGTCCAGTTCCGCAATGCCGCTTGGAAGACGTGGCGACTTGTCCGGTGCGATGTCCGAGAGCACCGTCGGTTCGACCCTCTCGGATTTGCGGCCTCCACGTCCCCTCGCGCCCGATGACGCCGAGGGGGCGACCTTCTCCTCGGCGAAAGTGTTCCATGCTCCGCAGGCGGGGCACCGTCCCAGCCAGCGCGGTTGCGCCGCGCCGCAGGACTGGCAGACATACTGGGTCTTCTGTTTAGCCATGCGGGGAAGGTAGCGGACTCTGGACGGTCTGGGAAATGGCTTGGGGGGGAATGTCTCGATTGGATCAGCGGCGCCGGACAGGCACAACGCGGTTGGGACACCCCTCCCCAACCGCTATATTCTCCAAAAGGCGACAATCAACGGAGTGGACGTGCTCTTTTTCTCCTCCGACCCCTGGCGGAAACTGAAACGGCGTATCGGCGCGAGCAAAGTCCTCGATCGCGAGGAGGACCGGATGGTGTACGCCGTGGACGCCAGTTATACGGCTCCCCCCGGCAATCACGATCCGGATGTGGTGGTCCTTCCCGAATCCGTCGAAGATACCATCGAAGCGGTCCGTGCAGCCGCGGATGCCGGAGTTCCGGTGATCCCGCGTGGCAAGGGGACGGGCATGTCCGCCGGGTCCGTTCCCATCGGCGGCGGGATGGTGATCGCCACCGAGAAGCTTCGCCGCATCCGCGAGGTCAACGTCAATCAGCGTTGGATCCAGTGCGAAACCGGCCTGACCTGCGAGGAAGTCAAACTTGCGGCGGGCCGTCACCGCCTCTTCTATCCTCCCGATCCATCGAGCTACCGGATCAGCAGCATCGGCGGAAACATCGCCGAGAACGCCGGAGGACTGCGCTGTGTCAAGTACGGCACGACCAAGGACTACGTGCTCGGCCTGCGCTACATCTCACCTGATGGCGAACTGATCTCCACGGGTGCGCTTGGATATGCAGACCAGCCGTTTGACCTGACGCCGTTGCTTGTCGGTTCGGAGGGTCTCTTCGGACTGATTGTCGAGGCGCAGCTCGGACTGCTTCCCCAACCGAAAACGACACGCACTCTGCTTGCGCATTTTGACGACCCTTACCGCGCCATTTCTGCAATCCACACGATTCTTCCCGAACTCGTTCCGAGTGTGCTCGAGTTCATGGATGAAGCGGTGATCCGGGCGATCTCGGGACACGACCCCTACCCCTTCCCCGAGGGCACCCGCGCCGCATTGCTGATCGAAACGGACGGAGACCGTGACGATTGCGACCGTGAAGCAGCCCGTGTTGCGGAGATCCTCGAGGAGCAGTCGGCGCTGGAAATTCATGCCGCGGCGGACATCTCGGAGCGAGAGCGGTTGTGGGAATTGCGGCGTCTTATTTCTCCCAGTCTTTCGCGGCTCGCGGATGGAAAGATGAACGAGGATGTCGTCGTACCGATCAGCCGTCTCGGCGATTTGATCCGGGCTTGCGCTGAGATTTCGGAGCACTATGACGTAATGATTCCGATCTACGGACACGCCGGCGATGGCAACCTGCACCTGAACGGGATGTACAACCGCACCGATCTTGAAGCGGGAAAACGGGCACATGACGCAATTCTCGCTTGTTTTAAGACCGTCGTCGAGATGGGCGGGACGATCAGCGGCGAACATGGCATCGGGGCATCCAAGAATGAATACATGGAGCTGCAGTTCAGCGAAGACGAACTGGAGGTTCTCCGCTCAATGAAAACGGCCTTCGATCCCCTCGGCCGGTTCAACCCGAAGAAGGTGCTGCCTTAACAGCATGGATGCTATGAATCAGCCACCGTTACGAACCCTGTGGTTTCTCCTGCTCGTCATTTCGGTCGCCTTGCTGCTCCCAGCGTCATCACTGTGTACACCCCCCAAGTGGGAGACTCTCGCACCCGGACTTGAGTTCGCTCGTGTCTCTCTCCCCGGCACAACAGCCCCCGCCGATTCATTCATCGCTGTGCTTCGAGCCGATCCGTTCCGATGGGACCTTCATGCCTTCAGCGCCACCGAACAGGGAGATTCCATCGGCCTCTCCGCTCGTTCATGGGCACGCAACTTCGGGCTTGCCGCGACGATCAACGCGGGGATGTACGACCGCGACCGGATCACCCACATCGGACAGCTTGTCACCCACACTCACAGCCATAACACCAGGATTCACCCGATGTACAAGAGCCTCGCGGTTTTCGAACCGGTGGAACCGGGAGATGTTCCCTTCGCCATCCTCGACCGCGAATCGCATTCATTCGACAATGCCGCCCGGCGCTGGAACGGCCGTGTGCAGAACCTGCGGCTGATTCAATCTCCGGGCGATAACCGTTGGGAACAGGGTGGACGCAAATGGATCGAGGCGGCGCTCGCCGAGGACAACACGGGGCGGATTCTTTTTCTCTACTGCCCGGTTGCATTGTCAATGCACGACTTCAACGAATACCTGCTCAGCATGCCGTTGGGTGTCACCACAGCGCAGCATCTCGAGGGTGGTGTTCGTGCGCAGCTTTTTATCCAGGTGGGCGACAGAATCGTCGAATTTCATACGGGACACGAAACGGATTTCACCCTCGGATACGAGCCGCCGGAAGGGATCGCGATACCGAACGCCCTGGGACTGCGAGCGAAGAAGTGAAATTAAAAAAGGGACATGTCCCTTTTAATTTTGCTGCTTGCGTGAATATCATGGCGGATATCCATCTAGAAATTAAAAGGTACGTGTCCCCTTTTTAATTTGCGAACACCTCATTCACACCCGTCATCAGCGGTTGAACGATGGTCACTGCAAGGTAGAGGGGGCCGATCAGCACAACCGCGATGACAGACCCGATCATCACATAGCTCCACCAAGCCTGCCGTTTTTCACGGATTTCTCCGCCCATCAACCATTCACGAACGATCCAGCCACGGATCAGCACGTAGGGCAGCGCCCAGGGAAAATACTCGAGAATGACCACGAGAACCGCAAGGGCCATGGTGCCCTTGTCGCGGGAATAAAGCAGATACATGTGATTGAACGGCAGCAACAGGCGGAACACCAGAGCAGTGATCAGCATCCCGGTCACATTCGCAACGAGCAGAACCAACGAGCGTTTGCGCGTCGATGCGGGAAGAATGGGTTGTGTAAAATAGACATCCGCGACGGTCTGGGCGGCGAGCACAATAGCCAGGTAGAAAATGACGATGAATGGGGAAAACGAGGATGGCATATAAACTCCCATCAGCAACACCCGGCAACACGGCTCAGTGCTCAATCTATGACAGCGCGGCAAACAGTGCGCCCGCAGTCTCTCCTACGCCGGGTCTCGGCTCAGGGGCATGGTCATGCAACGTGCACCACCACGGCCCCGGACAAGTTCACTCCCCGAAAACGTCGTCACCTCCACCATGACATCTTCCAGCGCACGAATCGTCTTGTCGTTACGAGCGTATGACATCACATGCCCCGGTTTCAGTGCGAATGTATTCGCGGCATCGTTCCACTGTTCGCGGAGGGCTTCAAGGATGTGCTCCTCCGCACTTCTGTAATGGTGAGCCTGACCGCCGACGGTGACGGTGATCTCCGGCACGATCAATTCAAGATCCGCCAGTCCTTCGAGAACACGGTCATGACGTGAGACACTGCCATCGCGAAGCAGGCACTCCATCCGCGTTCCTTTCGCAAGATCCGCCGGTGAGGGTCCGGTGTAGACGCCACCGTGGCGTTCGACGAGTTTCTCCACATTTCGCGCAATTTCAGCGTACAGCTCAGGTTTATCCCAGAAGTATGGCATGGTCACGATCTGCTGGCGGTCGACGAAGGTGAGCAGCGTATCGAGATGCATGTACTCGTGCCGCTTTGGGATGAAAACCTTGATCACACGCTCCACCGGTGTGTTGGCAAAGAGATAGTTCGCAAGGTGTTCCGCCCCTTTTTCATTGGACCGTTCGGACATCCCGACAATCACGTTCTTCTCGTCGGGAATCAGCACATCTCCCCCTTCAATCCGCGCCTCCGGATCGTGGAGAATGCCGTCATAAATCTCGACACCTTTGAACAACGGATGGCGTTTCGCGACCGCAAGCAGGAGATTCGCCTCGCGGCAGCGGATAGGCCACGAGGGGTGGGAAATGATCAATTTGTCATGGATGAAAAAAGCCGGATCGCGCATGAAGTAAAGGTTCGGCGCCGGTTCGAGGATCAACTTTTCGCCGAGGGTGAAATTCTCCGGATACCCCATGATCAGGTGCGTAGGCTGAATCATCGTGGGAACCATGTCCTTCGGAAGAGGGTCCGGAACGACCTCGTTCACTACTTCCGCGTGCATTTCTGAATCGGCACACACCTCTTTCAGAAGATCGCTGAAATACACGACTCGAATACCGTGATGATGGATTTTGAGCACAAATTCCTTGTGCTCGGGACGAGCGGATTCGATGTCGAGAATATCATCGAAAAGCCAGGCTTCCCGATTCCATGGCACCATGCGGCGGTGTTCCCAGCCGGGCTGATGGACCATCACCAGGTCCAACCTGCCAACTTCTGAATAGACGCCCAGCGTGTTCATCGTGATCTCCAGTCGAATTCACATGTTGCACGGAACGTACAGTCCCCGGAACCCCAGCGTCCACTCGACGAGCAGCCTTCCGGTTCATTCGATTTCCCTATCAAAATGGCGATAATGAAAATATTAGAATTAGAGAAAATTCATTTCTTGCTGTTTTCTTGTCGCTTTTGCTCTTTCTGAACAATAATGACCTTGTAACTTCAATAAATAAAAATGATTAGATTAATTGTTGAAAAAATTACGTTTGAAAAAGAGGGGATGAAAAGGAGGCACGAGAGGTTCTAAAGATTGCCGCATAAGGCTAAGTATGCTAACTTTCATCAAAACGCAAAAGCGATATATACAGAGCTATCCACTGCAGCATGGATCATTGAAGATGACTGAACGGGAGCCAAACAAGACATCCACGCGTACACCGTGGAAACGGAACACCTTCCGACTCCTCATTCCGGTAGTCACCGCAATGATCCTCTACGGGCTGGTATTCCAATATCTCTTCCTTCCGAGGGTGGAAGACGCACTCATTCGGCAAAAAGAACAGGCTCTTAGTGAATTGGCGAAAATTGCCATTGCTCAAGTCGATATTTACTACGGCGCAGAAAAGTTGAGCATGGCAAGCCGCGATGTCCTTCAGGCAAGTGCGCTTGAGAATCTGAAATCTCTCCGCTTCGGGCCCAACTCTCAAAACTATTTCTGGGTTCACGACCTGAATTGCACGGTTCTGATGCATCCAACCATGTCCAACCTCGTTGGACAGAATCTGCATTCCTATCCAGGTCCTGATTCCACATACCCCGTGCGACGCATGACCGACCTGGCGATCAAGGAAGGTAATGGATTTGTTCGATATGACTGGCAGTATCTCGAGGACTCAACCAGGATTGAACCGAAAGTATCGTACGTGCAGTACTACGAACCCTGGGGTTGGATTATTGGCAACGGTGCATATCTGACAGACGTTCAACAGGAAATAAGATCTGTTGTACATCTATTGCGCATAAGTGCATTCGTCATTGCATTGATCCTCACCTTGTTTGTGGTGTATCTGGCGCGTATAACGTTTGTCCTTGAACGCAAGAGAGTGCAAGAAGAGCATCGGAAAGGCGAACTGCTTCGCGAACTTCAAAACGCGTTACAGAGAGTAAGCACCCTTCGCGGTCTTCTCCCCATCTGTTCGAAATGCAAGAAAATCCGTAATGATGCAGGCTACTGGCAGAGTGTGGAAACCTATATCTCCGCACACCTCGATACGTCGTTCAGCCACGGAATCTGCCCGGATTGCCAGGAGGATCTGCTGGACGAGATGCGTAAGATGGGAATTAACCCTGACATGGAACAGAACGCACCAAATTTTCGGGGTGATTCTTCTTCAGGATAGACCAGAATCCGTTGTCATTACGCGAGTCCATTCCACCCCGATGATCCTGACCATCCTGTTTCCTTACTTCCTTCCGTCCGTTGGCTCCTCCAGCCTGAAGCTTCACCTGCCATAGGCTTCGATCCCGGTGATATCCGCACCTACGATCAACGTGTGCATATTGTGCGTCCCCTCGTAGGTGTAGACACTCTCGAGATTCATCATGTGTCGCATGATCGGGTACTCGTCCGTGATGCCATTGGCGCCGTGGAGATCGCGGGCCGTGCGGGCGACCTCGAGCGCCATCCGGCAATTGTTTCTCTTGGCAAGACTGACGTGGCGGAACGAAGCTTCGCCCTTCTCCTTCATCCTTCCGAGCCGCCAGGTCATCAACTGTCCCTGGGTGATTCCCGTCAGCATTTCGACGAGTCGCTCCTGAATCATCTGGTGCCGGGCGATCGGACCACCCCACTGCACCCGTTCATGGGTATAGTTAATCGCGCTGTCATAGCAGGCCATCGCCGCACCGACCACCCCCCAGGCGATCCCGTAGCGTGCCTGATTGAGGCACATCAGCGGAGCTTTCAGTCCGTCGGTGCGGGGGAACATCATCCCTTCCGGAACGAAGACATCATCGAACACGATCTCACCCGTCACCGAAGCGCGGAGGCTCCATTTTCCCTTTGTTTCGGGTGTGCTCAGCCCCTTTGCCCCCTTCTCCACAAGGAAGCCGTGGATGACACCATCGAGTTTTGCCCAGACGACAAAGATGTCCGCGATGGAGCTGTTTGTGATCCACATCTTGGCTCCGCTCAGCAGGTATCCATCATCCACTTTCTTCGCGGTGGTTATCATGCTTCCCGGGTCGGAGCCGTAATCCGGTTCGGTCAGGCCGAACGCTCCGACGACCTCTGCCCGCGCGAGTTTCGGCAGCCACGTTTTCTTCTGCTGATCGCTGCCGAAAGTATAGATCGGGTACATCACGAGAGCAGACTGCACCGAAGCGAACGAACGCATGCCGCTGTCGCCCCGTTCGAGCTCCTGCATGGCGAGACCGTAAGCGACATCGCCGATTCCCGCACCACCGAACTCCTCGGGCAGCGTCGGCCCGAACAGACCCAACTCCGCCATCTCAGGGACAAGATGGAATGGAAACGTTGCATTCCGATACTGTTCTTCGATGACCGGGATCACCTTTGCACTGACCCATTCGCGGACGCTGTCCCGGATCAGCTTCTCTTCGTCCGTAAGGAGTTCGTCGATGTGATAGTAATCCACGCCCTGGTAGGCCATGGAGCACCTCGTGTTTCGCGTTTTCGTTCATCCAGCCACTGAAGCAGGAAAATGTACCAGGTACCTTTTCAC
Organism: bacterium; assembly: GCA_043801585.1. Classification (GTDB taxonomy): domain Bacteria; phylum Electryoneota; class Electryoneia; order Electryoneales; family Electryoneaceae; genus JAZDLX01. The sequence continues at coordinate 2,462 of JAZDLX010000162.1, read as the reverse complement.
GTGCGAGGTCAAGCACTGATCCTGTTCAGGATAAAAGTACCTGGTACATTTTCCTGCACGTTAGTTACCAGCAGCACTCAAATGTCTTTCGAGGGCTTCGTCGATTTGCCAACACCGCTCGGCGACATGCTCACGGTTCGAACTGTACACCTCATCGAGGCGATCGTCTATTCCGAGCTGCTGAAGGCGGCGATTGATCCGTTTCGCGACATTCGGCCAGGTCTGCTGAAAATCGTTCTCCAACTGATCCTCGAACGTTCCGCCGTACCAGCGGTCGAGCAATACACCCTGCCATGCGGCCCAACGCAGCAATGCTGCTGCCTCGCAGGCCGCAGCAACCTGGGGATCCCAATTGTCCTCAAGGCCATCGACGATTGACTGTGGCAGAACGCCACCGGTGGGAACCAATTGACGGACTCGCAGGTCTGCGACGATCACCGAAATCCTGACGGGAAGACGAAGTTGGCCGGCAAGTTCCTGCACGGATGCCGGTGTCACCGAACTGTCCAGCCGCACAGATTCTCGCGACCAGGTATAGGTGTGGTAGGACTCGAGCAGCAAGGTCGATATCCCAGCGCCAAAATCTTTCGCAAGAAGGAGGATCGTGGAATTGGCAGGCCTTACGGATCGGGGAGCCTTGCGAAGGACAGTGGACGCCACGATCAGACTCAGGATCAGTGCCATCCATGCCGCTAATGGGCTGAACCGAACCCAGAACGACGCGGGGTGCGGGTGGTACTCCACTGTTCGTGATGTTCGTCGAACAGGGACAACCGGAATTCGGGCTGGATGGCGTCGCATGGTTGGCATTATCCTCCAGAGTCCGGGGAATCATCACCCTCCAGGGCATGGCGAAGGTCACCATCCGCACCCTTCAACCTCGCGACAGCTTCCTCGACGGTCACATCCAGAGATTCCATGATGGTTTTCACCTGACGCGCACGAAGCTTGTCGCTGTTCGGCATCAGATCCACCATCCGGTTGCCGCGCACACGTCCGAGGCGGATCATCGCCGCGGTGCTGATCATCGTCAGCGCCATCTTTGTCGCCAGTCCGGCTTTCATCCTTGTCGAACCTGTGACCACCTCCGGACCGACATCGAGAATCACCATGGAGGCCACTTCCGGAGAGGGTTCGATCGGGTTGCAGGTAATCAAACCCGTCCACCCCCCTTGTTCATGAGCCAGCTTCAGGATCTCACGAACCCACGGAGTCTTGCCGCGTGCAGTGATCCCAAGAACCGCATCGCTGCTTGTGATTTTCGCATCCGTGAAATCGCGCCGCGCCTGCTCGACATCATCCTCAGCGCCTTCCTGAGCCACGGTCAGGGCGGACAGCCCCCCCGCGATCAGGCCGGTGACCAAGGTCGTCGGAACGCCGTAAGTGGGTGGACACTCCGCCGCATCGAGAACTCCCAGCCGACCGGACGTTCCCGCGCCAACGTACATGAGCCGGCCACCTGAGGAGATCGCCCTGACGGCGGCGGCAACGACTTCAGCGATCTGGGGTATCGCCTGCCGTACAATCCCTGATACCCTGGCATCCTCGGCATTGATCGTCTGGAGGATGCTTTCGATGGGAAGTTCATCGATGCGTTCGCTGGATTCGTTCGGTTGCTCCGTTACAAGCCCGTTCAGTTCCTCCAGGGCCTCGCGCAGCCGTTGAAGATCGTCCAGAATCGTGCTGCCCATCTTCTCTCCTCGGAATGCAAAACCCCGCCTGCGGCCACGGCGGGGCTGGGAATTCACACGGTCAAGCCCTCTGGGTCAGGTCCCTTCATCCACGTCGTCCTGGTTGGTGATCACATCCTCCTCCCAGGACTGAAACTCGCGGTTGAACAAGTATTCGAGGGCTTCTGATTCGCTTATCCGCATTTTTTCGGCAAGCGCTTGAAGACGGACCCGATCCTCGGCGGAGATGTTGAATGAAACACGTTCACTGTTCATGATCACCTCCCGGGATGAAGCACACGTTCAACGGATGCTCCCGTTCCTGGATCAATCTACCTCCGGGCCATGGGATCGTGCAAGGTAGGGACGAATGAAGGGAAAAATTCAGACAGTTTGAATTTTCGCGCACGCGAATATTCAAACTGTCTGAATTTTTCCACCTGTTTCTCACTTCGGGATCGGGGACCAGTCGGGCATCAGGCCGTCGGAGAGCAACGGGCGGCGCAGGGTGCCGTCGGCACTCATCACCCAGACTTTTCCACGGTAGTTGTAGGTGATCTTCATCCCATCCGGAGACCACGACGGATCGAGGTGATCACCCGGTTCGTCGGTCAACGCCACATCCACATCGCCCATCGGGTCCATACTTCGGATCTGGAAACCGTTGCTCTCGAGACGCGCATAGACGATGCGGTCGCCGGATGGAGACCAGGAGGGGTCGGCGTTGTAGGTGCCGTCGTAGGTGAGGCGGCGCAGGTTGGCGCCGTCGTTGTCCATCCGGTAGATCTGCGG
>JAZDLX010000095.1:0-34252 GCA_043801585.1 bacterium | reverse complement strand
TCGAGTCCGGCCTCCTTACGGCTGACGATTTTGATCGAAAGGATGTGGATCGGTTGACGAGGCACGTCCCGTGCGTCGGTCTCGACCGCGGCGATCCGGTCGATCACATCCATTCCTTTGAGGACCTCTCCGAAGATGGTGTATTTCCCATCCAGGTGTGGCTGGGCTTCGAGGGCGATGTAGAACTGGCTGTCCGCGGAATTGGGATCCTGCGCCCGGGCCATGGCGAGCGTGCCGCGCTTGTGTTTCAATTCACTGAACTCTGCCGGGAGGTTCTGGCCACTGCCCCCCGTTCCATATTCCATCGGAGGAGTATTCGGGTCTTTCGTTTTAGGGTCGCCGGATTGCACGACAAAGCCGGGAATTACGCGGTGGAAAAGGACGCCATCATAAAATCCTTCGCGAGCCAGTTCCTTGAATCGAGCCACTGTTTTTGACGCAATGTCCGGGTAAAAACCCAGAATCACCGTTCCCATATCCGTCTGCATCACCGCCACTTCTTTTTTCACACCTCCTCCGCACCCGAGGATGGCCAGCGCCGCGGCGATCAGCAGCAACCCCACCGCCAACACACGCAACACGATGTTCATCCGGTTCATGGTTCGCTCCTCGTTGGCGTCCCATCCGCTGTTGGGACGTATCCTTCAGATCATTTCGATGACGAATGTCCTGTCTTTTTCGTCTTGCCCGCTCGCGCCACAACAGTCACAAAAGGACCCGGTTGATCCTGAGAGGCGACATCGATCTTCGTGGAAAATCCCGCATCGCTAAAAACCTCCGCAAAAACATCAAGCGCCAGGCTGGGCGAATTGTTCGCCTCCGAAAGGTGTCCCAGGACAACGGTCCGTGTGCCCTTTTCCACGCTCTTGAGCGCCAGGGTCGCCCCCTCCTCGTTGGAAAGATGGCCCAGATGGCTGGCGATCCGACGTTTCAGAGCGGTCGGATAGGGGCCATGGACCAACATCTGCGGATCATGGTTTGCTTCACACACGAGAACGTCGACTCCGGCAATCGTATCGACCACAGCCTTGTCCCACGAACCCAGATCGGTGACCACTGCCACGGAGGCTCCAGCAAGATCAAACCTGTACGCAAGAGGGTCAACTGCATCATGGCGAATTTTCACGGAACGGACGCTGAATGCTCCCGCAATTTCCACCGCGCCATTCATCATCCGCACCCTGGCTCCATCCGGTATCCGGCGCCGGATTGTGCGCAGAGTGCCCCGTGACGCCCAGATCACCGGCTTTTGTTTTTTCAGCAGCATGGTCAATGCATAAACATGATCGCTGTGCTCGTGGGTGACGAAGATATGCTCCACCTCGTCAATTCTGCGGCCGATTTCCTCGACCCTGCGGGAAAGCTGGCGCATGGAGAGACCTGCGTCGAGCAGGATGGTTGTGCCTCCGCCTTCGATCCAGTAGGAGTTCCCCTTGCTTCCCGAGGCGAGAGGGCAGATGCTCAGGGATGTTTCCGGTTTACCGGGCATGCCCGCTCCCCGGTTCCGTGACAGGCGTTGATTGCAGATGGTCCGGGAGTGCGTCCGGCTGCCAGGTCTGTATCTCCAGTGTGACAAGCGCCTCAACCGGCGCCTCGGGCTGAAAACGTCCACTCGAGCGGTTGACCAGAATCGCAAAGGCGACCACTTCACCGCCCGCCTGCCGGACCGCTTCCGCGGTCTTCAGCACACTCCCGCCGGTGGTCACAATGTCCTCGACGAGCAGCACACGTTTGCCCCGAACGTCAAAACCTCGGCGCAGCACCATGCCGCCGTCCGTTGCCTTTTCGGTAAAGTAGGCTTTCGTTCCAAGCTGACGGGCCATCTCGTAGGAGAGGATCACGCCGCCGGTCACAGGGCCGACAACAACTTCCGGCTGGTATTTGCGGACTCTTGCAGCGAGCTCACGGACCAGCATCTCGGTGACATCAGGCCGTTCGAGAAGACGGAATTTCTCCACGTAACGATCAGAGTGCAGGCCGCTCGCGAGCTTGAAATGCCCCTCAAGAAGTGCCCCACTCTTTTTCAACAGATCCATCACGTCCTGGTCGTTCATGGCCTCACTTGCACTTTCATCAAAGAACCGTGTCGCCGGTTGGAGGGTCAGGCCTTCCCGCCCGTCACGTCTTCCAGCGCCTGTTTGACTTTCGGCTGAAGCTGCTGGAACTTCACCTGCACGCTGACAAAACCTTTGCTGCGCAGGTCTTGGAGGACGCGGCGGATCTCGCCGGGAAGACCGATGAATTCGTCGCCCCCCGAGAGAATCACGTCCACCAGCAACCGGCGCCCAACGGGATTCAGCGACTTGGCAAAAAGGCCCACTTGCTGCGTCTGGAACTGCACGCCACCCACAGAGAGGTCTTTCAGGAAACCCCTCGAGGGCAGATCGTCCGTGGTCAGGTAGAATCTCACTGACCCACTCAGCTCCGCGCGCACATGGCGCCTTCGCTGGTAACGGGTGATCTGGCTCGGGAATCCTATCCGCATCAGGATTCGCCCGGTCCGCTCTTCCCAGGAAAGAACCGAAGTCAGAAACTGGTAGGCGGAATCCGAACGGTAATAACGAACGAGTATTTCAGCTCCCTTTTCCAGCTTGGGCCCGCCGAGATCGGGCGGAGTGGTGATGATTCCCTTTGCGTCAATATCTTCCACTCGAACGTCGAACGTATAGACCCTGTTCCTCACCTCCGCCCGGCAGGCGAGTTTCTCTTTCAGGTATAGTTTCCTGGGGTCGTCTTTCAGCACCACGTCACCCCCCTCAGGCAACCGGCAATGTTGTTGCCTTCTCTATTGCGCGAGCGAGCATTCTCGCTTCACGTTCCGCCGCCTCGGCAAAATCATCCTCCGCCGAGGCGTACAGAATGCTGCGCGAGGCATTCACCACACTTGACACGCTTTGGCTGCCGACACCATGCATCAGAGCGGACTCAAGGTCGCCCCCCTGCGCGCCAACGCCGGGAATTAACCACGGAAGACGGGGAGCGGCCGAACGTACGGCTGCCATGATTTCCACCCGTGTTGCACCCACGACAAGTCCGACGTTATCGTGCTCGTTCCACTGGGTCTCCGCAAGCCTGGCGATTCTTACGGGAAGAGAATCTTCGATCTTCGCCGCCTCCTGAACCTCAACCGACGATGGATTCGAGGTCGCCGCGAGCAGATAGACGCCTTTTTCCGGCCGTTCGGTGAACGGCTTCACGCCATCCGCTCCAAACCAGGGATTCACCGTTGCAGCGTCAAAACCCCATCGTTCGAAAAGAGCGATCGCGTACCGCTCAGCGGTGCTGCCGATGTCGCCCCGTTTGCCGTCGCCGATCAGCACGGCGTGGGGCGCCATGTCACGCACCGCCTCGATCGCCCGTTGAAGCGCTTCTTCCCCCTGTTTTCCAAGAGCTTCGAAAAAAGCAAAGTTCGGCTTGTACGCAGCCGCCCAGGGCGCTGTCGCCCGGACGATCTCTTCGATGAAAATGACAATTCCATCCCGTCTGCCACGAAGCGCGCGGGGCAGTTTTTCGGGAACGGGATCGATCCCGACACACAGCCGGCTCCGCCTGACAGCACGTTCGAGACGCTCTTTGAAGGTCATGCTCTCCCTCTCTGTCCCGCACGCAAAGTAGGTTTGAGCCGCTCTCGCCGCAAGTGCTTGCATGACAACGGGCCTGCCGGTGAGCCGTCCGGCACTTTTCGGGTTTGTCCACGCCCGTGGAGCCCGCTATATTCGCGGGTCGTGACCTGAGCCGTTTCGATGCGGGCGAAATTGTGCTCTCCGTTCTGAAAAGAGGTCTTTAGCATGGCCCAGAAGAACCTGATGGATGTCATTGTCGCGCTTGCAAAACGCCGCGGCTTCGTCATGCCCACAAGCGAGATTTACGGTGGCATCGGCTCCAGTTATGACTACGGCCCCCTGGGCGTCGAGATGAAAAAGAAGATCGCCGACCTGTGGTGGCGGGAAATGGTGCGCAAGCATGACAACATCGTCGGCATCGACAGCGCCATCATCTATCACCCCCGCACCTGGGAGGCGAGCGGCCACGTGGAAGGATTTGTCGACCCGCTGATTGACTGCCGCCAGTGCAAGACCCGTTTTCGCGCCGACCAGCTTATCGAGTACGCGAAGAAAGCCAAGGGTGTGGACGAGCCCCCGGTCACCAAAGACGGCACGAGCCTTGACCCGAACCACCCCGGCTACGCACAGCTCCCCTGCCCTAATTGCGGCAATCGCGGCACGCTGACCCCGCCCCGCAGCTTCAACCTGATGTTCAAGACATTCATCGGTCCGATGGAAGACAGCGCCGGCGCGGTTTACCTGCGTCCGGAAACGGCCCAGGGAATTTACATGGACTATCCGCAGGTGCAGATGGTTTCCCGCCTGCGCCCTCCGTTCGGAATCGCTCAGATCGGCAAGGCTTTTCGGAACGAGATCACGCCCGGGAATTTCATTTTCCGCACTCGCGAGTTTGAGCAGATGGAGATGCAGTACTTCGTCCGGCCGGGCCAAGAAGACGAGGCCCTCGCCTACTGGAAAGAGGAGCGGATGGCGTACTGGCGCGACGTTATCGGAATCAAGGCGGAAAACCTCCGTTTCCACGAGCACACTCCCGACGAACTCGCCCACTACGCGAAATCCGCGTTCGACATCGAATACAACTTCCCCTTCGGCTGGAGCGAGTTCGAAGGGATCCACAACCGCACGGACTATGACCTCCGCCGCCATGAGGAGTACAGCGGCAAGGATTTGAAGTTCTTCGACGATCAGACCCGTGAGCGGTACCTGCCGTACATCGTGGAAACCTCCGCGGGTCTCAGCCGTGGCCTGCTCGCGGTGCTCGTTGACGCCTACGACGAGGACGAAGTGAACGGGGAGAAGCGCGTCGTACTTCGTCTCGACCCGAAGGTGGCTCCCTACACCGCCGCCGTCCTGCCGCTGTTGAAGAAAGACGGGATGCCGGAGCTGGCGCAGAAGATCGTCGCGGACCTGAAGATGGAGTTCAACGTCTTCTACGACGAGACGGGCAACATCGGCCGCCGGTATCGCCGCCAGGACGAAGCGGGAACGCCTTTCTGCTTCACGGTGGACCACCAGACGCTTGAGGATGGGACCGTAACGATTCGCGAACGCGACACCCTCGAGCAGCCCGAGCGCCCCAAAATCGAACAGCTTATCAACCTGCTCCGATACCGTGTCTACCGGTAATGCCTGTTTATGAACGTTGGTTTGTGGGCCGAACACGGGAATGCTGGTCCCGGCACCGCGGAACCGTGGTCAGAAACGGAAGCAACCCTGCGTCAGACACTTCCGTTCGGAAACAACCTGAGTTTTTGACCTTGCTTCTACGATGATTCCAGGAGAGCCTTCCCCCGCACGGAATTCCCCTCAACCCGGAGAAGTGTCGTTTCTCGCTGGCTTTAGGAGTGTGGTCTCCCTACCTTTTGTCGCTTCGACGCACTCGAGACAACGTTTTTCATAAGGCCGTTGCACGATGATACGCCGATTTCTGAAATCCAAGATCCACCATGCCCGTGTGACTCAGACCGACCTCGATTACGTGGGAAGTGTGACCGTGGACCGCGACCTGTTCGACGCGTCTGATATCGCCATCAACGAACAGGTGGAGGTGTACAACATCACCACTGGCGCCCGTTTCACCACCTACGCCATCGAGGGTCAACACGAATCGGGGATCATCGGCGTGAACGGGGCCGCCGCCCACCACGCCAACGTTGGCGACCTTGTCATCATCGTCACCTACTGCGATCTTTCCGAGGACGAAATCTCCGGCCACCAGCCGAAGGTTCTCCTCGTTGATAAAAACAACTGGCCGGCATAACCGCTTCTGCGAAGGAGATTCCCGTGAAAATCACAACTCGTGACCTTGCACCGCAGGACGCCTCTACTCCACTCCTTGCCGTTGGTGTGTTTGAAGGGGAAAAACCTGTCGAAAACGGCATCGGACGTCTCGATGCTGCGCTTGGCAATCGCATCACGCTTGCACAGAAGCACGGCGACTTCAACGGAAAAATCGGGCAGGTGCTGTCTCTCTACGGAGGGGGCAGAAAAGGGCCGCGCACGGTACTGGTCGTCGGTCTTGGCAAACGGAAAGAGTGGACGCCGGAGAAAATCCGCCGCTCTTTTGGCGAAGCGGGAAAATGTGCCCGTACGTTGAAGATCACCGAAGCGACCCTGCAACCGCCGCTGAAAGGATTTTCGACGAAGGATGAAGAACGCTCGACAGTTGCCGCTGTTGAGGGTTTCGTGCTCGCCACGTACCGCTATGTGCGCCGCGGCCGTGATAAGGACAAGTATCCGAACCTGAAGACTCTCCTGGTCATTCCGGGCGAAACAACCGGAATGAAGGGAATGAAAGCCGGAGTTTCCGCCTCCGCGATCACAGTCGACAGCACCCTGTTCGCGCGTGACCTCGCCGCAACCCCGGGCATGGACCTCTACCCGGAGGCGTATGGACGCATTGCAAAAAAACTCGCCTCGAAAACGGTCAAGGTTCGCGTGCTGAAAGAAGCGGAGCTGAAAAAACTCGGGATGGGAGCACTGCTGGCGGTCGGACAGGGGAGCACACATCGCCCCGTCTTCATTCACCTTTCGTACAACCCGGGCAACCTGCCAAAGACCGCCAAGACCCTCGCGCTCGTTGGAAAAGGCGTCACCTTTGATTCCGGCGGCCTCGACCTCAAACCCGCCGATGGCATGCGTGACATGAAAATCGACATGGCTGGCTCCGCCGCTGTGATGGGAATCTTCAAGGCGCTCGAGAAGTGGAAACCTCGCTGCAAGGTCGAAGGGTTCATCGCTGCCGCAGAGAATATGGCTGACGGCAACGCCTATCGTCCCGGCGATGTTCTGACCAGCCTGAAGGGGTTGACCATCGAGGTGGACAACACGGACGCTGAAGGCCGGCTGACCCTCGCGGATGCCCTCACCTACGCTGCAAAAACGGTAAAGCCCAACGCGATGATCGACATGGCCACCCTCACCGGAGCCTGCTGGATAGCCCTCGGCAACCACGCCACCGGCATGATGGGCACGGATGACAAACTCGCGGAAGTCCTTTCCCGGGCAGGCGAGGAAACCGGCGAACGTGTGTGGCGCCTTCCCCTCTGGGAGGAATACACCGAACAGATCTCCAGCGAAATCGCGGACATCAAGAACACCGGCGGCCGTCCCGGCGGGGCTATCACTGCCGGTGCATTCCTCAAGGAATTTGTCAATGATGTGCCCTGGATCCACCTCGACATCGCGGGAACCGCATCAGAGGTGCCTGTGAGCTACGTTCCGCACAAAGAACTCCCAACAGGCGTCGGTGTTCGTCTCGTCCTCGAGACCCTCCGCCATTGGGCGTAACGCTGGAGTACAACCGTGAGCGCCGCTTCTGCCGCTTCAAGGCAACGGGCTTTTGCCACCGGCATGTTGGTTCTTCTGACAGCCGTTTGGGGTCTGACCTTCCCAGCGACGAAAGCGGCTCTCGCTGATACCGACCCGATTCAATTTCTCGCCTTGCGGTTCCTGCTCGGCCTTGGACTGCTCTCGATCCTGACCCGTTTGATGCGGAAAAACATCAAACGTAACAAGGCCTTTGGTGAACTGGACCCTCAACTAGCCCAGGCCCCCGCACCGGCTGTTGAACAGGGGTCCAGTGCTCTTCACTTCTTCTGGTTGAATTTGCGGCGGGAACGTATCAAGTCGGTTATACTGCGCGGAATCCTTGTCGGTCTGCTTTTGTTTACTGGTTTCGCTTTGCAGGTTCAGGGTTTGAAACTGACAACAGCCTCACGAAGCGGTTTTTTCACAGGGCTTCTGGTTGTCCTGGTCCCCCCGCTGGCGATGCTGCTGCGAACCAGCCGTTCCCCGTTAGCCTCCTGGTTGGCCCTGCTGCCTGCTGTTGCAGGAGTATATCTGCTGGCGGAACCCGCTCGTGGAGGGCTGAATGCCGGTGACATCCTGACCATCCTTTGCGCGGTTGTGTTTGCCCTGCAAATGGTGCTGCTTGAGGCCCTGTCTCAGCACAAGGGCGAGGCGATGCAACTGACAATCGCACAGGTGGGGACGGTGGCGGCACTGGCGACAGCCTGGAGTTTGATTCAGGGCCTGCCTTTCCATCTGACGAGTACAGGATTTTTTGCCTTGCTTTACACGGGAATTTTTGGAACGGTGATTGCCGTGTGGATGCAGACCCGTTTTCAGCCGGATGTCCCGGCTGGACACGCTGCTCTGCTGTTTCAACTGGAACCGGTGTTTGCAGCGACGTTTGCCTGGATGCTGCTTGGGGATGTGTGGACGGTTCGCGGATTGGGCGGCGCCGGGCTGATACTCGCGGCAACCACCCTTTCAAGCCTGGGATTGTTGAAGAACAGATAACATTGTACGCTCTTTATGCGACGGCGACCTTCTTTTCACCCTTGCCCTTTTCCCGCGTTTGCTGACGTTCCGACTTGCTGTTCAATTCAGCACGGCTGCGCTTTTCTGAAGGAAAAGCCGCTTGAAGGGGTTGTAGCGCCGTTGTACCTTACCGCACCCGGGGCAAAAGAACACCCCGACAAGAGCGGAGATCCTTATGGGCAAGACCTTCAGCGAGAAAATACTGGCGGCCAAGGCGGGCCTTGACGAGGTGGAACCGGGGCTGATCGTGGAGGTGATTCCTGATGTCGCCATGTCGCACGACAACACCGCTGCGATTTCAAAGACGTTTGAGAAAATCGGGGTTGACAAGCTCTACGACCCGGATATTCACCTGATCGTTCTCGACCACTGCGTACCCCCTGCAAACGAGACATTCGCCAACAACCACAAGACAATTCGCGAGTTCGTCAAGAAACATGGCATCAAACATTTCTACGATATCCACCACGGCATCTGCCACCAGGTGATGGCAGAAAACGGCCACTGCCTGCCCGGCACCGTGATGACAGGTTCCGACAGCCACTCGACCACCTACGGAGCCTTTGGAGCGTTCGGCACCGGCGTTACCCGCAGCGAGACGGCCGTGATCATGGCAACCGGCAAAATCTGGTTCCGCGTTCCCGAAACGATGCGGCTCGACATTACGGGGTCCCTTTCCGAGGGTGTGTACGTCAAGGATCTCGCTCTGCATATCGCGGGCAAGATCGGTGCGGATGGCGGACTCTATCGTGCAATGGAGTTCACAGGGCCTTTTGCGTCGGCGATGACCGTCAGCGAACGAATGACCCTCTGCAACATGGCCGCTGAAATGGGAGCAAAAATCGGCTACGTCCCTCCGGACGCCACCGTATTCAATTACCTCAAGGGCCGTGCGCAGAAAGAGTACACCCCCGTTTACTCCGACCCCGATGCCAACTACGAAGAGGTTGTCGAGATCAATGTGAACGCCCTCGAGCCCCAGGTCGCCTGTCCCCATACAGTCGATAATGTGAAACCCGTGGGTGAGGTCGTGGGGGAACACCTGGAACAGGTTTTCGTCGGATCCTGTACCAACGCCCGGCTTGATGATCTGGCCATCGTCGCTCATGTTCTTCGCGGAAAGAAGATCCACCCGGACACACGCCTCGTCGTTATTCCGGCGAGCAGCAAGGTGATGCTGGACGCGATGAACCTCGGCTACATCCAGGCGATTGTCTCTGCGGGTGGGACGCTGGCGACACCGGGATGCGGTCCCTGCATGGGAAACCATCTCGGCGTTCCGGCAAACAATGAGCGGACGCTTTCGACAACCAACCGCAATTTCCGGGGACGCATGGGAAACCGCGAGTCGGAAGTTTTTCTCGGCAGTCCTCACATGGCAGCGGTTTCAGCGCTTCACGGGAAGATCGCCGACCCGCGCGAGGCGCCTGTTGACATGGACGTGATCCGCGAGGAATTGAAGGGAGCGAAACTCTCCCCCGTGATTGTTACAGCCTGAGACGGTTTCAACCTGTCGCTATGTTAGAGAGAAAACAGCTCTGCTATTCCGTGGGGCTGTTATGCGTATAAGCGGAAACACTCTTTATCTGACGAGAGTTATACGGCGCAATTGTGATCCTTCGGGCCCTTTCACGCGCACCAGATAAGTGCCCGACGCCACGGTGTGACCGGCTTCGTTCCGTCCGTCCCAACGGAGAATGAAGGTGCCCGTCTGCACTGCGCCATTGTGCAGCACAGCGACTTTACGGCCGAGGATGTCGTACACCACCGCCTGGACATTTCCGCTCTCCGTCAGTTGCAGGCGCATCCGGGTTTCCGAGTTAAAGGGGTTCGGCCATGCTGGCGAGAGGCTGAATCGATCCGGAACGAGGGTAATGTTACCCCCTGATCCGCCGGATTTCAGGGTGTTCCCCGCCTGGCTTGTCGCAATCGCGAGCAGTTCACTCTCGTCAGAAGCGGCAAGAATCAGAAAGGAGGCTCGCTTAGAAACTTGCTCCGTGACCCCCGAGAGGTTGACGGCGATCATGTGCGACCACTCTCCGCTGAAACTGGAAACCGCCTGGGTCGTTCCTCCTTCGAGCAGATCAAGCTTTTCGCTGTCGGTGAATGTGTCGAAACCGGTTTGGTAAAGCACCGCAGGGTTGTAGATCGCAGCGGCAGCAATCAGAGGGGTTGGATTCTGGGTGTTGTCCACAACCATCACCCCGCCGGCCCCCTCGCTTCCAATCATGTAAGAAAGTTTGAGATTCGAATTGAAACGAACGTCGTTGTCTTCAGCGTCGCCGATGTCCCAGTCCATGTAGAGGCCGACGTCATAGCTTGCTGTCCCGGTGTCCCACTTGCGCACGTCGAGGTCCATGCGCACAACGTTTGAGCCTTCTGTTTGACTTGTCGTCGTCTGTGTGACTTCGACTCCAACTCGTGGCGTGACGCCGAAATCCGTGTATTTTGCGCGAAAAACCTGGGTACCCGCAACAGAGCCGACAGGTCGAATCGGATCTGTATCGATGTTTTGAAAATCGAAACGAGTGTAGGTGTCGTTCCCGTACGCACAGTCAGAGACATGTGCCCCGTCGGACACAAGCACGCTTCCATGAAACAGGAATCCGCGTGAGGCGCCGTTGAGGCGAATCCCCTCGGCGTCATCACGGTTGTTGTAAAGGTCGCGGTAGCCGATGGCGCCAAAATCCGTCACCGATGCAATCATCCCTCCGGCATCGTGGGTCCGCCAGTGCGGATCGACCGGAACGGTCAAGCGCTGGCTGTCGCTCCAGCCATCAGCGTCGATCGTGAGATAGAGGTCATGGTTGCCACGTGCTGCTGAAGACGTAACCAGAAATTCGAGTGGACTCAGAGACAGCGCCCCGATGGATACCGGCGAAAGGGTTACCGGTTCGCCGGACACGACCAGAGAGGTTTCCCGTGACTCGAGTCCGACGATTAGGGATGCGGCGGACTCTCCAGCCAACTCCGCATCAAGCATCATTGTCACTGTTTCACCGGGTTCGACCAACCCGTTACCGTTTTCATCCTCGAAGCTCGCCCCGTTGACAATTACGGTGGGCCTGCCAGCGAAAGAAGACCGCCATGCATCGACCCGCCCCGAGACCACCAGAGACGGACTGACCGTTAACGGCACAGCTCCCTGCCCAATCCGGGCGCGAACAACAGCTGGGTCCGCGGACGGATCTTGGGCCCGGACCAAGGCAGCGATTCCCGCCGTCAACGGAGTCGCCATCGATGTTCCATCCAGATATTTATATCCCTGAATAGAGGTTGATAGAATGCCGGTTCCCGGGGCGGCAAGATCCACCCAGTCACCCCTGTTGCTGAAGTAGGCAAGCGCGCCAGTGGGGTCTGTCGCGCCCACAGCGACCACGTTTTCGTAGGCCGCCGGATAATTACGCGATGTCGAGCCGTCGTTTCCCGCCGCCGCAAGCAACACAACACCCCGCGATGTGGCAAAATCGACCGCGTCACGTTCGAACACGGAAGAAAGTTCTCCCGAAAAGGACATGGAGATCACGTCTGCACCGTTTGCCGCCGCATAGATCATCCCTTCCACCGGGTAGTAAATAGAACGATCCTCGCCGATCCGTACGATCATCAACCGTACTCCCGGCGCCATACCGGCAATACCGATCCCGTTGTTTACCGTCGCTCCGACAATTCCCGCACAATGCGTTCCATGACTCGGTTCGCTTCCCTCGTTGGGGGCGTTGGGGTTGGAGTCGTTTTCAAAGAAATCCCAGCCGTGGACGTCGTCCACATAACCGTTGTTGTCGTCATCGACACCGCTTCGACCGTTCGCTTCGTCCTCGTTCGTCCAGAACGCAGAGGTAAGGTCCGGGTGTGCCATGTCACAGCCGTTGTCGAGGATCGCAACGGTCACGGATGAGGCGTCCGGCACGCGGTCCCAGGCGGCCCAGGCATTGACCGCGTCGAGGTACCATTGGAATTGACTTAACGGGTCGAGCGGCAGACCGTTGGGCGAACGGGAGCCGGGCAGGCCGCAGGTGGTCCGTTGCGGCATCCGTTCCGCGACTTCCACAGCGGGATCGTCACGAAGTTCTTTCAGCATCTGGTCCGCCTCATCGGCGTCCCGTGCCTCCATGCGCACCCAGCGTGTAACCGGCGAGCGGGGAAAAGCTTTGTCGTCGGCGACAACGGGAATCAACCGTTTCGAATCAATCACACGCCCAGACTGCTTGAGGCTTGGGGTCAACCCTTTTGTCCGGTCAGTCAGCCGCACATAAACCACCTCGCGCGCCTGTGCCGACTCCGCGCAGACAACAAACGCCACAAGGACAAGCACGACCAACCGGCGAATCGACCGTGTCAGAGATGCTGTTTTCATTTCAACCCCTTGAATAGGCCGTCAAGTTCCTGGAAGAAATGTACCCTGCTTTCATCACTTCTGTAGTATTCGAACAGTTTCTCCTTCCACTTCACGGTATCGACCATCCCCACCGACTCTTCGACGTAGGATTGGATCGGCGCCGGTCGTGGCCCCCATTGCGCAACGATAGTCCCGTTTTCGTCGATCAAGGCCATCTTTGGCACGGACCGTTTTCCCTTTGTCAGCAACAGGTTCATCAAATCGGGGTGGTTTTCACGGTGGAAGAGGCGAACAGGTACGCCAAGGTGCTCCTTCAATAGATAGACAAGCCGGGGAACCGCCCAGGCCCCATCCGCGCAGTCGGGAAGGGTGACGATTACCGCTCTCAGGTTCGTTCGAGTCAGACGGAGATGCCCCAAACTCTCGCTTTTTGTCTCCCTGTATCGGCGTTCCTGTGTTTCACGGGAGTGCACGCCAAGCGCCAGGTAACCTTTCCAGGTGAGTCCCCGTTCAAAGGTGTTGGCATCGATTCGCGCTGCTGAGTTCAAGTTCATTCAACCTCGGCCAGTCAAGCTTCGTGTGTTCCCTTATTCCGGGCTCCGGGTGTGCCCTATATATAGAGGAGAGGAAATCCTCTCGCGCCCCACTCGAACTGCACCACGGGGTTGCAGAGTGGGGGGGCGCGACTACTGCGTTCCGTCAAGATGGATGTTGTCGAAGGGAAGGATCGCCGCCCAGGCGTTTCGCATACGGCTGTCCTCAAGCACGTGTTTCACATCTCGCACCACCCCTTTGGCGAGCCAGTCGGCAACGGCGTCTCCCGCCGACATTCCTTCAGCCGGTTCGGCAACCCCCTCCATAATGAGCGCATGCTGGTGCACGGCAATCGTTGCGGTGGACGGGGGAGCATCCGGATGACTATAGAAGATGAATTCGTCTCGTCCTGCAAGAAGACCACGAAAAGACTCCTCCCGGCGCAATCCAACGCCCACGACCACCGCCCACAACGGTCCGCTTTCGCCGTCCAGGCTCACACCGAACCAGTCTGAATGAACCGAAGGATCGATGATCGGCCGTCCCGCAACGGGTGCCCGTTCGGGAACGGGATTCTGTTTTACGTAGGCGCCCCGCAAGCTCTCGAATTCAACAAAGAACACTGCGCCGACAAGAGGTGACCGTTCCTGCTCTTTCGAAATCAAATCTTCCGCGATTCGTTCCCATAGTTCATGCGCACACACGGGAAACTCCAGGGGGATTCTTCTGAGGGGTTGGTCTTCTATACCTTCGAACACACAGCGAAAAGGGGTAAACAGGGGGTGGCCGTCTGCTCGCGAAATCGACGGCGTCAAGGGGTCGTCTCCGGGCACGACAGCCACAAGCCCGGGCACGGTAATCAGCTCGCCGAAAGACATCCCCTCCAGGGCACCGTCAGCACTGATCGCTCCCAGCCCGAACGAGAACCCAGCACCCTCCGGCAGAACCTTTGTGAGTCTCTCCGGGGAAATCCGGCTGAACAGAACGTGCTGAATATTTCCTTGTAGAAAAAGGCGAATCATGGTCTCTTTGCTGTTTGTTTATTGCGTGATCCTCTCGTATCTCCATGCTCGGATAAACGAATAACTCCTTCTCGTTCACGGTTTCCAGCGCCTTTGAATGTCAGTCAACTTCATCGGGTTTCCTTCGGGTATCCGGATCGACGTCTCCATGATAAACGATTTGTTTCCTTTTACATAGAGAATAACAGCCACCTGGTCCGCCAATCGACCCTCCGGCTGCTGAAACCCCTTATCCTGCGAGCCCTTAATCGGGTATTGAGAACTGACATTCGCTTTGAATGCCAAACTATCCCTTTTATTAACGACAAGATCACTGTCGTTGTTGGTGATCACGTCCGTTTCTCGCTTTTGGCGTGGTACGGTGCCCAGAACAAACCCGCCCCACTCGATTCCGGCCAGCTCGCGCTGCTCCTGGCTGACGGTACGGACATGGGGGGAGATCCCGCGCTCCTGCGCAATCTGCCGGAGAAGGTTCTCCCGTGTTCCGGTTGTTGTCTTTACTGGATAAACGTAAACGGTCAAACCCGTGCTGTCGCCACGTTCGGCAATCAGGGTGTCTCCCGCCTGATGCACGAGCATTCCCTTGGGCAACCATAGTTTCCCCTGTCCCGTGTCACGTGGTTGCGCGTGTGTCCGAATCGTTATAACCAACAGAAAAAAAGCCGCTGCCATCCAGATTTTCATCGAATCTCCCAGACTTGACTCCGGTCAGGCAAAATAGGCACCTGCTCGCGGTTTACCCAACGTCTCTGCGCCCTCCGGGCATGACGTATGCGAGTTGCGCTCCATGGGGGTCTCGCCTATATTTGGGCGTTCTGAACGGAAGGATTCACGGGGGGCAGACAAGCCGCCCAAGCATGTGAGTTTACGAATGAAACGCACCTACCAGCCACACAATCGCAAGCGGTACAACAAGCACGGCTTCCGCGCCCGTATGGAAACCCGTGGCGGACGTCTTGTGTTGAAACGCCGTCGTGCGAAAGGCCGCAAACGCCTGACCGTGTCCGATGGCCGGTTCTAAGGAATCGCTGAATAAGCGGGACATCCTTCGCGGTCGGTCGACGCTTCAGCGTCTCCTCCGTGAAGGTCAGAGGGTACGTGGAAGAGGCGTAACCCTTTTTTTTTGCCTTCGCCTTGGGGACGCTTCGGCATGATAGTGCCGCTGCGCCCGTTTGGCGGGGCGGTACAGCGGAATTACGCCCGCCGCCGGCTGCGCGAATTCTTCCGGCACAACCGTGATCTGTTTCCCCCGAACCAGGATGTTCTGATTCGGCTTCACATTGCACCGGCGGATTGGGATCGTTTTCTGGAGGAGATCACAGGGCTGCTGGGACGCATCCCTCGCACTACTGACGGAAACGACATCCATGGCAAGGAGTGAACGCTTACAACGCTCCACGGTACTTTCGACGGTCAATACGGCCGCCGCGAAGTGGGTCGCTCTGCCTTTTCTGAAGGGGTATCGCGCCGTCCTTTCGCCTGTTTTTTCCGCCTTGGGAAGCGAGTGCCGTTTCTATCCGTCCTGCAGCCACTATGCTGAGGAGGCCTTTCGGATTCACGGCTTCGTCAAGGGGCTTGCTCTGACGACGGTCCGTGTGGCAAAATGCAACCCGCTTCACACCGGCGGAGTTGATCCCGTACCGGGCAGTGAACTGGAAACAGAGTTGCAATAAGAAACTCGAACATCCGAAGGAATCGGGGCAGGGTCAACAGAAGCCGCCCCGTTACGTTGAACGCCAGCGCCAAAAACGATCCGTTGCGGCGCGAAATTTCAGAGGAACCATGGACCGCAAGACGCTCCTCGCGATCGTCATCGTAGGCATCATCATTCTGCTGACGCCTTATTACTATAAGTTGCTCTCGCCGCCATCTCCGACGGGCCAGCCTGAATTTCCAGCCGTTGAGGACAGCGTTGCAGCACGGCCCATCTCGACACCGGCTGGAGGAATGAAATCCGCACAAAAAACGGAATCCACGGCACGAATGGTTTCACAACCGGACCGCAAGAAACCCTGGTACGCGACAGACTCGGAATTCAACTCAAAAAAAGTGACCGTTGAGACCCCGCTTTATAAGGCGACGTTCAGTACGCACGGCGCCTCCATCCGGTCGTGGATCATCAAGCCTTCCCAGCCTTACCTGAAGGAACCCGAGGAGCTGGTTGCTCCCGGGTGGTCGGACCGGAACATGACACTGATTGCGCGCGGCGGCCTTGGCTTGCTGCGAACCGAGGCTAAAAACTTTGAAGTGGACACCACGCGCCTTGTGCTGGACAGTGGAGAAGCACCAAAAAGCCTCACCTTCACCCTTCCGCTTGAGGGCGATGCGTGGTACCGCGAGACCTATACCTTCTACCCTGATCGTTATATCGTTGACGTTGCCATCGAGAGCCAAAGCCTCGACAGACTTACCGGCGCGGCGACCGCCACCTTCGGTTGGGGCGGTGGAATGAGTTACACCGAACAGGATACTGCCCAGGACCATTACTACACCTATGCCGCCTACATGATGGGAAAAACGAAGGAAGAACTGAAGTCGAAGGGAACAAAAGCAGACGAGGAAATGGGGACGGGGCCGACCCGGTGGGTCGCCCAGCGGACAAAATACTTCATGGTCGCCCTGGTTCCCGAGCAGCCGGCGGCAGGCGCCCGTCTCGCCACCTGGCCGGACAGCAGCTACATCGGGAAGTATTCGCCCAAGCTGTATGAAACCTCGCTGGTCTTCGACATTATCGGCGACCGTTTCCACCAGAACCTGACGCTCTACGCAGGCCCCCTCGAACAGGGAAAGATCCAGCGTTTCGAGCCGACGCTTGAAGAGATGATGTCCTGGGGGTGGGCAATCGTCGAACCCTTCAGCAAGCTTGTCTTCTGGGCACTGGTCAACCTGCACAAGATGATCCCGAACTACGGCGTCGTCCTGATCATCTTCTCCATTCTGATCAAGGTGATCGTCTGGCCACTGACGGCGAAATCCTACAAGTCGATGAAGCGGATGCAGAAGATCCAGCCGCTGCTGAAAGCCGTGCAGGAGAAACACAAGGACAACCCGCAGAAGATGCAGCAGGAGGTGATGGCCCTCTACAAGGAGCACAAGGTGAACCCGATGGGCGGCTGCTGGCCGACCCTGCTCCAGATGCCCCTTCTCTACGGCCTGTTCATGGTTTTCCGTTCGACCATCGAACTTCGCGGACAGCCTTTCGTCCTCTGGATCAATGACCTGTCGATGCCAGACGCCCTGTTTTATCTGCCGTTCACGTTACCCCTCTACGGGAATCATGTCGCAGTGCTGCCAATCATCATGGCGATTTCCACGTGGCTGCAGTCACGCCAGACCGCTACGGATCCCAACCAGAAATTCATGACCGCGTTCATGCCGGTCATGTTCATCTTCCTGTTCAACAACTTCCCGAGCGGGCTGACGCTGTATTACACCCTGTTCAACATCCTCTCCTGGGGTCAGCAGAAGTTCCTGAGAGTCTCCGATCCTGCGCTCGAAAAGGAGCTGGAAGAGGCGGCCAAGGAGAAGGAAAAACTGGAGCGGCGAGTAGAACGCAAACGTCAGCGCCTTTCGTGACAACGGAGAATAGCTCCGGAAAACATGAGTAATCGCGGGGTATATGCTCTCATCTCGATATGATACAATTGTTGCCATAGCGACCCCCGACGGCGCCGGCGCCCTGGGGGTTGTTCGCATTTCAGGGCCGCAGGCGTGGACGTTAGCCGCCTCGGCGGTCGCGGAAACAGGCGACGTATTCAATCGGCGGACCGAGCCCCGGCGTGCCCGGGTTGTTGCCGTTGTTGACGGTGATGGTTCGACCTTGGATCAGGCCGTGCTCCTTCCGTGGCGTGGCCCGGCAAGCTACACCGGCGAAGACCTCGTTGAATTCATCTGCCACGGAGGCCGGGAGACGCTGCGGTTGGTGCTGAAACGGCTGATCTCCCTCGGCGCCCGCCCCGCGGAACCGGGTGAATACACGCGCAGGGCGTTCATCAACGGAAAAATGACGCTGGAACAGGCGGAAGCCGTTGCCGCAATTACCAGCGCCAAAACGGAAGCTGCGGCCAGAAGCGCGGCGCGACTGCTGGAGGGACGGCTCGGCATTGAAATCCGTGCGTTTCGGGATGAAATAGGCGACCTGCTGGGACTTGTGGAAATTGGGCTGGATTTCGCAGAGGAGGATCTGGAGGTCCTTAACCGCAATGAAGCGGTTTCCCACCTGACCGGCCTCTCGAAACGGCTGCTTGCGCTTGCGGACCAGTACAGGCTTGGCCGTTATCTCCGTTACGGCGCACGGGTGGTCATTGCCGGCCCGCCAAACTCTGGCAAATCGACCCTACTTAACCGTCTGGCAGGTTTTGAGCGTGCAATTGTCAGTGACATCCCGGGAACAACTCGCGATTATCTCGATATCTCCATGGACGTTGGCGGGGTGCCTGTCCAACTGATCGACACAGCCGGACTTCGAGCCACGAAGGACCGCCTCGAGGCCGAAGGAGCTCAACGATCTCAACAACTCCTGGGCTCAGCCGATCTTGTCGTCTGGCTCTCTTCTCCCCCCGAATTCACCCGGCCGCCCGAGGAGTTTGTTCCACGTGAAACCTGCCTCTGGGTGCGTGGAAAGGCCGATCTGACCGTCGAGCCACCCGAGGACGAAGATTTTCAGCCTGCAATCGCTCTCAGTGCGGTGACAGGCGAAGGAGTTGAACAGTTGTTGGAGTCGATCGGAAACCGCCTCCGCCACGGTTATGACCCGGGAGATGTGCTGGTTCTTGAAGAACGGCACGCAATGCTGCTGTCGGGCGCCGCAAATTCGTTGGGAGCGGCTAAAAATGGCGTGTTGCAGGGTTTGGGGGACGAGTTGATAGCCGAAGAGCTCCGCGCTGCCCTGAGCGCCCTGGGTGATATCACCGGGGCGCTGACAGCTGATGACCTGTTGAACCGCATTTTTGCGGGCTTCTGCATTGGCAAATAGAGTGTTTCACGTGAAACATTCCCCATTCTCTTTTTCGTAATAACCCTTTTCGGGCGATGGGTGGCTTAGTTTTAAACTCTTCGCGGAGGCTCGGGAGTTTTCAATGAGCAACATGCCGTGAGACGGCGGTTAGCCTTAAGGGGCCCTGTTCCTCTGTTGTTATTGCTTCTTTCTGGGGGCGCAGGTTCTTATTTTGGCTTTCCGTTTGAGAACTGATTGATTTCGGGGTTGCCTGTGTACGATGTGGTCGTGATCGGTGGCGGACATGCGGGGGTTGAAGCGGCGGCGGCGGCAAGCCGTGTCGGTTCACGGGTGGCCCTTGTCACCCGTGAGCGCAACGCTCTGGCACGCCTCTCCTGCAACCCTGCGATGGGTGGCACCGCCAAGGGACAACTCATCAAGGAGGTCGACGCCCTCGGAGGGTTGATGGCTGTCGCCACGGACCGCTCTGCCATCCAGTACAGAATGCTGAACCGTTCCAAAGGCCCGGCTGTCTGGTCGCCCCGAGCCCAGGTGGACCGCGAAACCTATACCCGCGAAATTGACCAGCTCTTTTACAATCGCTACCCGGGTGTGGAAATCCTCGAGGATGAAGCCGTTAGCATCGCGGTCGAGAACGGCAGCGTTGTGGGCGTTGAAACGAAATGCCGGGGGATCCTCCCCTGCAGGACCGCCATCATCTGTTCCGGCACCTTCCTGCGTGGATTGATCCACGTCGGTACGCGTCAGGAGCATTCAGGCCGTTACGGCGAGCCTCCGGCCGACAGCCTCTCGGAAAGCCTCGCCCGTCTCGGTTTCCTGCTGGACCGATTCAAAACCGGAACGCCGCCGAGGATCGTCGCGTCCACGGTTGACCTTTCGATTATGGAACGTCAGGAGAGCGAGCGCGAACTCTGGTTTTTCAGCGCCGAATCCGTCGAACGATCACTCCCCCAGCGAGCGTGCTACAGGCTTCACAGCAGCGCGAAAGCCCATACGATCATCCGCGCACGGATCGCTGACGCCCCGATGTTCAACGGACAGATCAAAAGCATTGGTCCCCGCTACTGCCCCTCCATCGAGGACAAGGTGATGCGCTTCCCCGACCGGGAATCCCACCCCCTCGTGTTCGAGCCTGAGGGACTCGACCACCCCTGGCTCTACCTCAACGGTTTCTCCACCTCGCTTCCCGAGGAGGTTCAGCTTGCCGCCTTGCGAACGCTGCCGGGGTGCAACGAGGCGGAGATCGGACGACCTGGGTATGCGGTCGAGTACGATGTGGTACCACCCCACGAGCTTCGCCCCACGCTCGAGACGAAACGTGTTCACAACCTTTACCTCGCCGGGCAGATCAACGGAACCTCCGGCTATGAAGAGGCTGCGGCTCAGGGATTGATCGCCGGCGCCAACGCCGCACTTTCGACCCAATCACGAGAGCCGTTGATTCTGCGCCGAGACCAGGCCTATGCAGGCGTTTTGGTGGACGACCTGATCACTCTCCACCCCCGCGAGCCATACAGAATGTTCACCAGCCGGGCGGAGTATCGACTGCTACTCCGGCAGGATAACGCGGAAGAGCGTCTTCACGAAGATGCGTTTCGCGCGGGCCTGATCTCTGAAGGCCGCCACAGTGAGATCCGAGACCGCCTCGCGAGACAGCGCAGCCTCATTGAAGGCCTCCGCCACATTCGACTCCCGAGGGGACGTGTCTATCCATCCGATCCCGAACCCGATCGCAGTGAGCCGGTTTCGCTCCTGCTGAAACGCCCTGGATTCCGGCTCGCCATGATCGCACACCTCCCCGAACTTGCGGGCTTGAACGGCGCGTTGAACGACGCCCACGCCTTGAACGCAGCCGACATCGAACTTCGTTACGAGGGATACCTTGACCGTGAACGCCGCCTGATCGAGAAACTTCGCGGGCAGGAAGAAAAGCGGATTCCCGACAGCGTCCATTACGAATCGCTCCCTGCACTGTCCGCTGAAGGCCGCCAGAAGCTGCTGTTGCATCGTCCCGCGACGCTGGGGCAGGCTGGACGCATCGCTGGTGTCACCCCCGCGGATCTTGCAATTCTCCTGGTGCATCTTTCTGCTTGATGCCCCTATTTTTCCATGGGGCAAGCTTTTTCCTGCCGTTCTTTTCATTTAACTTACCTTCCGAAAGCAGGGCCTATTTTTCACAACCTGGCCCCGCCTGTTGCCGAGTGGAGATCATGGGTCAAGGGTCTGACAAAAAGCGTGAGAGCTCCGGTTCTGGAAAGCGCCAAAGTGCGAAAAAACCGGTGCGTTCTTCCAGGGGACCGTCTGGCGGTTACTCTTCCGATAACAGGAAGCGCGATGGCCAGTCGCCAGCGAGGTCAAAGCGTGGTGATGGAAAGCCAAAAGCGTATCACTCCGATTCCCCCCGCGACAGCCGCAGGAGCCGCAGCGAACGACCTGGTCCTCAGGGTACAAGTCATCCACCACGTGAAGAAACGTCCGTCCGGAAACCGCCTCACCGTACCAGGAAACGTCTTTCCCTGACCACGGAGATCAACCTGGCCATCCCGGCGTGGCTGGCGAAACCGGGAAGGGTAACGGACATTACCAGCACGACCATTCAAGACATCTTTACCCACCTCGGCCTGCCCGCAGAAGACGACAAGCTCGGACGTCTGCTCGACCACCTGCTGCTTGTCCGGGAGCTGAACGAAGAGATTAATCTCGTTTCACGGTCGAGTGTCAGTTCCGTTCTTATGCAGTCCCTGTGGGAAAGTCTCGTACCGATCCGTGACCTTTCCTGGTGCATCGGAAACCAGGTTCTCGACCTCGGAACCGGTGGGGGGTTCCCCGGCGTTCCCCTCGCAATCATGCTGCCAGACGTACATTTCACGCTGATTGATTCACGTCGTGCAAAGACCCTCGCCCTGCGCAATGTTATCGAGGAGTTGAAGCTGAACAACGTCGAGGTCGTCCATGACCGGGCCGAGACGTACTCCCTGCACATTGGACAGACCTTCGATACCGTGCTTGTTCGTGCGGTAGGAATGTTGAAAGAGGTGGCGTCCTGGGCGGCGTCGCTGCTTCGTGACGGAGGCACCATGCTTGCATGGAAGGGTCCGGAAGGCGCAAAAGAGTTCAGGGAGTTGCCAAAGGGAGAGTGGACGTTGACCGGCAACATCCCCGTGCTGCCCCATCGCTCCGTGATGATCCTGCGTTATCGGTCGGCAACGTAGCCCTTCGGCCGTTGTCCGCACCTTCAGCCAGCGCTTTTTCTTTCACTCACGCCCGGCAATCTTCGGCCCGCATTCGGAAGCCCGGACCATTAGAACCAGGGTTCAGACTCAATCGAATCCGATCCCTTCGATGGTTCGTTGCTTTTAAGGAACGAGATGACCTCGGGGTCCAGGTTGACCTCTGTGTCACGTTTTGCGTTTTCCTTGCGAATCAGTTCGGGCAACAGCCAGACGATGGCGGTGAGAAACCAGAAAGGTTCCATGATGCGCACGATGATAAAGGTGTTGGCGCCGATTGCATGAATCAGCAACCCCCAGTACCCGGCAATGTAACCGACGACAAGTCCGTGATACCGTGGCTCCTTCGTGGGGTTGATGCTGTTCAAGCTGCGCCTGGCAAGCTTTTGTACGGCCCAGATCAAGTAAAGGAATGCCGCGAAACCGAGCACCCCCGTTTCGACGAGAACACGAAAATACTGTGCGTCCTTGAACCCGGCCCCTGTCACCCCCCACCCGAAAATCGGACGTTGCATATACTGCTTCAACGTGGATATCCACGAGAGGATTCGCGCCGAGGTTGACGGATCCAGGGCGGTATCACCAAGCTCGACAACGTCCTCGCGCAGCAGGTTTCGGTGCGAAAAGGTGTCGTTGATACGCTCATAGATCTCCGGCGGCGCTATCAGCGGTAAAACGATAGCAACCGCAAGGAGGCCGATCATGATGTAACGCCGTAGCGGGGAATAGTAGAGAAATGCGAACATCGCAGGAATAATGGCGATCCAGGAGGATCTGGATAGCGTATAGATAAACGGCAACACGAGCATGCCAAGAAGCAGCAGGTACAGCAATCCACGTCGCGGGTTGTGGGTACCGGTCATCAGGCCGATGACGATGCAGATAATCAGTACCAGATAGCCACCAAGCGTATTGGCTTCGCCGGCAACCCCTTCAAACGGTGCGGAAACCCGAACTCCTGATGGTATCTGTATGATCGCATACGCAGATACGGCCAGCGCCGTAAACAGAATCAAACGCAGATAGCGGTCGGCCTGCTTTAAAGTCTGGATGTGGGTCGCTGCCATCAGGAAAATCAGAAAATACTGAAAGTACTTGACGATATAGAGCAGGCCGATCACTGGACGAACGGTGCCAGCAAAGATGCCGATCAAGGTCGAAATCAGGCTCAAAGCCAGGTAGATGTACATCGGACGGTTCAACGGGGTTCTGATAAACAGGCCGAGGTCCTTGTTTACGGCCATCCTTGCCATCCAGGACAGTGTAATCAGTCCGAGAACAACATCGTCTATCCGGATCACAACGTTCCGTTGGGACATCTGCCCAATGCCGCCTGCACCCCCAATGCTGAATTCCGGAGAAAGCAGCATCGAAAGAATGAGCACGGAGAGGCCAAAGGAAGTGTTCAGGTAGGCAAAGATGAAGAGGCCCATCCCGGCGATGACGTAGAGGGCAATGATTTCGTTTCGCCCGATGATGAAACTTAAAACGACTGCGGTAAACACCACACCAACAATGGAAAAGATCGCCACAAACCGTCGCGACCTCATACCAATGCCAGTCGAAAACAACATCGCGGGCTACACTTTCTGCCGTTTTTGTGACGAGAAAAGCCCGCCTCCCAGGCGGCTTTTCAGCTTGCGGCCCAACCCTCCCCCGGTCTTCCCTTTTTTCTCGGACATTACCTCGTTCTCTCCTGATGAGCCATAGTATTTGCCGTAGTAGTACTGCGAACCGGAATAACCTACAAGTTCCGCCCTCAGATCGTTCAGCACAACACCAAGCACACGTGCTCCCACCGACTCGATTTGGGATTTGGCCCGTTTCAATGCGGCGCGAGGAACCTTCCCCGTGCGGTAGATCAGCAGCGTCGCGTCGGTCCGCTTTGCAAGGATTGCTGCGTCGGTAACCGGCAGAACCGGCGGTGCGTCGAAGAGGACGATGTCGAACTCCTCCTTCGCTTCATCAATGAACTGGGCCATCTGCTTCGAAACGAGCATTTCCGATGGGTTTGGTGGAATCCCGCCGCTGGTTATGATATGAAGGTTTTCCATGCCCGGTGTCATCAGGGCGCTGTCCATGCCAAGGTCGCCCATGATGATGTCAGTCACCGTTTTAATCGTTTCGCGCCACGGCATTCGTCCGAGCACAATGTCCACCACTCCGGGGGCCTGGTCGATGCCGAACACCTTGTAGAGGCTTGGGCGGCGCAGGTTGCAGCCGACGAGCAAAACCTTTGTCCCGCCTTGCGCCATGGTGATCGCCAAATTGACCACCGTGGTAGACTTTCCTTCCTGGAGTGACGCAGAGGTGGTTGTGATCGTCCGGATCGGATGGCTGATCGAGCGGAATTGGATCGCTGTGCGAAGCGCACGGTATCCTTCCGCCACAGGGTCTTTCGGTGCGATATGAGTAATCAACCGTGCGGAGGCTTCCAGGTTCGGATTGTTTTCCATCGATGGGTTTCGCCGCACAAGATGCTCGACGACCGCGTCGATATCGATGCTGGGGATCACTCCGAGTACCGGTACCTGGAGATATTCTTCGACGTCCTCGATGGTTCCGATTGAGGTGTCGAACGTTTCGAACAGAAACGCAAGCACAAGGCCAAGCGCAAGCCCGATTACGAGGCCCACGGTTACCAGGCGATTCAAGTTGACGTTGATCGGCTGTGTGTTCAGCATTGCGGGACGAACAAGGCTAACCTCGTCCGCCTGATCCGCTTCCCTGATAAGCGCTTCCTGGTATTTCAGCGAGAGCATACCGTACTGTTCTTCACGAAGCTTCACTTCACGCTGAAGCTGCGCGTAATGCCGCTGCGATTCCGGAACACCCTCCAGCTCCGTCTGCAGTGCGGCAATCGACGCCTGGGTACCCCTCCCTTCTTTTTGGAGGTTTGCCAGATTATCGTTTGCCTCTTTCGTGATTTCACGGAGAATATCCTGGACCTCCGATTCAACTTCGATGACGGAGGGTGCGTTAGGCTTGAAGCGGCGCAGCAGGTCACGCTTTTTTGTCTCCAGCTCGATCAATTTGTCGTTGAGGCTGATCAACGCCGAGGACATGTCACTGACTTCAAACCAGTCGATTGCACGGAGTTCGCCCTGTTTTTCAAGTTTCTGCAGGGAGGGCCGGCTCAGGTCTGGCACCTCGTTTACGCCGAGCGACTGGCGTTGACGCACCTGCGCCAACTGCGTTTCCATCTGACTGATCTGCTGCTGAATCTTACGCAGCGATTCCTGCTTGGCGCCAAGCTCATCCACCTTCGAGCGGACAAGATCGTCAAGCACCGGCTGCTTCGTCTGTTCGCGGAATCGCTGTAGTTTTTCTTCAGCACCGTCGAGAGAATTCTGCGCGATGCGTGTTTGCCGCTCGATGAATTCACGAGTTTCCCGGTCCTGGCTTGAACGGTCCTCCAGGTGAACCTCGCGGAAGACCTCGGCCAATGTTTGGGCGATATTGCGTGCTTCATGCGGATCGGTCGAGGAAACGGTGATGTCGATGATGTTCGTTCGGCCGTTGCGTTCCGTCGTTACCTGGTTGATCATCCGGTTGACCCGCGCGCTGATCTCCTGGTCTGACCGCACCTGTTCCGAGGTCAGCCCCGGTTCGATTTTGCCAAGGCGCCGTGCAACACGTTCCATCACGGGGAAGCTTCGGATCAGTTCCTGTGCCGTTGCAATGTTGTCCCAGCGGCTATAGGTAAGGCGTTGAAGAAGCAGGCCGGCGACTGTGCTCGTCTCCTCGATTTTTACGGAAGACGTCGAGTTGTACAAGGGCTGGCGTGACTTGCCGAAGAAATAACTGAATCCGACGACCAGAAGCGTGGAGAACACCACCACCTTCCAGCGTCTGCGAAGAATGCGCTGTACGTCACGCAGGTTCAAATCGTACTGCGCCATTGCCCTGCTCCTCTCTTACCTCGTGAGCACGACGACAAAGAGTGCCGCCTGTAAAACCATCGTGAGGACCTGCATCAACCGTGCGGCGCGGTCAAGCGAGCTGCTGCCCCTGATTGGGATAAAGATCCTGTCACCCGCTTCGATGACGATGTCATCTTTCGGGTTGTTGGATTCGAAGATGTTGGCAACGTTCACCGCCATTCGTTTCTTTTCGCCGCGTAACAGCCAGACACTGGTCAGGTCCGCGTTTGGGCTCACGCCGCCATGCTCGGAAAGAAACCGACTCAACGTCGTTCCCGATTCAACCTGGTACGCGCCCTGCTGGTTGACCGCCCCCAGCAGATACGCCACCCGCGCCTGTTGAAATTCGATCCGAACGGAAACCAATGGATGCTCGACAAATTCGCTATAGGCCGCAACGAGTTCTTTCTCCAGTTGCGCCGAGGTCTTTCCGCTCGCGGTCACCTCGCCGAGCATTGGCATGAAAATTTTACCCTGTTGATCGACAATAACGTCAACGGACACCGGCTCGACGGAGGATGAGGCGTCCTCGTAGTAGAGGATCAGCATCTTGTCTCCGGGCGACATCGGCATCTCGTTCTCCGCGGTTTGGGCCGCAAGTCTGCCTGCATACAGCACGAACACAAGCAACAGTGTCCACGCTGCGCTCCGTCTGTTGATCAAAACGGAAATCCACCCGCCGGGCATTGTTCTCCTCCGTAAATCATGCCATCTGTCCATCATCACACCGACTCCTCCGGTTGCACCGCAATGGTTGCGGCACGTTCGGCGTTTTCGGCGCTGAACAATAGCACATCTTTTGAAAGCTCCGCCAACATACGCAATGCGGCCTCCTCGTCTCCTGCATGATAGCACAACGAAAGAAGCTTTGGCAGGGCCTGGGATGTTTGAATTTTTCCGGCGCCTCTCTCGGGATCGAGGAGAATTCCCACCCTCGGATTCGCCGACCGAACCCAGGGTACGTTCCCATGTTCCAGGCGTCTTTTTCCCGAGGACTCCTCGGATGATGGCCGAAGGTGGCTGAAACGCTCCCAGACATCGTCACGGGCACGCAGGCCATCCCCGATTCCGCTGATCACCGCATGCCCCTCTTCCCGATACAAAAACATCAGATCGTCGGCGACGAGATTAGCACCATGGGAAATCAACAAAAGGGCTGCTGTTGTTTTTCCGCTCCCTGAAGCCCCTGCGATAAAAACACCAATGCCGTTGATTTCAACCGCTGACGCATGGAAGGCACGCAACCCTCGAACAGCAAACGCCGGCAGCAAGCCGGGAAGCAGCAATTGGTCAAAAACGTCGTTAACCCGAGTCCAGGCCCAACTCGGGAGTGTTACATTGATCGATCCGGATCGTGGAAAAACTTCAATTATCGGGCCCATTTCACGATGGGTCCAGAGCATCCGGTCCTGGTCCCCACGCGCCTCCATTCCCCCGCGAAGCAGCCGGACCGGACCGGAGGCAACCTCGGTTTTCAACGTTCCGACAGAAAGACGAACGACGATGTCGGGTGCGTCCTCGTTGCCCGTTTCCAAGGCCATCGCATAGGGTAGCGCGATGTCCGGAAGCCCCTCATCCACTTCAACCTGGACGAGAATACCTGCGTAACGGAATCGTTTCAACCAACCTCCACAAGAAATCCCCCGTCCTTTAACCGCTCGAGGAATATTCTAGATTGGCGCTCGCATTCGGTCCGCGGCGGTGCACCGGGAAGCCGAACAACTCCTTCAATAAGCTCTTCCGCCGTTTCGCTGCTCTTTGTCAGCTTCCAAATGGAGGTCCCGGTACGATTGATGACGATGTAATCACCCGTCTCGCGTAAAAGAAGAAGCCCATCATCTACTTCTTGTTCGACGATGGAAGCCTCTGGACGCAAAACCATGGACAAACTCCCGTTGGGAACACAAAAAGATACGAAATATACCAAAACGATACCACAAGCATCGATAAAGGTTCAAGAATCTTTCTCCAAACGCTCGAAACTTGGGAGCAAGTGAAGAAACGTCTTTATACGTTGCCTAAGGTAGGCAAATATTCTGTTGCCAGAGGGTAAACCCATGATTTCCGGAGCGGGGAAAACCAATCGAAACACGTAACGTAAAGCCAGAACAGGGCTATCGATCAGGTCGATCAGTGCGATCAGCCGTCTGACTCCACCCCGCGCGGTCAAATGGCTCCGAACCAGCACACCGGGTTTCCGCCGGGCCGCCGCAAAGCGCACAACGGGGTCCTGATCGAAGCCGCGAACTTCCAAGGGAAGATCCTCAAAGAGGTTTTGAGTGATCAGGAGTGCGACAGAAACCGCACGAAAGATCCGGTTGTCCCTTATATATTTGGTTATCTCTATATCTCTAATGGCGTTTTTGTGCCGCTCCAGCCACATGAATACATCAACAAACCCCTGCAGGCGAAAGGTCCCGTGGCGCACCGCGTGAAGCGCCAGCAGGCAAAGGTGTTCTACGGGGCCGGGTACCGCCACAACCACGCCGTTCGCAACCTCCGTTAACACAGCCGTAGCGAGCAAATGAACAGGGTCTACGCGAAACGGCTCCGTCCTGTCCACCGGTTCACGATGAAGATCGACCGTTACCGGCCGCGATGGGTGGCGAAAAACGCGGGCGAAACCATATTTCGCACTGACGACATCATTCAGGTGACCGTGTACCGTCGGTTGTTCCGTCCAACTTGCGTTGAGAAGTGCCGCCTTTGCCGCGGGAAAGGCCTCCTGAGCAACAAGCAGGTCCAGGTCCCCGGGATCACGCAGGCTCCTTAGTGGCCATGCTCCCGCGGCGGCAATGCCCTTGAAAAGTACCGGACGAAAGGGCTTCAGAATGACCAAGGCGTCATTCAGCGCTCCCCGCGCGAGAGTGTATCGAACCAGAGTCTCCCGCTCGGATTGCTCGATCCTTTCCCTGTGTTCGTCGGCGAGTCCCGCAAGATCTCCGAAATGCTGGCGGAAACGGTATCCCAGCAGTGGAAGAACACCGTGGTGCGAGCAGAGCGAAAGGATCTGTCTGGGGTGTACGCCAAGAGATGGCGGCTCGCGACTGGAGAGCATCTTCGCGACGCGACGTGCGAATTGATCGAGGTTCACGGTTGACGCCGAAAGTTCGCCGTAATCCGTAGCCATTCGCGCAGAATCCTCCAGCGCAACGGCAAACCAATCGTCGTCACACGATTGGATCTTTTGCGTGCGGTGACAACTCCAAGAATATCGTTAGGGTTGAACGGCCGTGATTGCCCTGAGCGATCCGCACGCTCGATGTGGAGTCCCCGTGCCACGCCGGCATAACGGTGCACGACGGGTAATCCATCGAGGAGAAAAAGGATCAGGTCTCCGGGGCAGGGTAAACGGGTTTCGTCTGCTGGAAAAGGAACAACGTGGACAAGATCGCCATCACGCAGGCGGGGGTACATCGATCCACCGGACACCGGAAGCCAGTAGGGGCGAGCCATCTCCCTCAGCATGTCCGGCGGCGCCGGAGCACGATCAGGGGCCACCCCAGGGGTCCGGTTCGTCGCTGAACAGGCGCGCTTCGACATGCCCCTGTTCAAGAATTTCCGGAGCTTCCCAGACGGGTTGCTCTTCGGGGTGTTCGCTGGACGTGTTGCCCTGCTCGTCCATTGGATCGTCTCCCGTGTCAAACGTCAAGATTACGGACGTACTTTGCATTCTTCTCGATGAATTCCTTGCGCGGACCGACAGCGTCACCCATCAACGTGCTGAAGAGATGATCCGCCTCCGCGGCTTCCTCAATGGCCACGCGGATAATCGTCCTCCGTTCCGGATCCATCGTCGTGGACCACAGCTGCTCCGGATTCATCTCGCCGAGACCTTTGTACCGCTGGATGTTCACCTTGCCTTCTTCTCCACCGAATTCCTTAATCTTTCGTTCACGCTCGGCTTCGTCGTAAGCGTAGACTTCTTTGTTTCCCTTTTTAACCTTGTAAAGCGGCGGTTGAGCGATGAAAACATGCCCCTGCTTGATCAGTTCGGGCATGTACCGGTAGAAGAAGGTCAGGAGCAACGTACGAATGTGTGCGCCGTCGACATCGGCATCGGTCATGATGATGATTTTGCCATAGCGCAATTTCTCGATATTGAAGCCGCTCCCGTTTCCGTTGCTATTGCCGTTGCTATTGCCGTTGCCTTCGCCGAAAAGGTCGCGGTCGTCGTCACCATTCTCGCCGCCGATTCCAGCGCCGATCGCGGAGATGATGGTCCGGATTTCCTCATTGGAGAGGATCTTGTCTAGACGGGCCTTTTCGACGTTCAGGATTTTTCCGCGGAGCGGAAGAATTGCCTGGAACCGTCTGTCGCGTCCCTGTTTCGCGGAACCACCCGCCGAATCTCCCTCGACGATGTAAAGCTCCGTCATGTTCGGGTCACGGTTGGAGCAGTCCGCCAGCTTGCCGGGAAGCCCGCCGGATTCAAGGGCGCCCTTGCGGCGGATCAGGTCCTTGGCTTTGCGTGCAGCCTCGCGCGCCCGGGCCGCTTGAAACGCCTTGTCAATGATACGGCGCCCGACTGATGGGTTTTCCTCGAGGTAGTCGGAAAGCATCTCGCCGACGAGGGTCTCGACGATGGACTTCACTTCACTGTTGCCGAGCTTCGTCTTCGTCTGTCCCTCGAACTGGGGTTCCGAAACCTTGACGCTGATAATGGCCGTCAGACCCTCTCGGCAGTCGTCGCCCGACAGTGTGTAGCCCTGCTTTTTAAACAGTCCCGCTTTTGTCGCATAGTTGTTCAACGTGCGGGTCAGCGCTGTCTTGAAGCCGATGACGTGTGTGCCGCCCTCGATCGTGTTGATGTTGTTGACGTAGCTATGGAGGTTTTCCTGGTACGAATCGTTGTACTGGAACGCGATCTCGACGGGCACGCCGTCACGCTCCTTGACAAAGTGAACCGGTTTCGCAAGGAGCGAAGTCCGGGATTCATCCAGATATTTGACAAACGCCGCGAGACCGCCCTTGAAAAAGAATTCTTCTTCCTTAACCTCTTCGGGATTGCGCAAGTCTGTGAGCTTGATCTTCAGGCCGCTGTTCAGAAACGACAGCTCACGCAAACGAGTGGCTACAGTGTCGAACTTGAACGCGGTCTCCTGGAAAATCTGGCTGTCCGGCATAAACCGTGTAATGGTGCCGGATTTCTTACGGACCTTGTTCCCTTTCTTCACCGATCCCTCGGGAACACCACGCAGGTAACGCTGACTGTGCGGCTGCCCTTCGCGGATCGAGGTCACTTCGCACCATTCCGAAAGCGCGTTGACCACAGAAACGCCAACGCCGTGCAAACCTCCGGACACTTTATAGCTATCCTTCGAAAACTTACCGCCGGCATGGAGGACCGTCATCACAATTTCGAGTGCGGTCTTCGGAGGATTTTTATAGTCCGGGTGGTTATCCACGGGAATGCCGCGGCCGTCATCCTCGACGCTCACGGTGCCGTCTTGATGGAGAATCACGATAATCTGCGAGCAAAACCCCGCCAGAGCCTCGTCAACGGAGTTGTCGACCACTTCGGTAATCATGTGGTGCAGACCACGGGTGCTGGTATCACCGATGTACATCGCGGGGCGTTTCCGCACCGCCTCAAGTCCTTTCAGAACCTGAATGTTCTGCGCACTGTACCCACTGCTCTTGTCAGCTGTCTTTGCTTTGTTCACCATATCCGTTCTGCCGTTATCCTTCCGGAATGACTACCCGGTAAAAACAATTTCCCTGATAACCTTGTGGCCTATCCGGCCGTTCATCGTGGCGATCAATTCACGCCGCATAAAGAGAAGCTGGTGCCGCCAGGTACTTGTCTTGACCCGTACCACCAGCCGTCCCTTCTCCAGGCGTATCGGCTCAGTCTGCTGGGCGACTGCTTCACCAACCAGCTCAGCCCACCGAGTGAAAACCTCTGCCTCCCCCAGTTTTTCACCAGCATGATGTTGATCAACCCATTCTCTGACGGCTTGCGAAAGGGAGACAACCTTCCCTCTGTGCCCCGCTCCGTCGCGGTGCGCCATTTTGTGCGTCCGCTCGCGCTCCCAACCGTCCCAGGAACGCCTGATCATTTCATCACCCTATGAAAGCCTGACAGGCATCACGAGCATCAGGAAATCTTCCCCTTTTTCCTGTTCCATGGGGCGAACGATTCCCGCCTGCGTTGGACCACCAAGATCGAATTGCACCTGGTCCGTTTTCACCTGCCGCAGAAGATCCAGCACATAACCGGCATTGTATCCAATCGTCTGCTCCTCGCCGTCGTAGGTGGCGTCAACCTGTTCAACACCCTTGCCCCCAAGCTCCACATCTTCCGCGCTGATCTCGAGCTTCCCAGGAACGAGTTTGAAAACAATCTGACGGTTGATCGGATTCGCAAAGATCTGCGCGCGGCGGACAGCAGCAGTCAGCGCATCCACACTTACAACCAGTTTGTTGTGGTTTTCCTGGGGAATCACACTTTCGTAATGCGGATACCGACCCTCGATCAGGCGAGAGTAGAGAGTTGAATTTTCGAGACGGGCCATGATCTGGCTGGGTCCGATCAGCAGTTCAACATTCCCTTCGTCCGGGATGTTTCGCTTGATCATGTCGAGAGCCTTGACCGGAATGATCAACTCACGCGATTCGCCTTCGGTTTTGAATTCCTGATCTATAATCCGCACCAGTCGGTGTCCATCTGTGGCGACACACCGCATCTCATGAGGTCGAATCTGGAAAAAAACTCCCGTTAACGCCGGGCGAAGTTCATCGCGGGAAACGGCAAAGATGGTACGTGTGATCATAGAATCCAGTTTTTCAGCAGTCAAAGTGACTGTCGCTGCGGATTCAAACTCGGGAAGTGAAGGAAACTCCTGCGCAGAAATTCCCGGGACTTGATATTGACCACCCCCCGCTTCAACTGTCAGATGGTTTCCTCCATCCATGCTGCAAACAATGGACATACCATCCAGTTCACGAACGATATCACTGATCTTCTTGGCAGGTACTGACAGACTTCCGTCTTTTTCTCCCTTTACTTCCAAATTGGTTACAACAGAAACCTCAAGATCCGTTGCCACCAGATTCAAACGATTTCCTTCCAAACGCAGAAGAATATTCGCAAGAATAGGGAGGGGAGATTTCGTTGGCACCGCCGGTGCAACACGGTCCAATGCTTCACGCAGCGTAGCCTGTTCTACTGTGAAACGCATCGCATCCCTCATGCAAGGAAGGGTTATCCCCTCCATTTTACTATCTTCTGAAAGAAATTATCTCTATGTTGTTTTTGTAGTAGTCCTGTTAATTCTGTTGACAACACTCTTTTTAAACGGCAAACAACCAACTATTTGTTGAGTTATGGCTTTCAATGATGAGTGAACTACGAGTGTGTTATTATAACGTTTGTACACTTTTGCCAGTCTAAATGCCACCTCCCACACAGACAGGTTAATGTACCCACCTGTTTCACCATTTCTCATTAACGTTGTGAATGAGATTTGTGAATAACTTTTCTTTGTAAGCTAAACCCCTTGAAATCTGTGGAATATACCCCGACGGGCCTCTCCGGGTCAAGGAAAAGACCCTACTTTTAGGGTCCATTTCTGATCCCGGGAAGCATTACCATCTTAAAGAATATCATGTAGTAATCCTCAGTCAGTCACCGTCTCAATGGACCGAATGAGGGTTTGAATCGTACTGGCAAAAGTTGGATCATCGCGTTCCCACTCTGCCACCTTTCCCCGAGCGTGCAGAACAGTCGTGTGATCGCGTTTTCCGAACGCCGATCCAACTTGTTTCAGGGAATATCCCGTGAGACGAACGGACAGTGCCATAGCGACCATACGAGCCCTTGCAATCGGTTGAGTACGAATCTTCGCCATCAGC